>DFEO01000079.1 GCA_002368715.1 Ruminococcus sp. UBA3800
AGCAGCAGATAGTTACCGACAAGGTGTGGCACGAGCTTGCCTTCGGGCCCGAGAGCATAGGACTTGACAAAAACACCATAGCCGTAAGGGTCGCAGAAACGGCGGCATATTTCGGCATCTATGACAAGCTTTCAAAGCCCACTGCTTCGCTTTCGGGAGGTGAAAAGCAGCTGCTGACTCTGGCAGGTGTTATGATAATGCAGCCTCGTGTGCTCCTTCTGGATGAGCCTTGCTCGCAGCTGGATCCGCTGGCGTCAAGACAGTTTGCCGAGACTGTGGCAAGGCTGTGCCGTGAACAGGCGGTAACTGTTGTGATAGCCGAGCACAGGTTCGAGCATATCCTGCCTTTTGCCGACAAGGTGATAAGAATGGAAAAGGGACATCTCGCTTTTTGCGAGGACAGGGCAGCAGCGCTGAAAAGAGCAGGAGAGGACGAGATGCTTCTTCGGGCTATGCCCGCCCCCGTGAGGATATTTTCTGCACTTTCGGGAGAGGGCGAGTGTCCTTGCGATACGGCAGGAGCAAAGCGTTTTGTAAGAACCACCTTCGACAACAGCATCAGAGAGGCCGGGCACAGTGAAAGGGAGCTTTCGCAGAAAAAGGCGCTGGAGCTGAAAAATGTGACTTTCCGCTATGAACGGGCAGGGAAGGACATTATCGACGGGCTGGATCTTGAAGTCAGAGAGGGCGAGTGTATGGCGCTTCTGGGCGCCAACGGCTCGGGAAAATCCACGGCGCTGGGGCTCATTTCGGGCGCTCTCAGAGCACAGACGGGAACTGTCCGCATTTTCGGAAAAAAACTCAGGGACTATAAGAACAATTCTCTTTATCAGGGCACCCTTGCGATGCTGCCCCAGGATGTGACAGCGCTCTTTACAAAAAACAGCGTGGGCGAGGAGATCGATGATTCGCATATCACGAAGATACCGTTTGGGCTGGAGAAGCTTTTGCAGCGCCATCCCTATGACCTTTCGGGCGGCGAAAGACAGCTGCTGGCGCTGGCAAAGGTGCTGGCAAGAGAGCCGAAGCTGCTTTTGCTTGACGAGCCGACAAAGAGCCTTGATGCGAACAGCACGCAGAGATTGTGTGATATCATAGATGACCTGAAAAAGAGAGGTGTCACGATAGTTGCAGTCAGCCACGACACGGATTTCTGTGCCGGGGTGTCGGACAGGTGTGCAGTGTTTTTCTCGGGGCGCCTGAGTGAGCCTGCGCCCACAGTTAAGGTGCTTGGCGAGAACCGGTATTTCACCACCGCTGCGAGCCTTATAACAAGGGAGCGCTATGACGGTGCGGTAACTGTGGAGGACACGATCAGGATATGCAAAGCGAACAGAAGGCTATAAGGCCCGGGAAAGGAGGCAGCCTATGACGGCAGCACAACTGCGTATGAGGCAGATGATAAAATACATAGCCGTGCTGGCATTCATACCTGCCATAGCGGCGGCAGGGTCATTGGTGTTCGATGAGCAGCGTCATATACTTGTGTCGCTGGCTGTGGCGGCTGCGGCTCTCGGGGTGTTTTTTCTGGGCTATGAGAAAAAACAGGTTGGCACACGGCGAATGGTGGTCACGGCGATAATGACGGCGCTTTGTCTGTTCGGACGGTTCATACCGGTCATCAAGCCTGTGGCGGCGCTGGTGATACTGACGGGGGTGTATCTCGGGTGTGAAACAGGGTTTCTTACAGGTGCGCTTACGGCGCTCATCTCAAACTTCTGGTTCGGGCAGGGACCATGGACAGCCTTTATGATGCTGGCGCTCGGTCTTGTAGGTTTTTTCTCGGGAGCTCTTTCAAGGGTGCTGATAAAAAACAGACCGCTCCTGATCGTTTTCGGAGCGGTCTGCGGAGCAGCCTATTCGATGATAATGGATATCTGGACGGTTCTGTGGTATGCAAGGGGCTTCAGCCTCAGGCTTTACCTTGCGGCTGTCGCAACGAGCATACCGTATCTGCTCAGCTATTGTGCTTCAAATGTCGTGTTCCTCGTCATCCTCGCAAAGCCTGTGGGCGACAAGCTCATGCGTGTCAAGATCAAATACGGGATATAAAAAGGCAGCACTGCCTCTTGGACGGGTGCTGCCTTATATCAATGCAAAAAAACACATAAAGCTTATCAGATAGCGGATGCGGGCTTCCCAGATAAGGAGAAAAAGTGTGAGCCCCATAAGCGTCAGGCGCAGCACAAAGGTCTGTGCCGACGCTTCTTCGTTTTTGCAGGCGATGTAAAAGCGCTGGAGAGTAAAAAACATGAGCGCATACCATGTCACGAAGGCTATCGAATACCATATGCGGCTCTTTAAAAAGCCTTTCATATAGTGGCCGATCATAAAGGCACCGTCACGCCAGCTGTAATTGAGCTTGTAAGTGAAATGCTCGGCAATGCCGAGGACTCCCTGGTCATGAAGTTTGTGTTCGAGCCTTTTTGTGTCGGCACGCACCTTTGCATCATAGCCCTCATATGATCTGGTATAGTAGAAGTCCTCCGGGTTATAGCCGCCGTTGCCGTCAGCGCTCATCATGACCCAGTGGATGGGCGGGAAACGTTTGGCTTCAAGCGTTTTTTCGTCAAGGCTGAGCACCTGAGAGCAGATAAATGAGATAAGCATCGCACCTGCCGAGAACACAGCAAGAAAGACGCCCAGCTGTGCTGCCAGCTTTTTTAAAGGCCTTACGCTCAGCACGCTGTCTATCACGGCTGCTGCCGCAAAGATTATGGGAGTGGACTTTATCCTGAACCCAACGCTCAGCATAAGAGCGCCAAGTGCCAGCAGGATGTATTTTTTCTTTCCCTGCTCCCTTCGCTGCCTCAGCCACAGATAAACGGCTCCCGTCAGCCACGGCATCGCCATTGTGTCGGTGTAGTATATCACCGCATAGCTTATGAGAGGAGTGAACAGCACCGCTCTTATGCAGCACACAGCCGCTTTCTGACTGCCGTAAAGGAGCTTTGCACAGAGACAGGTGATAACAAAGGACAGGTCAAGCCCCAGGGTGTTCACAAAGATGGGGAGTATCCCCTTTATCTCTCCGAAGAGAAGCATCTCCAGCTTGTAAAGGCCGCTTACCATAACAAGCAGTGTGTGGTTGTTGGGATAAACATAGAAATAGCTGCTGTGGTGCTCAGGGAGCCCATCGTGCAGATGAGCAGATCCCCGGGTGACAAGGTTTCGGGCTGCCGTTTCGACATAGGAAAGATCGTGAAGCTTGTCCACATCACAGATGCAGATAAGTATTATCTGTGCCAGAAGAATGAAAATAAGTCCGCCAAACATCGTGCGCTTGAACACACTTTCCGGGTCGGCGCTTTTGGCTATGTGCTTTTGCAGCCTGAAAAGCCCGTAGGCTAAAACCGCTCCGCCTGCCGCACTGGACAGTATCCCCAGAGCAACGATGGCAGGGTGGAAGTTTGCAAGCGTAACTGCGTGGTCCCAGGCACCCCATACCGCAGTTATGATAACAACTATGAAAACCGCCAGATAGACCCTGTCGGTTATTTTGCGAAACACCATATCAGAGCGTCCCGAAGAATTTTTCTATGGTTTCTCTGTCGGCGCCGGCACTGCCCTGGATCATCTGATCCGAGCCGCCTCCACGTCCGTTGAGAGCGGCGTTTATCTCCTTGGCCTTTGCCCTGAGCGGAAGTGTCTTTGATGCTATGATATAGCTGTAACCCTCGCCCTCTTCACAGAAAACTCCTGCGGCTCCGTCGGTAAGCTCGACAGCCTTGTTTGCAACGGCTCTCAGAGCGTCCCTGCCTATGCCTTTAACAAATACGGTAAAGCTCTTTCCCGACTCGTTTGAAAGGGAAGCGATGATCTCTTTTGCCTTTTCGTTTTCAATGTCAGCAAGCTTCTTTTTCAGCTCGCTGTTCTCGGCCATGAGCTTCTCGACAAACCCCGTTACCTTTTCGGGCTTCGATGACAGCAGCCTGCAAAGAGCAGACACGGTGTCCATCCTGCTTTTTATAACGTCAAAAGCATCAAGTCCGCAGAGGATATGCACCCTTGTGCCGCCCTTATAGCTCTCGGAAGAGAGCACACGCACGATGCCGATCTTTCCCGTTGAGGAAAGGTGAGGCGCACAGCAGGCACAGCGGTCGATACCCTCGATAGTAACTATCCTGACGTTCTCCGTCATCTCCAGCTTGCTGCGGTACTGCATCGAAGAAAGGGTCTCGCTGTCGGGATAGGATATGGTTATAGCGACATCCTTTGCTATGGCTTCGTTGGCTTTTTTCTCACAAAGCGCCAGCTGTTCGTCGGTGATGACACCGTTCAAGTCAAGGGTCACTTCGCTGGAGCCCAGGTGGAAGCCCACGTTCTCATATCCCAGCATCTCGTGGATAAAGCCCATAAGAAGATGCTCTCCCGAATGATTCTGCATCCTTCTGAGCCTGATGTTTTCATCGACCTGTCCGTGAACGCTCTCGCCCACAGCAAGAGCGCTGTCGCACCTGTGTATCACTTCTCCGTTTTTCTCGACAGTGTCTGTCACTCTTGCTGTACCAAGTCTGCCCACATCACCCGGCTGTCCGCCGCCTTCGGGAAAGAACGCAGTCTGATCGAGAATGACCTCGTATCCTTTTTTTACCTGTTCACACGAAACGACCACCGCATCAAATTCCATAAGAGCGCCGTCGTCAAAAAGCTTCTTCGTCATTTTACCTTCTCCTTTGTTTTATGATGCTGACCTGCAAAGCTATGAAAAGCCGCACGGATCAGCATATCTTTTGCTCTGCACAGAGCCCGGATAACAAACACAAAACACTCTGCCCGATAAAACGGGCAGAGCTTTTTGTCAGTCACCTATACTATATTACAGCGTAGCGCCCCATTTGTCAATAGGGCAGTGCGTTTTCGGCTTCAGAGCTCTCAGCTCCACATAGCAGCCGCACTGGCGGCACATAGCGTTCGCAAGCTCCTCACAGCTGCGGCAGACATCCAGCCGTTCACGGTAGATCTCGTCGTCCACCCTTGAATCGGGCGGCACCGCTTTGATGTAGTCCTTCAGGCTCTGCATATATTCATCAAAGTCCAGATCATCCAGCAGACAGCGTCTGCATATCTTTTTCTCCATTTCATATCTCTGGCACAAGGATGCAGGCTGCGATATAGGCGATAACGCCTGTTCCTGTGCAGCCAAGTATGATCGCACCGAGCCTTATCACGTTAACGTCGATGTTAAAGTAGGCTGAAAGTCCTGTACACACACCTGCTATCATTTTCCCCTGCTTTATCCTGTATAATTTCTTCTGCATTATAGTTACCTCCGTTTTTATTTGAATTCAAAATCAATATCTCCCATTCCGACATCACACTTGAACCTGATGCCGTCATCGTTGTTGCTGCCTGAGCCCGAAACGTCGGCGCCCTTGATATAATAATCCGATCTGCTGCCTTCAAGCTTGAAGTCATACTCGCACATACCGCCTTCAAATCTGCTCTCGCCCGTGATCTTGCCCGAATAATCCAGATCACTCATTCCGATGTCAAATTCGCACATATTAAAGGTGCAGTCCTTGAAGCTGATATCGCTCATCCCGATCTCGACCTTTGCGCTGTCTGAAGCCTTGCAGTTTTCAAAGCTGACATCGCTCATCCCTGTTTCAAGAACAAGCTTTTGGCAATCTATTCCGTGAACATCCGCATTGCCTAAACCAAATTCCATTCTTACGGAGGAGTATTCCTTCTTTGGAACAAGGATAGTTATCTCAGACTTTGTTTTTTTCTTTCCTATCGAAGAAAACGCAATATTTCTGACATTGTCCTTTTGGTCTCCGTAAACATAAAGTCTCCCTTTTTCGGTGCGGCAGTTTATGGGATAAGGTACATCTTTTGCTTTTACACTTATTATATTTTCATCTGTCGGGCGTATCTCTATATCTGCTGCGCCCATCTCAAAGTCGAGCTCGGTTATCGTGTCCGCATCAAAGACCTCCTCGGCGGAATACCTTTTGACATATTTGTCAAGTCCGTCCCTGCCGATGAGGATGAGCCCGACAGTCAGCAAAACAGCTCCGACTATCAGGAACACAACGGATGCCCTTAGAAAAACATTACGCTTTTTTACATCTCCTGCTGCATCATAGCTCGGCATCGTCGTTCACCTCCGTTTTCTTTTTGCGCCTGAAAAGGTTTATCACTTTTACAACGCCGTAGCCCAGTGTTACCCCTCCAAGCAGAAAGGCTGCAAGGATGTTGCTGAGCACGGACTTTTTTCTCGAAGCTTTTGCTTGCTTTTCTGTCTCGATGATCTCGCCGTTATTCATGCCTTCACCCCCGAGATAAGATCACTGAAAGCTCTCGATACCGTCGATGCTGCCCATTTTATAAACTTTATGAAAAGTCTTAGCAGCGGAATGAATATAACACCGCAAAGACCGAACAGCAAAAAACCTGCTCCCGTAAGCGCAAGACCAACAGGCGGAACCGTGAACAGATCTCTTATCCCTTCGATCAGCACCGCAACGCCTGCTGCGCCGAGCCCCAGCACAGCTGCTCCGAGCCCCACAATGATACCAAAGGCCGCAGCCACCAGTCCGAAAGCAACTCCGCCCCATACAGGGATAGTTACCAGCAGGATGATGAGCAGCAGCATTTTATTTCTTCTCGCCTGGTCGTCAGCTGCGTTATTGTAATACTGGTCCTGCCGGTTCTGGCCGCCGACAAAAGCCGCTTCCATCTGAAAGCTTCCCGGGTTCCCGGTAAAGGTGCCGTTCTCGGCAAGTATCTTGCTGCCCAGCTCAGAAGGGCTTCCCAGCCTCTGATATTCTTCCGGTGTGCTGTCCAT
>DFEO01000020.1 GCA_002368715.1 Ruminococcus sp. UBA3800
CAAACTGGTTGCAGGGCACGTCGATTATCTCCAGTCCCTTATCGTGATACTTCTCATACATCTCCTCCAGCGGCTTATACTGTGGAGTAAAGCCGCAGCCTGTTGCTGTATTGACCACCACGATGACCTTGCCCTTATATCCTTCCAGCGAAACATCCTCGCCCTTTGCGTTTTTTACACTGATGTCGTAAATGCTCATTATGAAGTCCTCCTTGAAAATGAGATCTGACGTAACGTCCTTTTTTGATCGTTAGCTATTTAGTTGTGTGCAATTTAATCTTGCAAGTTCAATATAACATATCATTCCCAAAAAGTCAAGCATCATTCTCACTTTTTACATTTTGTTAACATTTGTCCCGAGAACAGAAAAGGCCTGCGCACCATCAGGCACGCAGACCCTTATCAACATATCACTCGACCACAGTGTTCTTTGCTATAACATCCGCAACCAGGTGTGAAGGCAGAGGCTCATATCTTGCCTTTTCAAAGGTGAATGTACCCTGACCCTGTGTTAGCTGACGCAGCAGCAGCGTAAAGTCGGACATCTCTGCCATAGGCACCTCGGCAACGATCTCGGTCATTCCCTTCTTCTCTGCCGGGTTCATTCCCAGAACTCTGCCCCTTCTCTTGTTCAGCTCGCCCATCATATCACCGGTGTTTTCATCGGGAACAAGAACATTGAGCGCACCGATAGGTTCGAGAAGTATAGGATCGGCCTGCTTCATACCCTCTTTATAAGCTATCGAAGCCGCCATCTTGAATGCCATTTCAGATGAGTCAACAGGGTGATAGGAACCGTCCACAAGTATAGCTTTCAGACCCACCACAGGGAATCCCGCAAGGATACCGTGTCTGATGCTCTCCTGGAGTCCCTTTTCGACTGCCGGGAAGAAGTTCTTCGGAACTGCTCCGCCGAACACCTTTTCCTCAAACACCAGCTCGTCGCTGATGCAGGGCTCGAATTCTATCCAGACATCGCCATACTGACCGTGGCCGCCGGACTGCTTCTTGTGTCTGCCCTGTACCTTGACCTTCTTTCTGATAGTCTCTCTGTAAGATATCTTAGGTGTATCCGTTACCACCTTTACACCGAAGGTGCTCTCGAGCCTGCCGACGATAGAGTCGAGCTGAAGTCCGCCGAGAGTGCTGAGTATCATCTCATTCGTAGCGGGATCAAGCTCATAGGTTATGGTCCTGTCCTCCTCCATTATCCTCGACATAGCAGCGGATATCTTGCTCTCATCGCCCTGCTTTGCAGCCTTGACAGAGACCTTGTAGCCTGCTGTCGGGAACTTCATAGGAGCAAACTTTACGACCCTCGAAGCGTCACAGATCGTGTCATTCGTGTTAACGTTCATCTTAACAGCAACAACGATATCGCCGCAGTTTGCCTCGTCAACATCGCTCTGCTTCTTGCCCTGGAGCGTAACCAGCTTGCCCACCTTTTCAGTCGTCCCTGTCGAAGCGTTCACGACCTCCTTATTAGGTGTGAGCTTTCCTGAGAACACCTTCATAAAGGACATCTTTCCAACATACGGGTCCGCAACCGTCTTGAAAACGAAAGCGGTCATAGGGTCGCTCTCCGTGCAGGTTACCTCAACAGCCTCGCCTGCGGTGTTCTCACCCACCATAGCATCCTTCTCAGAGGGTGCCGGCAGGAGGAGGTTTATCTCCTTGAGCAGCATATCAATACCCTCGAGCGTTGTTGCAGAAACGCAGACAACGGGGGTTATCAGTCCCTGATTAAGTCCGTTGTGTATACCGTCCACCAGCTCTTCCTGGCTGAATGCCTCGCCCGAGAAGAACTTATCCATAAGCTCCTCATCAGTCTCAGCCACAGCCTCAGACACAGCCTCTCTCAGACCGTCGATACGATACTCCATCTTTTCGGACACCTCAGCCGTAGGCATATCCGTTTCGGTCGCTGTTCCGTTCTCATACTTATAAGCCTTCATCTCGATAAGGTTCACATAGGAAACTATCTTTCTGTCAGCGATAACAGGCACAACAACAGGGCACACCGTAGGACCGAACTCGGCCTTCAGCTGGGTGAGCACATTGTTGAAGTTTGCGTTCTCGTCGTCAAGCTTTGTAACAACGAACATAGCAGGCTTGCCCATTTGCTTTGCATAATCATAAGCCTTGTGCGTTCCGACCTTTACGCCCGACTTTGCAGACACTGTAATCAGCACGCAGCCGCTTGCAAATATACCCTCTATCTCCTCGCCCTCATAATCGAACAGACCGGGGGTGTCAAGGAGGTTTACCTTGAAGTCGCCTGTTTCAAGAGATGAAAGAGATGTATATACCGAGCACTTTCTTGAGATCTCATCGGGATAATAGTCCGAAACAGTATTCCCGTCGAGGACCTTTCCAAGCCTGTCGGAAGCACCGCTCTTAAAAAGCAGAGCCTCTGTCAGCGAGGTCTTTCCCGAGCCTGCGTGTCCGGCAATGGCAATGTTTTTAATCTTCGTGCTGTCGTATTTTTTCAATTTGATCGCTCCTGTTCTGTTAATGGATTTAAAGCTTAGCTCCGCTCTGGCGGCGATATTCGCCGAGCGGTGCCGATTATTGTCAATGTGCACAAAACACACCGACGGTACTATATAATTATATACCATTTTTTCAAAAAATTCAATACCCTAATCAAAAATCTTTTTCGTAAATATGAACAATGTTTTACCCAAATTCTAAACAACTTGCACAACCGGAAGCGCATGGCAAAGCAAAGGCACTTTTGTCAGAGTTCTGACAAAAGTGCTCACATAACATTTTCACCTGATAATTTAGGAGATAGTCTTTTTCTTGCTTTTGTTTTTCTTTTTCTGTTCCTTCACGGGTGTTTCCTCGGCAGACTTGTCCTCAAAAAGCTGCTCGCCTTCGGCAGCCTCTTTGAAAGCAAACTCGGGATTGACCTCTCCCCTTTTGTCATAATAAGGCTGGATAACGTGCTTTCTCACAACGGGATAGCAGTTGAAGCAGATGACAAAGCACAAAAACGAGAACGGCCAGAAAACAATGATAAACAATGACGGCCACAAGAGCAGATAGCAAGGAACGATGACCAGGAACGAGACCAAAAGTGTCCACAACGACGCTTTAAGGTCGAGCGCCACAAGATAGAACGAGTTTTTGATTATCTGGAACATCGTCAGGTTGGTGGAGCTTATCATTATATAGATGTAGAAGTGCATCATAAAGAATGTAAGCATACACATCAGCGATATCATAAACGGTACATATATCATCGAGTTCTGCTGAGCCCACATATAATAAGAAGGCACACCCACTATAAAGCCTGCTGTGAAGAGTATGTCTATAAAGCTCATCACAAAGCCCTGCTTGAGATTTTTCCTGAATGCGTCCCAGAAATCGTGGAGCAGGAAAACATTTCTCTCCTGCGAATAGTTGCGGCACACTTTTGTCATAGCCGCTGTCGCAGGACCTATGGTCACCACAGGCAGACAGAACAGGATATACAGCAGATTTACCTCCAGCAGTTTCCACATATGGCGCCCGTAGACCTCCCAGAATTTGAAAAAGCCTTTCTTTTCGTGAGGTGTTCTCAGAACTCCCCTGCGCTGATAATTGTTATCAAACATTCCCATTTATATTCTCCTAACCTGGAAACGTACCGCTTCCGTGTTTTAAATTTGAAAACATCCTGCCAGACAGACCGCCGCACATCCGCAGGCTGCCAGGACCGTCAGCTGAACGAATTTGAGCACATAGAGCCGCACGGTATCTCTCATACCGAGAACTATCCTGTCGGCAAAGGTGTGCCGCAAATAAGCATTCGAGAGCGTGACCGCCTCACAGCACGCAAGCGCAAGAGCCGCAGCCGTAACGCTGTGGCAGATAACGAGCGCCGCTGCCTGTTTTATCAGCTGTGTGCCCTCAAGCGTCAGGTACACCCTTGCAAACACAGCGCCCTGACCCAATCCCCTCAGCGCCATAACGATAAACGTGACCGGCTGACCCACAGGGAAAAAGCCCAGCATAAATATTGCCGCCATAAAGACAGCTGTTCCTGCGAAGATGCGTACAGCCGCAAGAATGTCCTCCCTGCCGCCCGAGAACGAAAAGCCTCCCAGAGCCGCAGCAGGCACACCGCTGCTGAGCGTTTCGCACACAACACCTATAAGCTCGCCCACAAGACAGGCGCCCATAAACAGCGCAAAAAAGCCTGTCCGTCCTATCCCGTTTTCATTTGTCATAATATCCCTCCTCCATGCAGTATATGCACAGAGCAAGGATCATATTCAGCTATTTTGAAAGCTCGTAGGCTCTCTTTGTGCAGGCCTTGCAGCACTCCTGCACAGCCTCATCAAGGCCGCCTGCTCTCAGCTTTTCAAGCCCTGCGATAGTTGTTCCGCCCTTAGAGGACACCATTTCTATAAGCTCGTCAATGGTCTTTCCGCTGTCGGTTATCATCTTTGCCGAACCGATGAGCGACTTTGCAAACAGCTCCACAGCAGCCTTCTCGTCGATCCCGACGGACACGGCATACTTGACAAAGCTCTGAGCATAAAGATAGATAAACGCAGGCGACGAGCCGTTTATCGAAATGATCTCCTTCATCTTGTCCTTGGGCACCACCGCATAGATGCCGCTTGCGCCGAAGATCGAGCATACAAAGTCAAACTCCGCATCGCTCACGCTGTCAGACCTCGAAAGTGCGGTAGCACCCTCGCCCAGAAGCAGCGGTGTATTCGGCATAACGAGCACGACCTTTGCTCCCTCAACGGTCTTTGAAGCTATATATTCATCCGTGATACCGGCACAGATAGAAATGATGACAGTGTTCTTTGTAACATCTGCCTTTATCTCGCCGAGCACCTCATCGAGCTGCTGGGGCTTTACAGCAAGAAACACATAATCACAGGAGCCCACAAGCTCAGCTGCCGAAGGCATACCCTTTGCACCAAGCTGCTGCGCCCTTACCATCGCCTCCTGAAACTTATCATAAACAAACAGTGCGATATCGCTGCTCATAGCAGAGCGCTTTATTCCGCTCATAATAGCATAGCCCATATTTCCGGCGCCTATAAAACCGACATTTTTCATCTCATCATAACCTTTCCAAACAAAATGATAGTACTCGTTCATTGTAACACAAAACCTCATCAAATGCAAGCAAAACGCTATAAATTTCACCTTGCTTACACAAAAACCGCTGTGCCACACGACACAGCGGTCAGACTTATCGGTTTTATCAGAATGCAGTCTTCTGAAGGATGTCGTAAAGCTCATCCTCGAAGGGCTTCTTCATCGAAAGAGCCTCCTGGATATCTACGTCATATATCTTGTTGTCCTTCATACCTACCACTCTGTTGCCTATGCCCTGCTCGAGCAGCTCAACAGCATGGAAGCCCATCTTTGTAGCAATAACTCTGTCTCTTACAGTAGGCGAGCCGCCTCTCTGAACGTGGCCGAGAACAGTAGCTCTGGTCTCGATGCCGGTGATATCAGCGATCTGCTTTGTTATGTAATCGGTCTTGCCGACACCCTCGGCAACAACAACTACAAAGTGCTGCTTGCCTTCCTTGATAGCCTTCTGCATATTCTTTGCGATCATATCAAGATCATAAGGCTTCTCGGGTGTGATGCAGGCCTCTGCTCCGACAGCGGCAGCAACATTGATAGCGATATATCCTGCGTTTCTTCCCATTACCTCAACCACCGAGCATCTGTCGTGTGACTGAGCGGTGTCCTTGAGCTTGTCGATCATCTCCATAGCAGTATTCATAGCGGTGTCGTATCCGATAGTATACTCTGTGCAGGAGATATCGTTGTCGATAGTTCCGGGAAGGCCTATGCAGGGAACGCCCTGAGCCGAAAGGTCAGCAGCGCCTCTGAAAGAGCCGTCTCCTCCGATAACAACTATACCGTCAAGGCCCAGCTCGTCACATTTCTTCTTGCCGAGCTTGACACCCTCTATATCACGGAACTCGGGGCATCTTGCAGTATAAAGGCAGGTACCGCCTCTCTGGATTATGCCCGAAACAGTTCTTGCGTTCATATCGATAAAATCGCCCTTGAGCAGACCGTTATATCCTCTGAGGATACCGTAGACCTTCATTCCCTTTTCAAGACCTGCTCTGCAAACTGCTCTGACAGCAGCATTCATTCCCGGAGCGTCTCCTCCGCTTGTCAAAACGCCAATCGTCTTAGCCATAATTATATTTCCTCCATTCGGGCAGCTGCCCGTAATCGTTTTTTTATACCCATATATCATAGCACAAAGCCCCCGATATGTCAAGGGCTTTGCATTTTTTTAACACTTTATTTAAACGTTTTCGTATGCTTCCTATGTGGGTTCAAGAACACCCTGATCCGTGTCCTGACCTTCCTGTCCCGGCTGCTCGGGCACCTGCGGCTCGGGCGCCTGTGTATCCGGTGCCTGAGTATCTGTCGGCTGGGTCTGGGACTTCGTGGCCTCTGTTGCCTTCGTGGCCTCGGTCGTGGACTCCGTAGTGGTCTCGGTCTTCTTGGTAACGAACGCCTTTGAAACGTTGACCGTGAGCACTTCGCCCTTCTCGACATTTATAGTGTTGCCTACCGCAACGCTTGTGCTGTCGATATAGCCTGCGCCGACCTTATAGGAGTTGACATCAACGACCTTATACTTGATGTTCAGAGTATCCAGCAGCTCCAGATAATCCTTCTTGGTCATTCCGTTGAAGTCGGGTATCTGAACATAAGGCGAACCGCCGCACACAAGAAGCTCCAGCTCGGGCTTCTCGTTGGGGTCAAAATATGTGTCAGGCTCGATGGACTGCTCTTTTATTATACCGCCCGGCTCATTCTCATCGTAATAGTATTTCACCCTCATAGTGAACTGGTCTCCCAGCTGCTTCTGAACGGTGGCATACTCAAGTCCCACGACATTCGGCATTATAGCACCGGTCTCGTTTATAGAGGCTGTGGTGGCAGCAGTTGCACGGTTCTTGTCGCTTGCGTAATCGTCCTCTTCCTCAGAATAATCCGCATCATCAACAACCACACGCTTGCTCGAAGTACTGCTGTCGTTGTCCGACGGCCCCGAGAACAGCTGATAGAGCAAAAACATTGCACCGATAAGCACAAGCCCCAGCACTATCCAGCCAATGATAGCAGCTGCCTTGTTTTCCTTCTTGGCGGGCTGCACAGGCTCCTGCCTTTCTCTTGCCTGTCTTGGGATGTGCTGTATAGGTATGGTCTGTGTAGAACCCTTCGGGTGCTCGATATGTGTAGGCTGCTTTGCGTCAAACAGCTCGGACACCAGCTCGGTAACGGTCTGTATCCTGTCCTCGCCTCTTACCCTCATCGCCCTAGAAAGCACATTTGAAATCTGAGCAGGTATCCTGGGATTGACCTGTGCAGCATCCGGCAGCCTGTCATTTCTCATCCTCGAATAAGCATCCAGCGGTATAGCGCCCGTAAGTATCCTGTAAATAACGGCAGCGATAGCATAAACGTCTGTCCATGTGCCCTGCCATTCGTGAGAATCATACTGCTCGGGGGCGGTATATCCCGAATAGAACTCGGGAGCAAGACCCGTGTCGGCAGTTCTCACCGAGCTTACGCTGAAGCCCGTGAGCTTGAGCTCGCAGTCAGTGGTAACGATAATGTTCTCGGGCGATATGCCCCTGTGGATGATACCTGCATTGTGTATCATGGAAAGGGTGGTGAACAGCGGCTTGAACAGCTTCTTCACCTGCTCCCACGAGAGATAGCCCTTATTTGACTGAAGGAACTTTTTGAGCGAAACACCCTCGACATATTCAAGTATAACATAAGTGGTATTGTTCCCGGAAAAGATATCCTTTGCCTTTACGACATGATCGAGGTTCGTCATCCTCGAAAGGGTCCTGTTCACGTCTGCAAATTCCGACATAAAAGTCTTATACTTTGCAAGACAGTCCGGGTTTACCACCAGATCGTCCGAATCCTTTTTCCTCTCGCAAAGGGTATCCGGCATATACTCTCTGGCAGTACACTTGCACTTGCCCACAGTATCATAGCAAATATAAGAAGCGCCTTCACCGTTATAGGAAAGCATCTTGCCGACAATATATCTGTTGTCCAGCAGAGTTCTCGGTGCTAAATAGGACTGAAGATGGGGAATGTCATCGGTGTAGCTGCAATGGTGGCAGACTCCGTCCTCGCCCAGTTCGTTCATACAGCCCATGCAAAGATTAACACTCGGCTCCATACCGAACCTCCTAACTAAAGATTTTTACCGTGACTGCGTTCGGTGAGCATTCACAGCACAGCAAGCGAGCGCATTTTCACATACGCTCCCTCGGAATATAATATCAGCAGGGCGCTCAAAAGTCAATAAGCGGCCGCCAATTGTAGACTTTATGCAATAATTTGTATTCTTTCTGTAACTGCGCCCTCCGCCTTACAGATCATAGGGATACACAAGCCTTGACTCATAGCTCTGATACTCGTCGTCCGTGTCCGAGACCACACTGAGGATGACCGACTGTCTGTCGCCGTTATCGCTCTTATACCAGTATTTATAGGTATAGGTAATGGTATCCTTGGCATAGGTAATGCTGTATATATCATCTCCGATAACGTCAATGATATCATCTATATCCGTCCCTGCCTTATACTTGTCAAGGTTTATCTGGCTGTCCCTCTTCTCGCCGGTGATATTGTCCTCGACCGTCTTGAAATCGACATATCTTACTGTCTTGATATTTCCCTTCTTCGACTCGCTGACAAATATAGCCCACTCGGGATAGGTGATGCCCGAAATGGATAAGTCATCCTCGGCCTCGATTATATAATCAAAGTCAACAGCCTTGTTGAGCACATTATAAGCGGACTTCTTTTTAAAATCCTCATCCAGCTTGCTCTGAGCCAGCTCAGGTCTTGCGCCCACATATTCTGATATCTCTTTCGCCTGCTTCTCACCCTTCGAGCTGCTGAGCGAAACTATCAGAACTATCGCAAGGATGATAACGAGCACAACACCTGCGGCAGCAGCGATAAGCTTTGCCTTCTTTTCGGAGAAAGCACCCACAGGTATCTTTCTCTTTGCAGGCTGAGTCTTTACATCGATAGCCTTGCGTTTATCGGCCAGCAGCCTTCTTGAAGCCGTTTCCGACTTTGCGCCGAGCCTTGTTCCGCAGTTGGGGCAGACGGTCTCATTATCCGCCGCCGTTTTATGACACTTAGGACATTCCATAAAGGTACCTCCCGTTCGAGCACAAATATACTATTGTATTATAGCACATTTATCCTGTCTTGTCAAATCCCGCCCGAAGCCCGCTGCCGCAAGCTCTGTGCTATCCGCAAAATATGAGGACGGGACTTGAAAACGGACATAAAATGGTATATAATAAAGGTCGGAAAAAAATCTCAAATTTTTTTGAAAAAGTGAAACTTTTTTCTGTTCTTTTGCGACTTATATTATGAAGGCTGATGAAAAGAGGTGAGACCGTGAGCGACAACAGTATAAGAGAGCGCTTTGAAGAGATCTACGACAAGACCTATGACAGCGTATACAGATATCTTATCACAAAGGTAAGTCCCCGGGAGGCTGCCGAAGATATCGTTCAGAACTGTTATCTCGAATTCTACAAAATAATGCTTGAGGGCGAAACCGTCCTCAGACCCAAGCATCTTCTCATGACTATGGCAAAAAGACGTGCGGCTGACTATTACAGGAGCTGCACACAGACAGAAAGTCTGGATGACAACATAGCCATAGCAGATGAAAAGGCACTGAAGAGGCTCGAGAACGACGACAGCTTTGAATACGAGCAGATAATGCAGCTGATAGCCGAATCGGATGATACAGCTTACCGCATCTTTTATCTGCATTTCCACTGCGGTCTCACACTCGAGAAAACAGCCCGAGAGCTTTCGATGAGCGAGTCTACGGTAAAATCAAAGGTATACCGCACGCTCAAAAAGCTGAGAAAACAACTGACGGAAGGTGAGGATAATGCGTTTTTCGGACGGAGTAAACAGATACCATAACAAAAAGAAAGAAAGCATATTGAACTCTGTTCTTGACAGTGCGCAGGCAGGTCCTTCCAACTCAAAAGACAGAGAGGGGATCACTATGACAACAAACGATAACAACATCGGATCGGCAAAGGTAAAGACAAAAAAGAGCGGCATCATCGCAGCAGCGTGTGCAGTGCTCGTTCTCGGCGGAGGACTGACGTTTTATGCTATGCAAGGCGGCGGCAAAGCAGAAATAAAAACATCGCCAATGGCACAGCCCGGTGTTTCATCAGAGCAGGATCTCGGTGAAACCGGCAAGACTGATGACAGCTCTAAAACACTGGAGCCGGACGCACCGGCAAGCGGCAGCACCGAGTATCTCACAACATACCCCGCAGTAGTTATGGAGCCCAGCGACAAGGGAACTGTCGTGGAAGGCTTCGAGGGCTACAATATCGAGGTAAAGTATCTTTTGGAGGATCTCTGGAAGGGCATCGACAGCTATGCACAGCATTCCTACGGTATAGTGATTGACGTTTCCGCCAAGGACGGATACGAGCTGCCGTGGGCAGATGAAGCACAAAAGAAGTTCTCGCACTTTGGAGAAGTGTGGATCGACAACGGTCATACCCAATTCATCTATCTCCTGGATGCCGACACTGTTTTAAGCTACGGCTATAAGACTCAGAACGAGGACGGAGAGGAAGTTCTTAGATTTGTGATCGCCGCAGATGTCGATGAAGGCTCTAAGCTCGACAAGGACACAGAGCTTACCTTCAATGTCAATACCGTTTACTGGGGCGTCGGAGATGTATTCAAGACCGAGGGCTCATTCACAGCAACAGAGACATTTGACGAAGCAAAGACCCTTGACACGGCTCTTGAGATACCTTATGAGATCATCACCGATGAACCTATCGAGGAATCCGGCGCCGCTGACAGCGAGACAGAGGAGACTGCCGTGACGACAGCTACTGCAGCCGAAGCAGACGTTGATGAGAACGGTGATGTTGAAGAGCCTGATATACCCTCCGCTGACATGGGCATAGGACTTGTCACGAACGACCACGGAAAGATCACCGAGGGATTCGAGGGGCTCGATATCGAGATCTCCGAACTCTGGTATGTTCCCGAAGAGAATATTTACGGCGTAGCCTTTAACGTCAGAAAGACCGACGGTTCACCCCTTGATTGGACATTTGAGGACGCACCGTACTTTATCTACGGCGATCTTGAACCCTTTATGCAGGCAGCAAATGCCGAAAGCGTTGATATGACAGGCGGCTGGGCAGCAGACGACGATCCCAACACAATGCGCTTTCTTCTCTCGTCCACACCGAAGTCCTCGGGAGCAGCAGCTATCGAGGGTAAAGAGATCCCGATAAGCATCGTAGGCATAGCTATCGACGGCAAGGAGGTCGCAAAGGGTAACTTTGAGGCTGTTGTAAAGTTTGACACAAGCAAGACACTCAGATAAACAAAGACAGAAATCATACAGAACAAAAGATCAAATAGATCGCCGGCAGGAGCTTCCCTGCCGGTTTTTTGTTTGGATACGCTTGAAATATTTTGTGTGATGTGGTATGATTGTATCACCGATAAAAATGAAAGCGAAGTGACAGGATGAAGCTGCTGGTAATAAGACACGGAGAACCGGATTATGAAAAGGACTGCCTGACCGAAAACGGCAGGGCCCAGGCGCAAAAGCTTGGCGAGAGACTGAAGGATGTCGATATCGCTGCCGCCTATGCTTCGTCAATGGGCAGAGCCTCCGAGACCGCAAGGATAGCCCTTGACGGCAGAGGAATAAAGATAGCGGAATGTGACTGGCTGCGTGAATTCAATGTGGGAGTCCATGACCCAGACATAGAGGGCGCTGTGCCGGCCTGGGATATATGTCCCAAAAATTGGACAGGCATCAAAAACTACTACGACCTTGATACCTTTGCTTTTGCCGAGGGCACAAGCGGCACAGGCATCTATGAGCGCTATGAAACGCTCAAAAGCGGCCTTGATAAGATGCTTGCAGAACACGGCCTTCAAAGGACCGGGGGCTACTACCACGTTACCGGCAGCCACGACAAGACCATAGCGCTGTTCTGCCATTTCGGAGCGACCTGCGTCGTTATCTCCCACCTGCTGGGCATCTCACCGATAGTCACTCTCCAGGGCTTCAGCGCAGAGCCCACAGCCATAGCCACCCTGTGTACCGATGACCGCTTCGGGGCTGATGTGAATTTCAGGATACACGGCTTCGGAGACATCCACCATATCGGCGGCGGCATAGGCTCGGTGAACTATAAATAAAAGCTCGTCCTCTGCGAAAACGATCGAGCATCAAAATGGCAGAAAAAACCTCTTCAAAAGCGAAAACGATTGAGTTGTGGAAACACGCCAAAACCGCCTATTTACGGGGTTTTCATTAACTATTTGTTCAAAGCTCAGTCGTTGAATCGTTCACACATTGGTGCTAAAATGATAGCATGAAAAACCGGTCAGGAACCTGCGTGTGTGAATTGAAAGAGGATGATATCATGGCATTGTTCGGAGATACTTATGAAGTGGCATACACTAAAAAAGGCGTTAATTTTATTGTCGAGATAAAGGCCTCGAGCCTTCAGAAAGCAAAAGAGAAATTCGGCAAGAAATACGGCCTTTGTGAGAATGTCAGGTTTAAAGTAAAATAAGCCAAAGCTTTCGTGAATGCTCCCTCGCTTGATGCGGGGGAGTTTTTTTGCATAAAAAGCAGCGGACAGCCCTGAAAAAAGAGCTGTCCGCTTTGTCACTTTGCATTCTTTTCTATATCCTCGTCGCTTATCGTTTTGCCGACATCCCAGCCCATTTCATATGCAAGCCTGTCGTATACCCTGACCTGTCTGCCGTCATCAAGCGTCAGCGTGACAAGGGGCTCCTCTCCCAGCATAAAGCCTTCACAGCCGTTGTCAGGCTCGAGGAGGTCTGTTATCGTGTGAAGCATACGATCATTCCACCTTCTCAAACTGCTCGGCCGGCACACCGCAGAGCGGACAGACAAAATCCTCCGGAAGCTCCTCGCCCTCGTACTCATATCCGCACACAGTGCATCTCCAGATAGTCTTGCCGTCTGCTGTCTTTGCAACAGGCACAGCATCCTCCTCCTTGTCGGGGACCACTTTCTCAAAGTCGGAAGCCGGATGCTTGCACAGCGGACAGATAAAGTCCTCCGGAAGCTCCTCGCCCTCATAGATGTAGCCGCATATCTTGCAGCGCCACACTGTCTTTTGCGACTTCTGCGGCTTTGGTTTTATGTTTGCGTGATAATAGTCATAGGTGGCCGAGGGAGCATCGCTCAGTATCTTCATATCGGTGACATCGGCAATGAACATCGTGTGGGTGCCAAGATCTATCTCCTGACACACCTTGCCCGAGATATAGGCGTTTGTACCCTTTGTTATATAAAGCTCGCCGTTGTCCGCCCTCGCACAGTCTTTGAAGTCAGCGAACTTGTCGCAGTCTCTGCCGGAACGGAAGCCGAAATGCTCAAACAGAGAAAAGTCTGCGTCCTGACTTATTACGGATGCGGTGAAGCTCTTAGTATAGGCTATCATATCGTGTGTAAGGTTTGACTTGTTCACGGTGATGCTCACTCTGTTCGGGGTGCCGGTCACCTGCTGGAGAGTGTTTGTTATACATCCGTTGTCCTTTTCTCCCAGTCTGACAGTGAGCACGAAAAGCCCGTAGCTGATCCTGTAAACAGCGTTCTTATCCATATTCATACCTCCGTTTCTATGCTTGGGTCACAGACATCCTGTGGCACCACCTTTATCATAACCGCAAACGAGGATGATGTCAAGACGTTTTTTGCTTCCTGCTTATAGAATTATCGGCAGCCGTTTTGTTCAGTTTGCCGTCTTGATGCCCAGAGCCTTTATTATATCCTCTTCTTTTAAGCTCCCCTTGCGGTCGATACGTTTGAGACAGAAAAGGCCGTTCGGGGCTCCTCGCCTGATGTGGTTTATACCGCTGTCACAGGTCATCACAGCTTCAAAGCCGCATTCGCCTATCGTCTGTTTTGCCATATCATCGGCATGACCCTTCGGAAAAGTGAACACGTTCGGTTTGAAAGCGCAGTGCTCGTCACAAAGGCGCTGGAGTGTGAACACATCATTGAAGATGACCCGCCTGTACTGTCTTTCGCTCTCACCTTTTTTTCTCAGGCAGCCACGACGCTGCGTGTCTTTGAACAGCGAATAGGTCCCGTTTGCAAACTCGAACCTGCCGCCTGTCCGCATAGCCTTTATGCTTTCCCAGTCAAGGTGTGTTCTTTCGGGGTCGGGGTCCGCATCGTCGGCAGCATGGTCGGTCAGCTCGCCGCTTATGGTTATCAGAAATCTTGCATCCTTTTTCTCGGCTAAGTTCACAAGCTCCGTCAGACACCCGAGGTATCCCTCGTCGACCGTAAGCACGATGGGATGCTCGGGCAGATCGCCGCCGTAGTTCACGAACCGTATCAGGTCATTGACGAGCACAGGCTCATATCCCAGAGAACGGTAAAGGTCGATGTCCTCCTCAAGCTGTGAATAGGTACAGACATCTCCCTGCGGCCGTGACTTTTTGCTCAGTGCAGCATAACGAATAACGGGAACGCTGCGGCTGTCAGGGTCGGCACCTGCCGTTTCGCTCTTCATCGCCGAAAGGCTCCTCCCGCAGCCGCAAAGCAGCATAAGACACAGCACTGCCGCCGACAGAATAGGTAGCTTTTTCATATATCTCCCTCTTTTATGTGTTATTTGCATAATAATCATCCTTATAATTCTATGCCAAAATAATAAAAAAATACAAAAAAATCTTCTGCTGACCCTTGAAATATTTGTGCAAATGTGATATAATGTACTAAATGGACGTTAAGTCCCTGCCGCAGGATGCGGCTGATATAAACAAATCGGAGGTGATGACATATCCCATGCGGATATGGTTTATATGAAAAAACTTCGTACTAAAATGCTGTTTGCGATGGTCATGATTGCGGTAGCCGTTTTTATTTTTCTTGGCGCCTCTATGATCTTCTTTATCTCAAATTCGATAGAAAAGTCGATAATCATCGCTATGAAGCCTATGGCCAAGAGTGCGGCAGACGACTTCAATGAAACGCTGACTATGTATGTGAACTCTGTCACCAATACGGCAGGCACAGATGCTTTCAAGGATGCCGCTGACAATGACCAGAGGATAGAAATGCTCCAGTCGAGCTTTACAAAGAACAACAACCAGTATATCTCGATAGCTATACTTGACGGCAGCGGATCGGTTCTTGCTGCAAGCGGAGATTTCGCAGCCGAGGGCGTTACCAAGGAGATGTGCGATGAAGCAAAGAGCATGACAGCTGCTCTTGTCACCGACATTTACGGGACCGACGACGGCAAGATGTTCTCTATCATCTGCTCGGGCAAGGACTCGAACGGAAAGGATCTGCTGTCGGTGCTCACAGTAAAGACAGCTATGCTCTCGAAGGATCTCAATTCGTTCAAGCTCGGCAGCAGAGGTTTTCTCTATGTTATAGACAAAAAGGGCAAGGTGCTCGTTGACCCGTCTTCAAAGGACGCAAAGGCAGACATCTTCAGCAGCAAAGACAAGGATGTTGCCGATGTCTCCAAGAGTATACTCGGTACGGACGAGGGCGACGAAAAGTATAAACACAACGACACCACCTACTATACATATCATGTTAAGACCGACTATTTCGGCTCTAAGATCGTTATGACGACCGATATCGCTGACTTTGCAGAGTCGCAGAACGTGGCTGTGAGAAACGGACTCATTATCGGAACGATAATCCTTATCATAACCGTGATCTTTGCGATATTCTTCGCATCAAGACTGTCTAAGCCTATCATATCGACCACTAACCGACTTCGCAGCCTGGCTCAGGGCAACCTGACCGACCCCGTTGACGTGTGGTACTCGAAGGATGAGCTGGGCGTTCTGTCCACCTCGCTGGAGGAAACGGTATTCTCGCTGAGACAGTATATAAGCCTTATCACCTATTCACTGACGCAGATATCCGAGGGCAACCTCCAGTACAGGCTCGAGGGCAACTTCAAGGGCGACTTTTTCAAGATCAAGAGCACGTTCAATGAGATCTTTGACTCTCTCAATGATACGTTTGCATCTATCAACCTCTCCGCCGAGCAGGTGAACTCAGGCGCTATCCAGGTGTCCGACTACTCACAATCAGTTTCTCAGGGTGCTACCCAGCAGGCTTCCGCTATCGAGGAGCTTTCTGCCACCCTCACTGACGTTTCGGCTCAGATAGCGCAGAACTCGGAAGACTCGAAGAACGCTTTCGACTTCGTTTCCGAAAACACCGAGGCTGTCAACAACTGCAACGAGGACATGGCTAATATGCTCAAGGCAATGAACGCTATCAAGACCTCGTCCGACGAGATCGCAAAAATAATCAAGGTCATCGACGAGATCTCCTTCCAGACGAACATCCTTGCTCTCAATGCCGCCGTTGAGGCTGCAAGAGAAGGATCCAAGGGCTTCGGTGTCGTTGCCGACGAGGTAAGACGTCTTGCTTCCCGTTCGGCTGAGGCCGCAAAGCAGACCGCTGACCTTATCGAAAATTCGTCCCTGGCTGTTGCCAAGGGCTCGCAGATAGCCGAGCAGACCGCTAAGAGCCTGAGCGACATAGTTGAAAAGTCCAACCAGATAAGAGCACTGGTAAAGAATATCACAGAGGCTTCCGAGACACAGTCCGGAGCTATCGCACAGGTAAACACAGGTGTAGACCAGATCTCGGCTGTCGTTTCGGCAAATACCTCTACCGCTGTAAGCACCGCTTCGGCTTCTGAGGAGCTTTCGAGCCAGTCGCTGATACTCAAGAATATGATCGCAAGGTTCAAGCTTGATGACGGTGAGGAGCGCCGTGACAATACAAGAAGGTTCAGCTATGTTGATGACGAGCCTGAGCCCGAACCGGATGATGACGACGAGATGCCTGTGCCGTCGGTCGATGACGAGGAATTCTCGCCATCCTCGGATGATGAGTATTGATCTTTTACACTGTAACAAAAGCCCCCGCTAAGGCGGGGGTAACATTTATAAACCAAAATGAAAGGACTTGAAGCTCTATGAAAAGACGTATCGGAATCCTTACCAGCGGCGGCGACTGCCCGGGACTTAATGCTACTATCAGAGGAGTCGCAAAAGCCTGTTATGAAAAATTCGGCGAAGATGTGGAGATAGTCGGCATCGAGGACGGCTATTTCGGACTTATAAATAATATGTGCAAGGAAATGAAGCAGTCTGATTTCTCGGGCATCCTGACGACAGGCGGTACTATCTTCGGAACAAAGAGGACACCCTTCAAAAAGATGCAGGTCATCGAGGAGGACAATGTTGACAAGGTGAAGGCTATGAAAGCCACCTATAAAAAACAGAAGCTGGACTGTCTGCTCACTCTCGGCGGAAACGGCACTCATAAGACCGCCAATCTGCTCTCCACAGAGGGGCTCAATGTTATAGGTCTGCCCAAGACCATTGACAATGACATCTGGGGCACCAGCGTGACCTTTGGGTTCCACACGGCGGTCGATACTGCTACCGACGTTATCGACAGGCTCCATTCCACTGCGAACTCGCACGGACGTATCCTGGTTGCCGAGATCATGGGCAACAAAGCAGGCTGGCTTACGCTTTACGCAGGTATAGCAGGCGGTGCGGATATGATCGTTATCCCGGAGATACCTTATGATATCGAAAAGCTGGCGGAGGCCTGCGAGAAGAGAGAACAGAAGGGCTTCTCGATAATGGCTGTTGCAGAGGGCGCCTTTGACAAGACCGAGGCAAAGATGAAAAAGAAGGAGCGTGCAAAGTTCAGAGCCGAACAGGGTATCTCGACCGCTACATCGAGGATAGCTTCGCAGATAGAGCAGCTGACCGGCAGAGAAACAAGAGTCTGCGTTCCCGGACATATGCTCAGAGGCGGCAGCCCGAGCGCTTATGACAGGGTGCTTGCGACCAAGTTCGGTGTGCGTGCAGCCGAGCTTATCAGCAAGGACAAATACGGCTATGCCGTTGCTATGATAAATGAAAAGGTATCGGAGAACCCTCTTGAGGAGGTCGCAGGGAAGACCAAATTCGTTCCTGCCGATGACCAGATGGTAAAGACAGCCAAAGAGATCGGTATCGTGTTCGGTGACTGATCTTTCAGTCTCTGTGCATTGAATGCCCGTGATACAAACATAAAAAAGCCCCCACTTGTGTGGGGGCTTTTCATATACAGTCATTATTTCTTCTTAACTATCACAACAACTATAACAGCGATCACAACTACACCGCCGCAGATGCCAAATATAAGAGGAAGGTTTGAGCTCTCGTCCTTGTCGTCATCCTCAGCCTTGGAGCTGTCGCTCTTTGCTGCGCTGGATGCTTCAGCCTCAGACTCCTTTGTTTCGTCCTTAGTGTCAACTACCTCGGCAGGAGCAGACTCTTCCGTGTCGTCCTCTTCAAGCTCGGCTGCATAATCAGTGAAGCCCTCGCCGTATACCTGCTCGAACACTTCATCAGGATAATCCTCGATCTTGTCGGTAGGAAGTCCGGTCACCTTGAATGTAACTGTAATAGGGTCAGCGCTCTTCCAGATCTTGTTGTCCATTTCAGGAGTTATCATTCCCTCGGGAAGCTCGCCGTATGCGTTCTTGATCTTTATGATCTTCTGGCCTGCCTCGCCATTAGAGCATTCCTCGAGTATCTGCTCGTGAACGCCGTCCTCATTGATATCGTTACGGAACGTATACTCTGTTCCGTCGATAACACACTTGGTGATCTCAAATCTCGGACCGATATCCTTCTCAACATCTGCATATGTATCAAAGTCGAGATCGACCTCTACACCGAAAAAGCCGAGATCATAATCAAAATCAGGCTTATAGCCGCTCATCTCAACTGTATATTCTCCGTTTCCGGTGATGTTGACATCCTTGTGTGTTACACCTACAACAGTCTCACAATCCTCGCAAAGAGCTGAAAGAGAAAGCTCATCTCTGTGATCCCACTGATCCAATATCTGCCAAACTATACCGCCATGGCAATATACACCATTTTCATCCGGCTCGGGCACAGGAAGCTCAGCGTCTGCACAAACAGGTACAGCGGAAAACGCTGCGATAGCTGCTGCGCTCAAAGCACATAGACCTTTCTTAAAAAACATAGGGTATCCCTCCTTAAATAATCTAGTTACATTATAACACAATGTTTCGGATTTGTAAAGAGAATTTAGCCACTTCTCACTTGAAATATACGAAAATATATGATATAATTAAACTGTTAAAGCTAAAAAGGCAGGTGAGCTTATGTCAAGGATAAGATCGGCAGACTTTTACTACGGAGCAGTGCTCTCCAAACTGCTCTCAAGAGGCGCTGATCCGATAATGATCGAAGGTGGTCAGGACAGGCGGATCTATGAGATAAAATACAATGACACAAGCTTTACCCTGTTCGTAAAGTTCCGCACCCGCAAGGAGCGCTCCACCGAGGAAGGGCTCAACAGCTGGAAGTTTTCGATCAAGGAAGATATGCCGCTGCTGAGAGAGCATATGAAAAAGAACAAAAACCTCGTCCTTGCTCTTTTATGCGGCAGTGAGGATCTTGGCGAGAGTGAGCTTGCGCTTCTGGACTGCAACGAAGTGAACCGGCTCCTGTTTCTTGACAAAGAATCTCTCTCGATAAGCAGACGAAGCGGAGAGAAGTACTACCGCATAGCAAACGGCCCCGACCGTGAGGACTCGTTTGAAATAAAGGCAAACAGGATAAACGACCTTTTGTGAACAAAAATCTGTGCATCGACAGAGCCTGTCCGGGCTGAAATATAAAGAGATCCACCTAAACAGAGGGCAAAGATGAGAAGAGATAAGCTGCAGATACTTGACCGTGACACGGTTAAGCTCATAGCGATAATACCAATGACTGTCGGGCATTTTCTGTCCTATCTGGGACAATTCGATGAAATGACCCATTGGCTGCACCTGCTTGTGCAGGCTTCTCTTTTTGCACCGCCGGTGTTTTTCTTTTCCATAGCTGACGGCTTTAAATACACTCGTTCACGAAAAAAATATGCTCTGCGGCTGCTGCTATTCGCACTCATCACACAGATACCGTTCACTCTTGCAAATCAAGGAACTCTGCTCACTGACCAAATATTTCTGAACCTGAACATTATATTCACACTGTTCCTGTCGCTAGCAGCGCTTATAGTATGGGACAGCAAACTAAAGCTGCCTGTGCGGATAGCGGCGATAACTGCACTTGACGCAGTCACCCTCCTTCTACAATGCGAGTGGATGCTATTCGGCATACTCATAGTCCTGGGGCTGCACATTTTCCGTGAAAAGCCGATAATAAGCCTGATATGGTTCACGGTATGCACCTTTTGTGTGCAGTTGATCTCAAACGGTCTGAGCAGTTACACACTGGTCTCACCACCGTTTCTTTACGGGATGTTCTTCCTGCTGCTGGCATATTTTGTAATGAAAGTATTATGCAGCGAAAAAAAAGGAAAACACCCGAATTTTGCAAAGTGGTTTTTCTACATATTCTATCCTGCACATCTGCTGATTATATACCTTGTCAAGCTCATTGCGCAGATCAAATGAAGTACTATATCATTATCGAATGCCGAAAGCCGAAACATCACTGACAAAGAAAAATCTATACTTGAAAAGCTGATATCGGGTACTAAGCCGGAGAGCATCAAGGAGTCCGATAAAAAAATGCCGTCTGCTGACAGACGGCATTTTTCGTTGTGGCGGCGGATCTGACTGTTACATATAATAGAATCCGAAAAAGGAAAAAGCCTGCAAACATCATGTTTACAGGCTTTCTGGCTCCCCCAGTTGGACTCGAACCAACGACCCTTCGGTTAACAGCCGAATGCTCTACCGACTGAGCTATAGAGGAATATAAGGGTGTTCAGCAAATGAACACCCTGTTTGTGCCGGCGACAACCTATTTTCCCGGGACGCTGCCGTCCAAGTATTTTGAGCGAAGACGAGCTTAACTTCTGTGTTCGGCATGGGAACAGGTGTGACCTCGTCTCAATGATCACCGACTGATGACAACACATTTCTGGTAATGTGTAATGTCGAG
>DFEO01000054.1 GCA_002368715.1 Ruminococcus sp. UBA3800
TGCTTGTAAGGCAGATGCTCTCCCAGCTGAGCTAAACTCCCAAATCGTCATTTGCGACGATATTTATTATACACCAAGGCGACCCATTTGTCAAGGGTTTCTTGAAAATTTCTTTATGAATATATTGTTAATCCGAATTCGCCGTCAATTCTTCGCCTGTTCGGCAAGCCTGCCTATCTCCTCGGGCGTAAAATGATACTTCTTTTCGCAGAACTGACAATTGACCTCGGTCCCCCCATCCTTGATAAGGTCGTTCAGATCCTTTGTCCCGAGAGAAACGAGCGCCTTTTCTACCCTGGCTCTCGAACAATCGCACTTATAGCTGACCTCGAAATCATCGAGCACATTTGGTTCAAGCCCCTCAAGCCCTTTCATTGCGATGTCCTCCACAGTCATCCCGGCCTTGAGCATCTCCGTCACCGACTGCATACCGTTTATATTCTTCTCAATAATGTCTATCGCTTCTTCCGGCGCAAAAGGCAGCAGCTGGATAAGAAAGCCGCCTGCACAATTGACAGTCAGGTCGGGGTTCACGAGCACCCCCAGAGCGCATACGCTCGGTATCTGTTCGCTCAATGCCAGATAGCTGGTTATGTCCTCTGCTATCTCGCCCGACACGATAGGCACCTGTCCGCAATAAGGCTCTTTCAGCCCGAGATCTTTAACAACGCTGAGCGTTCCCTGCGTTCCCACAGCGCCCTTTACATCCAGCTTTCCCCGCTCGTTAAGAGGCAGCTCCACCACGGGGTTCTGAACATAAGCCTTGACATTTCCAAAGCTGTCCGCAACACAGATAAGCGCACCCGCCGGACCGTTTCCTGCCATTCTCACAGTAACGCTGTCCTTCTCGCCTTTAAGTCCAAAGCCCAGAAGCGACGCCGCCATAGCAAGTCTTCCAAGCCCTGCCGTAACGACAGCCGAGGTCCTGTGTATCTGTTCTATTCTCGAAACTATGTCCCTGCCCTCAATAGCCGAGCACACCACCGAAGCATCCTTGCTTATCGTTCTGATTATCCTTCCCATTTCTCTCTTCCCTTACATCTCAGACAAAAGCTCCAGCGTCTTTGCCGGGTCATCGGCCGCCTTCACCTTTTGTCTTGCACTTATTATCATACCGTTTTCGTCAATTATATATGTCGTTCTCACAACACCCATAGACACCTTGCCATAAAGCTTTTTCTCCTGCCAGACACCGTAGGCCTCTATCGCCTGTCTTTCGGGGTCGGAAAGGAGAATGAACGGCAGCGAGAACTTCTCTGCAAATCTCTTGTGAGAAGCCACGCTGTCCCTGCTGATGCCTATCACCACAGCGCCCTTTTCTCTTATCAGCGGCATAAACTCGCCGTAAGCGCAGGCCTGCTTTGTGCAGCCCTGAGTGTTGTCCTTTGAATAAAAATAAAGCACCACCCTCTGACCCTTATGATCGCTCAGCGAATGAAGCTCGCCGTTCTGGTCATACAGGCAAAATCCGGGCGCCTTTGTTCCTATATCAAGCATAACCGCTCCTATCTGTCCACCCTGCGGCAGACGTATAAGATCCTCTGTGAATCCTCTTTTACCGGCTCCTCGCTGAATTCATCAAACCTGCCCACAAGCTCAAAGCCGTTGGCCGAAACAAGCCGCATTATAAGCGCATCCGCAAACAGCCTCTCTGTAAAGCTCTCGGATGATCGCTGATAGCTGCCGTCCTGCTGCTCCTCAAAAAAGTCCAGCATCACAGTCACCGAGCCGTCCTCGCTCAGTTCGTTCTGCCAGGCACAGAAAAGCCCGTCCATATCAAAGCAGAACGCATTGTCCGAAAGCACCTGACGGTGCTTGTATTCAGTGTTTAAGTCAAAAATAAACATTCCGCCGTCACAGACATAGTCACTCACCGCCCTGAAGGTCTCCGCAAGAGCCTTTTCATCCGGCAGATGATTAAGGCTGTCCAGCACGCATACAACAGCGTCGGCCGCCCCCCAGAGAGAAAGCTCTCTCATATCCTGACAAAGAAAGCTCACTTCCTCTATGCCCTCGGCCTTTTCCATAGCGGCATTGAGCATACCCTCGGAACTGTCAACGCCGATAACGTCATAACCAAACTTCGCAAGCTCCAGAGAAAGCGACCCCGTTCCGCAGGCAAGGTCAACTATCACCTCGTGCTCCGAGCCGTATTTTCTTATAAGCTTATCCGCCAGCGCCGCTATTTCAGCATATGGTACGTTCTCCGTCAGCCTGTCATAAAATCGGGAAAATCCGCCGTATCCGCTCATTTATCGGTTTCCTGTCCCTTCATGCCGAGCCTGTCGAACACAATATTGTATCCGCCGCTTCCGTCATAGGAAAGAGAGCGGTTCACACGGCTTATCGTTGCAGTGGATGCGCCTGTCTGCGCAACTATATCATTATAAACGTGCTTCTCGGTGAGCATCTTCGCCACCTTGAAGCGCTGTGAAAGAGCCTTCAGTTCGGGGACCGTACAGAGGTCCTTGAAAAACAGCCTGCACTCCTCGACAGTTTCGAGCGTGAGCACGGCCTCGTAAAGATCGTCAAGATTTTTCACTTCGAGCTTTTCTCTCATAAAAAACTCTCCTTTCATTTGCGTTTCATATTGTAAAGTGCTAAAACTCATTTATATTTTAACACATTAAATCGCAAATGTAAAGGAGAATTAAAAATGAAATATGAATATTTTCTTAATTTTATCTTCCTCTCGGCCTCAGAAATCCGCCAAAGGGATTGTCGCCGTCAGGCTCAACAAAGTCCTCATCCCCCGCCTCTTCCGACTCATCATTGCCGTCCCGGCCGTCATCATCGTCCTGCACAGCCTCAACAGGGCTTATCTCTGCGCCCTCGGTCAGCTCATCCAGAAGCTCACGCAGCTGCTCCACTCCCTCACCTGTCACCGCCGAGAACTCCACATAAGTGATATCCTCAAAGCAGGGTATCTCGTGTCTGAAAGCTTCCATGCGCTCCTCACGCTCACGCTTTTTGAGCTTATCGGCCTTTGTGAACACGATAATGAACGGCAGGCCGCAGTCGATGTAGAAATCTATCATCGACAGGTCGTCCTTCGAGGGAGCGTGGCGCATATCTATCAGCTGGATCATAAGGTCTATCTGCCTGTTCTCGTCATTAAGATAACCGCCGATAAGAGCGTTCCACTTTTTCTTTTCAGCCTTTGAAACGCTGGCATATCCATAGCCCGGGAGGTCAACGAAATACACATTCTCGCAGGAATAGAAGTTTATAGTCGCTGTTTTTCCCGGCACCGAGCTGACACGAGCCAGCTTTTTGCGGTTAAGAAGCTTGTTTATCAGTGATGATTTACCCACATTCGACCTGCCCGAGAACACGATCTCGGGGCGGTCGGAGGGCGGTATCTGTTCGAGCCTCCCGTAGGAAGTCGTAAACTCTGCTAAATTATAATTCATCGTTTTCCTCTCAGACAGTCAGCTTTCTGCCTCTCTTCACGGGCTTTTTCTCCAAAAGCCCCAGAGGCACTCTTCCCTTTCTGTCGTCTATCAGTGCGTTGTCAAGAACGTCCTCTATCGTCTTTGCAAAAACGAAATCCAGCCCCAGCTTTACTGCGTCATCCACCTCATCCAGGTCAGGCTTGTTTGCAAATGGTATGATACAGGTCTTTATCCCTGCCTTATATGCCGCCATGGTCTTTTCACGAAGACCGCCGATAGGCAAGACCTTTCCGCTGAGGGTGATCTCGCCTGTCATTGCAACATCAGCCCTTACCTTCAGACCCGAAAGTGCCGAAATAAGACCTGTTATCATCGTCACACCTGCCGACGGGCCGTCCTTCGGAACAGCGCCCTCAGGGGCATGAACGTGGATATCGTTCTTCTCATAGAACTCTTCATTTATATCATATTTAGCAGCAACGCTGCGGCAATAGCTGACGGCTATCTTTGCCGACTCCTTCATAACGTCACCGAGCGAACCTGTCAGCTCCACCTTGCCTTTGCCGTCAAGCACCATGACCTCCAGCGGCATTATAACTCCGCCGACAGCTGTCCAGGCAAGGCCGTTGACCGTACCCACGGTATCTTCCTTGGAGTAGTAGTCATCGAGATACTTCGGGTGTCCCAGATATTTTTCCAGTTCGGAGCCCTTGAAGGTAACACGCTTTGCCTCGTTCTCGACTATCTCCTTGGCAGCCTTTCTGCAAAGCGAGCCAATAGAGCGCTCCAGCTTTCTCACGCCTGCCTCTCTGGTATAGCTGTCTATAAGGCGATAGACAGCATCATTATTAAAGCGCACCAGCCTGCCGTTGAGGCCGTGCTTTTTGAGCTGTTTCTTTATAAGGTGCTCCTTGGCGATATGGAACTTTTCCTCTCTTGTATAGCTTGAAAGCTCTATGACCTCCATTCTGTCGAGCAGCGGCGGCTGAACGGTATCCAGCGTATTGGCCGTTGTTATAAACAGAACGTTGCTGAGGTCAAACGGGACCTCTATGTAATGATCTCTGAAAGCGTTGTTCTGCTCGGAGTCTAACACCTCGAGCATAGCGGACGAGGGGTCTCCCCTGAAGTCGTTGCTCATCTTGTCTATCTCATCGAGCAGTATAACGGGGTTCGATGTGCCTGCAAGCTTCATCGCATTGATTATCCTGCCGGGCATAGCGCCCACATAGGTCTTTCTGTGACCTCTTATATCGCTCTCGTCCTTGACACCGCCGAGAGAAACTCTCACGAACTTGCGGTCAAGGCATCTTGCAACAGACTTAGCGATAGAGGTCTTGCCCACTCCGGGAGGTCCCACAAGGCAGATTATCTGGCCCTTTATCTCGGGTGTCAGCTGTCTTACCGCCAGGTTTTCAAGGATCCTCTCCTTCACCTTGACCAGACCGTAGTGATCTTCATCAAGTATTTTCTGGGCCTTTGCGATATCGGCGGTCTCCTCGGTCATTATCCCCCAGGGCAGCCCGAGAACGGTATCAAGATAAGTCCTGATGACCGAGCCCTCCTGAGACATAAGACCGACCTTTGAAAGCCTTCTCACCTCGGCACGAAGCTTCAGCTCCGTCTCCTCGGAAAGGGGCAGCTCATCTATCTTTGCGTTGAACTGGGCTATCTCGTCGATATCATCATCCTCGCCGATCTCGCCCTTCAGCGCCTTTATCTGCTCTCTTATATAGTATTCACGCTGGTTGTCCTCTATCTGTGCGTGTACCTGCTGGTGGATGTCTCTCTCGATCCTTAGCACCTCCAGCTCCCTTGCAAGGATAGTCAGAAGCGCCACAAGCTTCTCGCCGACAGAGCCTGCCTCGAGCAGCGCCTGCTTGTCGGAAAACGGCATAGGCACATTGAACGCTATGCCCTCAAAAAGGCTCACGAGCGACTTCGAGCCCAGTATCTGATTATAAAGCTCCTGAGGCATCTTCGGAAGATACTCCGCATAGCTCTCAAAAGCGTTCATCACCTCTCTGAAAACCGCAAGCTGCTCATTGGCGCTGAGGCGCTCCCTCGAATAGTTTGAAACTCTCCTGACCATAGCCTCATAGCAGTCTTCATATTCATAAATATCCACAAGTCTTGCTTTTCTAACGCCCTCAACAAGGCATCTGTAAACGCCGCCCGAAACCTTGACTATCTGCTTTACGACAGCGATAGTTCCTATCTTGAAAAGGTCCTTTTTCTCGGGTTCCTCAACATTTATATCCTTCTGAGCGCACAGGAAAACAAGCCCGTCGGAGCCCATAGCATTCTTTATGCTCCTTACAGACCTGGCTCTTCCCACATCAAAGTGCATAGTCATTCCCGGAAAGACCACAAGGTCTCTTGTGGGGACAAACGGCATAATATTCTTCTCTTTAATATCTGTTTTGTCTGTCATTATCCTCATTCCTTTGTCTTTTTTACAGCCCATTAACGGGCACGAACGCATCATTTCAAAATCATTCCATTGGTATTATACCATATCTGTCTGATTTTTTCAATGTACAATTTATGTACAAAAGAAAATGAAAAAAGAGGTATCCAATTATAAGGATACCTCTTTCAGATCTTTAAGATCAATCAGCTACATAAGGAAGCAGCGCAACGTGACGTGCTCTCTTGATAGCAGATGTCAGCTCTCTCTGGTGATATGCGCAAGTGCCTGTAACTCTTCTGGGCAGTATCTTTGCTCTCTCGGTCATGCACTTTCTGAGCTTAGCGATATCTTTATAATCTATCTTTTCTGCTCTGTCAACGCAGAACATACAAACCTTCTT
>DFEO01000102.1 GCA_002368715.1 Ruminococcus sp. UBA3800
CTCTCGCACTCAGCTGCGCTCTGCTCGGAGAGCCTTACCTGTTCGCTCTTTGCGCTCTCAAGCATCTCGTGAGACTGAGCCTTTGCGTCTGCGATGATCTTTGCAGATTCCTTATGTGCCAGCACCAGTGAAGAACGTATAGCCTCCTCATCAGCCTTATAAGCTGCCAGCTCTTCATTGAGTCTGGCTATTTCTGCCTGCTGATCCTGATTCTGCTTTTCAGAAGCTGCTGCCTCTGCTGCCAGCTGAGAAAGAAAGCTCTCAACTTCCTCGGGATCAAAGCCGTTCTTTACGGTACTGAAATTCTTTCCTTTGATGTTTGCTGCACTTAACATAATGTGTACCTCCAAATTTCACACAAATTTACATACTGTTATATGTATTCTATCTTTTTTTGAAACACCGTCAACACTTTTGAAAAGGAACTTGCCATATCCTCTCACCGAGAAGCGGCAGCCCTCTTCAAGCTTTGTATCCGGCGAATATCTTGTCAAATGATCGACCGCAATGCCTGTGCTTTTGATAAGCTTTGCACACTTTTCCCTGCTGAGCCCCAGCGCTATGCTTAAAACGCAGTCAGCCCTCAGTGATGCGGCAAAACCCGTGACCTCAACTGTCGTTGGCTCCCTGACACATGAAGGGTCGAACCCCTCTGTCACCCTGACACCAGTCCTGCCTATCTTCTCGACATTCATCAAAGCTGTCTGCGCAGCCGCATCTCTCAGAAAAGCAAAGCTTTTCCCCTCGCCGACAAGTATATCACCAACGCTGTCACGCTTTATCCCAAGGCTCATAAGCGCCCCCAGGATATCTCTGTGTGAGAGCCTGTCCTGCGCTCTGTAAGAAAAGGCGAGCGCCTTCATCGGGAAATCCTCGTGCGTGATCTCCTCAAAGGGTGGGTAAACGCAAAGCATACACCTCTCTGCGCCCTCATATCCTCCCCAGAGAATAGCTCTCTCAAACTTTTTTGAAGCGCACAGCCGCCTGCAAAGCTCGCTCTGTCTCTCATCAAGAAACGCCGAAAAACTCGTCTTATACCTTTGCTCCGACGATACCATCCAGTCGCTCACTCTGTCAAGCAGATAAACATCCTCGTCCTCAAGTCCGGGCAAAAATGCGTAGTCGCTCTTAGACATTATCAGAAGCTGTATCCGTTGTTCTCAAGCTCGCTCATAAGGTCTACGCCGCTGAAGCCGACATTTCTCGGCATGATAGCAAAGGTCTTCTGAGCCATCATCTTGATATCAGCGCCGTTTGCATATGCAACACCCGAGATAAAGTCGAGTATCCTTTTTGCGTCCTCGCTCTTTACTGTCTCCAGATTAAGGAGAACGGTTTTCATATCGTTGATATCATCACCTATCGACTTGACCTCGGAAAAATCATTAGGTCTTGCCAGAACGATCTGAAGCACGGTTTTCTGTTCCATTTTAGTCTGCCTTACAGGCTCGGGCGCAGGTGCCGGTGCGGCCTGCGGTGCCGTCCTTGTCCTTTCTATAGTTTCAGCTCTGCTTGCAGGGATCCCGCTGTAAGCAGGTGAGGATGCATATATCTCCTCCTGCTCCAGTTCTTCTTCGCCCACAAACAGATTCTTAAAGCCTTGCGCAAATTTGCCCATTTCTAACCCTCCAAGTATTTTCTCGCTCCAAAGAGCTTTGTTCCTATCCTGACAAGATTTGAGCCGTGCTTTATCGCAAGCTCATAATCTCCCGACATACCCATTGAAAGCGTCTGCATAGTGACACCAGGAATGTTCTCCTGCTTCACACTCTGGAAAATGCCGTTCATCTTCTCGAAGACATCCTCGCCCGAGCCTATCGGCGGTATGGCCATAAGACCCTTTACCGAAACGTTCTCAAGCTGTGAGATCTCCTTCACCAGCGCCAGCACACCGTCTGCCGAAACGCCGCTCTTCGTCTGTTCGTCCCCTATATTCACCTCGACGAGCACATCTATCTTTTTGTTTATCTTAGCCGCCTGCTTATCTATCTCACAAGCCAGCTTTATGCTGTCCACTGACTGTATCAGTGCGACATCGCCGATGATGTATTTTACCTTGTTAGTCTGTAAGTGTCCAATAAAATGTACTTCACATTTTTTATCGTAGTATTCCTTCTTGGAAAGGAACTCCTGGACCCTGTTTTCGCCCAAAAGCGTGGCTCCCAGCGACGCTGCAAAGTTTATCTTCTCGGGTGCAACGGTCTTTGTGACCGCCATCATACGCACTGTTTCGTCGCTTTTTCGCCATTTTGCTTTAGCGTTCTCTATATTATAACATATTTCTTTATAATTTTCAAGAACATCGGGAAAATAATTATCCGCTGTTTTCTGAGGCTCCTGAGACATCAAGCTGCTTTGCCTCGTCATTCGTTACCACCTCTAATAATATCTGATCATACAACAGAAGATAGTCCTCCTTGGCTGTGTTCTTTGAAAGCACAAAGTCATCGCCCTCATAGATAACATCTATCTTCTTGAACGTTATATCCTTTCCGAGTATAACGTATACACCTTTGTCGAGCCCCTTGAACCTGATAGCGTCCCTCGGCACCTTTATGCCCTGGTACTCATCAAATATCAGCTTAAAGGATTTCACCCTCGACTCGACCAGCGTTTCGTCAAGCCTGTCGCACGAGAAAACAACGAGCATCTCATTATCTTCGCCTGTTGTTTTAGCCGAAACGACCTTGACATCATATATATTCTTTGAAGAATTCGTGGTCATCTGCAAAACAGCGCCATCGTTTATCCTTGGGTCCGCCTCGATAACACCTGCTATATAGCAGGAATAATCAGTGAACATCTTACCGATAGCATTCTTTGCAGGCTCACGCTTTTTCTTTATCGCATTCTTTACATCCTTCTCGGTGAGATAAGCGATGTTTTTCTTTGAAAGCTTCTCCTCATAGCCGTCCGCATAAGAAACGAAATATCCCGTTGATGACGCGGTTATCCTTCCCGTTGCCTTTGATGCGTTCTGTGCCAGAGCGTTTTTCTCGTCAGTCAGTTTTTTCAGCGTACCGTCATAGTTTTCCTCGGTCCCTGTCGCTATGCCGTAAATGTTGAGCGCCTGAGACATAGACCTCTTAGACCGGCTCACCGCCTTATAATCCTGAGATACGATATTTGCAAGAAGCGTCTTATACTCCTTATCAAGATTCTGCTTTATCGTCTCAGGCTGTGCCGACTGTGTAAGCCCGGGGTCCTGCGAAGTCTTCAGCTGCTCTATCTGCTCTTCAAGAGCCGCTATCTTGTTGTTGGTCACTATCGCATCATCCGAAGGATATACCTCTGCGACGGTGTTCCCGACCGAGATCTTGCTTCCGTCGGGATAAGCATAATCAAGCACGCCCTCGCCGTCATAAGTTATAACAGTCTCATCTCTGATGATGACACCCTTGAACGGGATATCTTCATTTATCGTGACAAGCACTGCCTCCTCGGTATCGTGGCGGTCATGGAGCCTGTAATAAATCTGATTGCCGATGGTGGTCAGGATAAAAACCGACAGCAGACCTGTTATGATCTTTACGGTCAGTGATTTCATAGCTTGCCTGTCAACCCTCCGTATTTGACGCTGCGTCAAGAATATTGACGGGCTTCGACGGAACTATCGTTGAGATAGCGTGTTTATATACGACATTCTGGTTGCCTGCACAGTCGAGAACGACAACATAGCTGTCAAAGCCTCTTACCACGCCCTTGAACTGAAAGCCGTTCATAAGGATGAATGTAGCAAGTATCTTTTCTTTTCTGATCTGGTTCAGGAAAACATCCTGAAGATTTATATTTTTATTCATTTTCTTGTCCTCCGTTCGCTTTTTACACAAGGATACATACTATCAAATTATATTATAACACATAATTTTCGATTTGGCTATATCATTTTCAATTTTTTCGATAATTTTTTTCAATTTACACAAATTATCCCGTTCTATCCAGGAAATTCCGTCAACACGTCTAAACCAGGTGAGCTGTCTCTTGGCATAATGGCGTGTTTCCAGCTTGATTTTATCAATGCAGGCAGAGATCTCAGCCTTGTTTTCAAAATAAGGTATCAATTCCTTATAGCCTATCGCCTGAGCACAGGTGGCAAGTCCGCCCGAGCTCCACACTTCCCTGCACTCCTCTACAAGACCCTGCCCGACCATAATATCGACCCTTTTGTCTATGCGTTCATAAAGAAGCTGCCTGTCGCAAAAGGTAAGGCCGTAAATGAGCGCTTCATAAGGCGAAGGCTCTTTTCTGCTGTTTGTCTTGTGGACGGAAAGTGGGATGCCGGTTTTTTCGTAGACCTCCAGCGCCCTTACAAGACGTGGGGTGTTGTTCTCGTGGACGAGCTTTGCAGTCTCATGGTCAACGGCATTAAGTCTTTGCCAGACAGCATGAGCGCCTCTGTCCTTTATCTCCTGCTCTATGCGGGCCCTTATCTCCGGGTCGCCTGCGGTATCATCAAAGGTTATGTTATTCAAAAGCGAGCTTACATAAAGCCCCGTTCCACCGCAGACTATCGGCAGCTTTCCTCGTGAATGTATATCGGCAATCTTCTCCTTTGCAAGCTTCACATAATCCGCCACCGAAAAAGGAGTATCCGGAGAAAGGAAGTCAATAAGGTGATGCGGCACACCCTGCATCTGCTCGGGGGTGGGCTTTGCGGTGGCTATGGCAAGGCCCTTGTATATCTGCATCGAGTCGGCGGAGACTATCTCGGCACCGAGTTTTTTTGCAAGCTCGACCGAAAGCTCGGTCTTGCCCGAAGCCGTTGGCCCGGCTATGACAAGCAAGGGTTTCCTTTGCATTCTGCTCCTCCTTTCCCGATATGTGCTCGGTCAGTACATTCGCTCAGACAATACGCCGAAACTGCTTTTCTATCTCCCTCTTGCTCAGCTTTATAAGCACGGGTCTTCCGTGCGGACAGTATCTGATATCATCATTCTCATAAACATCATCAAGCAGCGTCTGGAGCTCAGCAAGGCTGTTGCTGTCGTTTGCCTTGATCGCTGCCTTGCAGGCTACCGAATGGTAAAGATCATCAAAGACCTCGGACTGTGGATTGAGCTTGTTATCCATAAGGTTCTTGGCAAGCTCACAAAGCACCTCTGTGGGGTCATTATCGCCAAGGATGATAGGAACGCCCTTTACTGCCACTGTCGGAGCAGTATCAGGCTCCACCTCGAAGCCGAGCTTTGCAATCTTTTCCAGGTTTTCGCATATAACATCGTATTCGGCATAGGACAATAGCACGGTTATCGGATCAAGAAGTATCTGAGGCTGGAGATTGTTCGCATCCTCTTTTATCTGCTCGAAAATATATCTCTCGTGAGCAGCGTGCTTGTCCATCAGTATCATCTCGTCACCGCACTGAGCCACGACAAAGGTCTTAAAAAGCTCACCCACAACGATCGGCCTTGGGCTCTCCTTCGGTGCATACTCGATAGTAACAGGCTCGGGCTTCTTTTCAAAGCTCTGGGCACTTATAAACTTATAGCCGCTGTCCTCGGGAAGAGTGCTCTGCTGCACTGCCGGAGGTTCAGGCTCTGTCTTATCTTCAAATGAAACAGGCTTTGTGTCCTGCTCAGGCACAACAACTTTTTCAAGGTCCGAAAGAAAAACGTCCTCACCGTTTCTGGCACGTTCTATCTGTTCGGTATCAAGCTTTTTAAAACCCACCGAAACAGGCTCGGGGACAGCTGTTTTGTCAGAGCTTTTAAACTCTGAGGGCTGTCTGACGGGAGTCAAAGGCTTTTGTGTCGGCGGCTGAGAAAAGCGAAGCTGTTCGCCGTTATCGGCAGGCGCAACGCTGTAAAGCTGACGCTCGGAAAAATTGCGTGTGCTGTCAAGCTTCATACGGTTGGGCGCATCGAATTTAAGTAGTGCATTTTTGACCGCAAAGAACACAGCCTCGTGCATAAGCTTTTCATTCGAGAAGCGCACCTCGGTCTTTGTGGGGTGAACGTTCACGTCCACAGCGCCTGCCGAGATATCTGCAAACAGCACACAGGCAGGAAACTTCCCTACCATTATCTGATTGCGGTAGGCCTCCTCGAGAGCCGAAGACATCGCACGGGATCTTATATATCTGTGATTTACAAAGAAATTCTGGAAGCGTCTGTTAGGCTTTGCGCAAAGCGGCTTTACCGTAAAGCCGGTTATGTGCATACCCTGATAGGTGTGGTCGACCTCTAACATCGACTCGGCAAATTCTCTGCCGAAGACCGCATAGACAGCCGAGAACAGTTTGCCGTCACCGGCAGTGAGAAGCTCCGTGCGGTTGTCACGGATGAACTTGAAGGATATCTCGGGGTGAGAAAGCGAAAGCTTTGATACAAGGTCCGCCGCAGCGTTAGCCTCGGTCACGTCTTTTTTAAGAAATTTCAGCCTTGCGGGGACATTAAAGAAAATGTCCCTTACAATGAAAGTGGTGCCGTCAGGACAGCCGCTCTCCTCATAAGCAGTCTGCTCGGCGGCCTCTATGGCATAATGTGTGCCAAGGTCGTCCTCCAGGCGCTTTGTCAGCACATCGACCCTTGCGACAGCACAGATAGAAGCAAGCGCTTCTCCACGGAAGCCAAGTGTCATTATACTGTCAAGATCCTGCTTTCGGCTTATCTTGCTTGTGGCATGACGAACAAAGGCAACGGGCATATCCTCAAAGGCCATACCCTTGCCGTTGTCGGTGACTCTTATATAGGTCCTGCCGCCGTTTTTGATCTCGACGGTTATAACTGATGCGCCTGCATCTATCGAGTTTTCCACAAGCTCCTTGATGACCGAGCAGGGACGGTCGATGACCTCACCTGCGGCGATAAGCTCGGAAACTTCCTTTGATAAAACTTTTATCTCGCTCATTAAATGTCCTGTTCTATGACCTAGACATATCTTACCAGGTCTGTCATAAACGCTCTCAGCTCCTCGTCCGAGAGCTCATCTATATTTGTCTTTCTTATCTTGTCAACTATTATGCTGTCGGTTATGCGCTCAAAGCTGACCTGGAGGTCTTCCCTTGCCGCATCCGCAGCCTTCTTTTCACGGTCGGCACGCTCAAGCTCCTCAAGCAGTTCGTTCGCCCTGGATATTATGCTTTTAGGAAGCCCTGCCAGCTTTGCTACCTCTATACCGTAGCTCTGGTCGGCACCGCCTCTGACTATCTTGCGCAAGAATCTGATGCTGGAGCCCTGCTTTCTTACAGACACGCTGAAATTGACAACGCCCTTCATCTCTTTTTCAAGAGATATCAGCTCGTGATAATGTGTCGCAAACAGAGTCTTGCAGCCGAGCTTTTTGCTGTTAAGTATATACTCCGCCACAGACCTTGCGATGGAGATACCGTCAAAGGTAGAAGTTCCTCTTCCCACCTCGTCAAGGATGACAAGGCTGTTTTTGGTGGCGTGCTTTACAATGTCAGCCACCTCGCTCATCTCCACCATAAAGGTGGATTGGCCGGCGGTCAGGTCATCGGAGGCGCCTATCCTTGTGAAGATCTGATCGACCACCGAGAGCCTTGCGTATTCAGCAGGAACGAAGGAGCCTATCTGAGCCATAAGGCAGATAAGGGCTATCTGTCGCATATAGGTGGATTTACCCGACATATTGGGGCCGGTGACTATCGCCATGCGGTTCTCGGTAAGGTCTAAGTAGGTGTCATTGGGGACGAAGACCTCGTCACGCTGCATAAGCTCGACAACAGGGTGTCTTCCCTTTTTTATCTCGATAACGCCGTCCGCCGTGATCTGGGGACGGGTGTAGTTGTTGTTAAGGGCTGCCTGCGCAAAGGAGCACAGCACATCCACCTGTGCCACAGCGTTTGCGGTCTGTGACACCTGTTTTATCCTTGAAGCCGCAAAAGCGATTATCTCGGAGTATATCTCCTGCTCCAGGGAAATTATCTTGTCGCTGGCACCGAGGATAGTGTTCTCGGCATCCTTTAATTCCTGGGTTATGAAACGCTCGCAGTTTGCAAGGGTCTGTTTTCTTATATAGGTCTCGGGCACAAGATCGTAATAGCTCTTTGTGACCTCGAGATAATAGCCGAACACACGGTTATAGCCGACCTTCAGGTTTTTTATGCCTGTGGCCTCACGCTCACGCTCGGCTATGGAGTCGATTATCGCTCTTCCGCCGCTTCTTATCTCTCTCAGCTCGTCCAGCTGGGCATTGAAGCCCTCACGGATAACTCCGCCGTCCTTCACATTGACAGGCGGCTCCTCGACTATCGCATTGCCCACAAGGTTCGAGATATCTTCAAGAGTGGATATCTTCTCGTCACAGGAGCGGATAAGCTTTGAAGAAAAGCCCGAGAGCATATCTTTTAAAAGCGGGAGCTTCTCGGCAGTGACAGCAAGGCTGCGAAGGTCCCTTGGGGAGGCAGTTTTATACATCACCCTTGTCATAAGTCTTTCAAGGTCATAGACACCGCCCAGTATCTCCTTTATCTCGGAAAGCTCCACAGGAGAATCAGCGAACTGTTCAACAGCATCGTGTCTCTCCATTATCCTTACCGGGTTTACAAGGGGCTGCTCGATATAGGAGCGCAGCATACGTCTTCCCATAGAGGTCCTGGTGTTGTCAAGCACCCACAAAAGCGAACCCTTTCTGTCCTTGTTTCTGAGAGTTTCCACAAGCTCGAGATTTCGTCTGGCTGAATAGCCCACCGTCATCATAGGGTCGCCCATATGAAGCTTAACATCAGAAAAGCGCCCCACGAGCTGCTTCTGGGTCTCATGGATATAACAGAACAATCCGCACAGAGCCGACTGCTCGGGAGAATTCTGCGTAAGCTGTGAGTTTATCTCATCAAAAGTCTCCTTTGTCATCTGAGCCGATACCTCCTCGGTATGGCGGCCCATTTTAAAGGAGTCCTCCTCCAGTATATGGCGGCGGCAGCTGTGTCGAAGCTCCAGAAAATCCATAAGGGACTTGTTTTCGTTCGCACCGCTGTTCAAAAGGATCTCCGAGGGAGAGAAGCGGGATATCTCATTTATCACACGGTCTGTCTGCTCCTTGCCTTCAAATGCAAAAAGGTGGACTTCTCCCGTCGATATGTCGGCAAAGCAAAGGCCGCAGTTGTCTGTGACCTCGGCATAGCAGATGCAGCACAGGAAGTTGTTCGTATCATCCTCAAGCAGCGAGCTTTCGATAAGAGTGCCGGGAGTAATGACACGGATGACCTCTCGTGGGACCATACCCTTACAGGTAGACGGGTCGGCTGTCTGCTCACAGATAGCCACGCTCTTGCCGGCTTCGACCAGCTTTTTTATATAGGTCTGAGCCGAATGGTAAGGCACACCGCACATAGGGGCACGGTTCGGAAGACCGCAATCACGCCCTGTGAGAGTGAGCCCCAGTATCTCGGAGGCTTCGAGAGCATCTCCGAAAAACATCTCGTAGAAGTCGCCCAGCCTGTAAAAAACGATATCCTCCGGATAGCGCTCCTTGACATCAAAATAATGGAGCATCATCGGAGATACTTTTCCAAGCGCCTTTACCTGCTGAGGAGAGAGCCCCTTATAGGCAGGCTCTGTCTGCTTTATCTTATCTTTGTTATCTGTGACACTCATGCTGTCACCTCTTTCTATCTGCTCTTTTATTCTAAAACAGCGCTGTTATTATCCCTGACCGATATCTGTCACGAGCAGCCCGAGCAGCCTGCACAGCTGCCGTTGCAGCTCTGGGGCGGTGTTTCGGGGCAGGTCTGCGGATCCTCGCCCTCGGAAGCCTGGGAGATGATGTAGTTGACGCTTGTGATAAGCTTTCCAAGCTCAGCCTTTGCTTCGTTGAACTCAACCATCTTGGGCATCTCCATTATGTCCTTATACATCTGCTGTATCTCAGCATTGAGCTCCTTGATAGACTCGGTGTCCTTGCTTTCCTTTCTAAGCTCCTCTCCGAGCTGCGAGCGCTTGAGATTGAACTTTCCTATCTCGTTCTGGAGCTCGGTATCTGTGTCGTTAAGGGTGCAGGCATCCATATACCTTTTGTATCTCTCGTCCAGCTGTATTGCTTTTCCAAGCTCTCTTGCCATTTCGATTACGTCCATTTTCATTCCTCTTTCTGTTATACTTGATACAGCACATAAGCGTGCCGATAATTACTATATTATTATATCTCGCCTTCAAGCGCCCAGTTCATAGCCCTGACTATCCTGACCGTAACGAACTGACCCACAAGCTTTTCAGATCCCCTGAACTCGACTATGATATCCTCGTCGCTCTTTCCGGTAAGCCAGCCCTCGCCCTTGCGGCCCTCGCCAGAAACAAGGACTCTGAGGCTTCTTCCCACAAAGCGTCCCAGCCACTCGGAGGTGACCTCACGCTGTTCAAGGATAAGCTCTCTCAGCCAAAGACCCTTCTGCTTGTCAGACACTGTATCTTCAAGCTTTGCGGCAGGTGTACCGCTTCGGCGTGAATAGACAAACGAGTAGATATTGTCATATTTCACACGTTTTATCAGTTGCTTTGTACGGCAGAACTGCTCATAGCTTTCGCCCGGGAAGCCAACGATAAGATCTGTGGTGAACGAGAAACCGGGATCCTTGCTCCTTGCATAGTCGATTATCTCCATATATTTTTCCACTGTGTATCGGCGGTTCATTGCCTTTAATATCTCATCGCTGCCAGCCTGAACAGGCAGGTGAAGATGCTTGCAGACCTTGTCACATTCGAGTATCGTATCTATTAGGTCACGCCCTGCGTCCTTCGGGTGGCTTGACATAAAACGCACCCTGAAATCTCCCTCTATGGCGTTTATCTCTCTGAGAAGTGCTGTAAAACCATAGCTGTATGAGTTTACATTCTGTCCGAGCAGCATTATTTCCTTATAGCCGTCCGAAACAAGCTTTCTTACTTCAGCAATGACATTTTCCGGCTTTCGGCTGCGCTCTCTTCCACGCACATAAGGCACTATACAGTAGGTGCAGAAGTTATTGCAGCCATACATTATCGGCACAAAGGCTTTTACCTTGTCATCACGGAGCTGAGTCAGCTCCTCGTTTATATCGCTGTATTTGTCAGTCTGGTTGAAAACTCTTTCGTGCTGTCCCATGACCTTCCACAGCATATCGTACAAGTCATTATAAGCGAACGTTCCGAACACAAGATCAACATAGCGGTAGCTTTCCCTGACCTTGCGGGCTATATGCTCCTGCTGAGCCATACATCCGCAGATGCCTATGATGAGCCATGGGTGTTCTTCTTTGAGCTTTTTGAGCTGACCGATATTGCCAAACACCCGGTCTTCGGCGTTTTCCCTGACAGCACAGGTATTGTAGATTATAAGCCGGGCTTCTTCGGGCTTATCCGTAAAGCCAAAGCCTATCTTATCGAGCTGGGCTTTAAGCTTTTCACCGTCGCTGACATTCTGCTGACAGCCGAAGGAGCGCACGAGAGCCAGCGGCTTATGCCCCTCGAAGCGTTCATATTCAATTGCTTTGGCTAGGAGCTGCTCCTGCGCCGAGAGTTTGTTTTCAGTTACAGAGTCTGACATACACATCCCCATTTCCAAGCCTTTCGACATACACAATTTATTATAAATCCTTTTCAGTGTTTTGTCAACAGCGAAAGAAACAAAATTGCGCAAATAAAGCAAAAAGCCGCAGGTTGTTAGTCTGCGGCAAAAAACTTATACCTGATTCACATCGATGTTCTGATTGCTGTTGCAGCCGGAATTCTCGATACCCTGCGGGAAGAATTCATTTGTGGGGAAGCTTATCTTTGAGAACATCTCGCAGGGAGTATCATCATTTGTCTTGCATTCCTTGCCGGGGATGCAGTAGTCATAGCTTGGCATAAGCATAGAAACAGGTCTGCTGAGCTGGATTATCGAGAATATACCGATGGTTATGCTTACCTGTGCGTTCTGACCGCCGACAGCGGGTGTGAAATTCACACTCAGGCACATAGGCTGCGCAATGTTGACCGTTGCCGTAGGCAGAGTCGATGTGCAGCACGCCGCACAGCCCGAGACCTGCGCCTCTGCCGGCTGAGCCGGGTCGAAGCCCGATGAAAAGCGTTTTGTGCCTGCATCACTGCCGTAGAGGATCACGGTTTTTGTGAAGGTCGTTTCTCCGTAGACCACTGTGGGAGCTGTGCTGTCGGCGTTGTAAGCGTCTATCTCCGCCTGGAAGGTATAGGTACAGTCAACAGTGAAAAAGCCACGGTTAAAAGCCACTGGCGTCACTGTAAAATCCGCCTGGGTCACCTCGATGCACTTGGTCTTTACATAGCTTGCAGAATCAATAGTCTGCTGGGCATCGGCATCAAAGGTGAGTTCGAGATCCTCCAGGCAATCCTGAGATGAGCACGAATCGAACACACGCATAGCTTCAAGGCAGACTGCCTCTTTGAAATTATTATTCTGGTTGTTTGGCATATCGTTCCTCCTGACATAAGTATTTCGGAAGCTTTTCACACTTCACTATATCATATTCAGGACAGTTCGTTTTTGTGAAAAAAAGCTGCACCTTCAAAAGAAAGTGCAGCCTGATCTTATTGTTTTCGGCGGATATCCGACATTATACACAGCCCTCCTATAAAGCTGATAAACAAGCCAAGGTAGAACACCGTGCTGTTATAGGTCAGTGTCGGGTCGCCTTTTAGATAATAAACAGTAACGGTATCACCCGGCTTTGCCGCTTCATCAAAGCTTGTGCGTATGGTAATGTCATACTTCTTGCCGTCAGCGGTGTATTCATAGTGGTTTATATAAACTTTTTTTGCCACTGTCAGCTCTTTGAAGTCAGCTGTTGTCCGCACTCCGAAAAAACGAAGGTAAAGACAGAAAAGCACCGCCAGAAGACCTACTGTCAAAAGAACAATGCCGAGTATCCTGAAAAATCCTGCCTTGCCCTTTCTTTCATATCCGCTTTCAAAGTTTAGTTTCATAAGCCTGTCATGTGTTTTTGTCGGTGGTGTGGAACTGCTTGAGGTTTCCTATTTTTTCGTTGCGCTCATCAAGCACCTTTTCAACGTCGCTCCAGTCAAGTCCCTGATTGACAGCCAGCACCATAACATGGTACAGAAGGTCATTTATCTCATTTTTAAGCTCGTCATTGTCGCCGTTTTTTGCCGCAATGATAGTCTCGGCAGCTTCCTCGCCGACCTTTTTGCAGATCTTGTCAACGCCCTGCTGATAAAGATAGCAGGTATAGCTCTTCTCGGGAGCCTCACCCTTGTCATACATTTCTTTTCTCAGCTTCAGTACTTCAAATATCTCCTGATATACGTTCATTGGTTTTCCTCCTCATTATACATCTCATTGAAAAAACAGCTGTATGCTCCTGTATGGCAGGCAACTCCCGTCTGTCTTACATTTACAAGCAGTGTATCATCATCGCAGTCGGAATAGATGCTAACGACCTTTTGCAGATGACCGCTTGTGGCACCCTTGTTCCAGTACTCCTGTCTTGACCTGCTCCAGAACCAGGTATAGCCGGTCTCAAGCGTCTTTTTAAGGCTTTCCTTATTCATATAGGCAAGCATAAGCACGGTCTTTGTATCAACCTCATAGCATATCGCAGGGATAAGCTCGCCCTTTACAAAGTATTTATCGAGATCATTTATATCAACTTTTATCCTGCTCATTTTTACCCTCTTCACTATCATCGTCATCGTTTGTGCTTTGTTTGTTTTTAGCGGAATCATATACCGAGCCAAAACAAAGACCTATTCCCATTCCGATAAGCATCCCAAACAGCATATTATCATACAAAAGCCCGAAGGTCATACCAATGGAAACACCCAAGCACATACCTAACGCAATACCGCTGCCGCTTTCGTGGCTTTTCTGCTCGTTGTCAGGATCCTTTTCACTGTTTTCCTGCGTCCGTACAGTAAGATCTTTGAACTCATCATCCATAGATATCACCTCACGATAATACCCTTGCTTCGGCAGTCATCCTTTACCTGCTGAACTGTAAGCTCCTTAAAATGGAAAAGTGATGCTGCAAGGGCTGCCGAGCAATCGGTCTTTTCAAAAGCTTCAGCAAAGTCACCGAGCTTTCCTGCGCCGCCGGAAGCGATAACAGGGATGTTGACCGCATCCACCACAGCCTTTAGCATCGGCAGGTCAAAGCCGCCCCTAACACCGTCAGTGTCAATTGAGTTCAGACATATCTCCCCGGCTCCCAGAGCTTCACACTTCTTTACCCAATCTATAAGGTCGACACCCATATCTATCCTGCCGCCGTTGATGTAAACTGTCCACTTATTTGGACTGATAGCCTTAGCATCCACGCCCACGCAGATACACTGAGAACCGAAGATATCGGCTCCTTCCTTTATAAGCTGAGGGTTCTGCACCGCCTGGGAATTTACGCTGACCTTGTCGGCTCCTGCACGCAGGGTGTTCCTTATATCGTCAACTGTCTTTATCCCGCCGCCGACAGTCAGCGGCACGAACACCTTTTTAGCCGTCTCACGGACAACATCGAGGATGACTCCCCTGCCCTCGTGAGATGCTGTTATGTCATAAAAAACTATCTCATCTGCGCCCTGGAGGTTATACTCATACGCACACTCGACAGGGTCACCGACTTCTTTTATCCCCTCGAAATTGACACCCTTTACGACCTTGCCGTCACGCACATCAAGACAAGGGATTATTCTCTTTGCAAGCATATCATCCCTCCTTCAGCGACACGAAGTTTTTAAGTATCCTGAGACCTGTCTGTCCGCTTTTTTCAGGATGGAACTGACAGCCGTAAACGAACCGTCCGTCCGATACGACAGCAGGTATCTTTGAGCCGTATTCAACATAAGCATTAAGCGCTTCATCCCCGCAGTAAGCCTGATAGGAGTGGACAAAGTAAACATACTCGTCCTCGCCGAGGCCTTCAAACAGCGGACACTGTCTGTTATACTCAAGCTTGTTCCAGCCCATGTGGGGGATGACAAGCCCCGTGTCCGGGATGCGGTCAACATAGCCCTTTATAAGCCCCAGGCCCTCACGCTCGCCGAACTCAAAGCTTTTGCAAAAAAGCAGCTGCATACCGAGACAGATACCCATAAAGGGCTTCTCTGACGCAGCCTTTTTTACGGTGTCCACAAGGCCGCTCTCCTCCAGCTTGTCCATAGCCCACTGAAAGGCGCCCACACCGGGGAGTATCACCTTGTCAGCCGAGAGTATCTCTCCCGGGTCGGAGGTGAGAGCGCTTTTGACACCAAGAAAATCCAGCGCATTCTTTACCGAGAAGATATTTCCTGCGCCATAGTCGATAATTGCGATCATTCCAAAACTCCCTTTGTCGAAAGGACTGCTCCGCCCGAGAGCTTTACTGCATCTTTAAGGGCGTGTGCGCAGGCCTTGAACATAGCTTCTATAATGTGGTGGTCATTCTTGCCGTAAAGCTCATTTATGTGGAGCGTTATCCCGGCATTGAAAGCAAAGGCTCTGAAAAACTCCTCGGTAAGGCAGGTGTCAAACTCGCCCACCCTGTCATCACTGAAATCTCCGCTGAAAACGAGGAAGGGTCTTCCGCTTATATCAAGAGAACAAAAGCAAAGGCTCTCGTCCATAGGCACGAACGCAGACCCATAGCGCTTTATGCCTGCCTTGTCGCCGAGAGCTTCGGCAAAAGCTTTGCCAAGACAGATGCCTGTGTCCTCCACCGAGTGGTGAGCGTCCACATAAAGGTCGCCCTTGCATCTTACATCAAGATCTATCCCGCTGTGAACGCCGAACGCTGTGAGCATATGGTCAAAAAAGCCTATGCCTGTGTCGATATTGACCCTGCCCTCACCGTCAAGCCTTACAAAGACCTCGATCTCTGTTTCCTTTGTTTTTCTGCTGATCTGTGCTGTTCTCATAATAATCACCTAGATCTTTCCCATATAAACTGCCGCTGTCAGCTCTATTGCCGACGCAAAGAACGCAAGTGTGATGAACACAAGTGATATCCTTCTTCTCCTGCAGTTGTATTCCTTAACTATGATAACGTCATCTCCCGGAGCTTTCTTCTTGCAGAGAAGCACATTGTTTTCAGGTGAAAACATCCTGTCAAAGGCTTTCTCCTCATACTCCTCTCTGCTTACACAGCGATAGATCTCGCCGTCCTGCTCAAATTCGAGCACGGCTCTTATCAGTTCGCCGCTAAGCTCCTCACGCTTGTCAAGCGGATAAACAACGTCTTTTTTTGCTGTCTGATAGCCCACCGCAAACCCTGCCAGTGATGCGCTCACACGCTTTCTTGAAAAGCCCGTCACAATACGGCTTATGAACATATAGATAATGGGTGCGACCCCTGCCGCCGCCGTGACGATGAGCGCTGCTGTAAGTCCCTGTGACATAGGTCAGTCCTCGAACCTTACCTTGATAGCGTTTGCGTGAGCGGTAAGACCCTCTTTTTCTGCCACAAGAACGATGTCGTCCTTAGCTTCTCTTAAAGCGTCCTCGGTATAGTAGATAAAGCTCGAACGCTTCTCAAAGCTGTTTACTCCCAGAGGCGAGAAGAACCTTGCGGTGCCGCTTGTGGGAAGAACGTGGTTAGGTCCTGCATAGTAGTCGCCGAGAGGCTCTGACGCATAGGAACCGAGGAACACAGAGCCTGCGTTATCGAGCCTGCCCACATATTCCATGGGGTTCTCGAACAAAACTTCCAGGTGCTCGGGAGCATAGCGGTTTGCCATTTCAACAGCCTGGTCGGCGCTCTCACAAACCATAACTGCGCCGAAGCTTGTAAGCGACTTTTCGATGATATCCTTTCTTTCAAGATACTGCATCTGTCTGTCGATCTCTTTTATCGTTTCATCAGCAACTCTCTCGCTGGTGGTGACAAGGATAGAAGATGCAAGCACATCGTGCTCGGCCTGTGACATAAGGTCGGCAGCAACAAACTTCGGGTCTGCTGTATCGTCAGCCATAACAAGTATCTCGCTGGGGCCTGCGACCATATCTATATCCACAGTTCCGTAAAGGAGCTTTTTAGCTGTTGCGACATAGATGTTTCCCGGACCCACTATCTTATCGACCTTCGGGATCTGTTCGGTGCCGTAGGCAAGAGCAGCTATCGCCTGAGCGCCGCCTGCCATAAACACCCTGTCAACTCCGCACAGAGCAGCAGCCACAAGGATATCCTTATTCGGGGTGCCGTCCTTCAAAGGAGGTGTGACCATTATTATCTCGCCAACTCCGGCTATCTTGGCAGGAACAGCGTTCATAAGCACGCTCGAAGGATAAGCAGCCGTTCCGCCCGGAACATAAAGACCGACCTTACTCAGTCCCCTTACCTTCTGTCCCATAATGCAGCCATCGGCTCTTGCATTAACAAAGCTCTGGGACTTCTGTCTCTGGTGGAAATCGGTTATGTTTGCTATGCTGTTGAGCAGAGCATCTACAAAACGCTGATCTGCCTCGGTCAGAGCGTCATTTATTACATCTCTCGGCACCTCGTAATACTCAGGGAGCTTTCCGTCAAACTTCTCGGTATAGGCTTTGACAGCCTCATCTCCGCCGTTTTTCACCGTCTCGATTATCTCACCGACAACAGCGGTGACCTTTTTGTCGGTCTCGCCGCTTCGCTTTTCAAGCTGCTTGAAAAACTCGACCTCATCGGTGCCGTTCACATATATCTTCTTTATGTCGATCATTTTCCGTTCTTCCTTTCTTTACAGATTCTTGACTATAAGCTCAACAAGCGCTTCTATCTCTTTCTGCCGAAGCTTCATACTCACGGTATTTACAATGAGTCTTGCGGAAACAGGACACACATCCTCATAGACCTCGAGCCCGTTTTCCTTGAGTGTTGTGCCCGTTTCGACGATATCGACTATACCGTCTGCCAGCTCCAGCAGAGGAGCCAGCTCCACCGAACCCTCTATCTTGATTATCTCAACGTCCATTCCCTTTGCTTCAAAAAAGCGCCTGGTAATATTGGGATACTTAGTCGCAACTGTTTTCACACCAAAGCCGCTGTAAAAATCAGTTCCCTTTTTAACAGCCAGCGCAAATTTGCACCTGCCGAAGCCAAGATCCACCATCTCGAAAAACTTGCCCTGCATCTCCATTATGGTGTCTTTACCAACAACGCCCAGGTCGCACACTCCGTGCTCAACATAGGTGATAACATCGTTTGCCTTTGCAAGCACGACCTCAGCGTTTGCATCCTTTATCGGAAGAATGAGCTTTCTTCCCTTTTCTCTCACGGCGGTGCAGTCGAAACCGATCTTCTCCAGCAGACCTACCGTGTCCTTTTCAAGCCTTCCCTTTGTCAGGGCTATCCTAAGCGGTTTGCTATTCATCCTGTTTTCTCCTTATCCCACACTTGTCTGTGTTATATCGTCTGCGACCCTTATTACTTTCTTTATGCCCCTGTTCTTTGCATATTCCACGCTCTGCTCGAAGGTGTCAAAAAGTGAATTCTCGACACATAAGCCCTCGCTCACGAGTTTCTGAGCATAGCTTATCGCCTCAACAACGTGTCCCTTTTCGCCAAAAACGACAGCATCCGGAGTCTTGAGCTCGCTCTTCTCGCCAATGCGGCTGAGGTGTCTTGCCACAGCTCCCACATTTATCCCGAAGCCAACGGCTGTACACTCCTTGCCAAACTCTCCGATAAGTCCATCATAGCGGCCGCCCTTCAGAACGGTCTGGCCTATCTCGGAAAGATAGCCCCTGAACACTATCCCCGTATAATATGCAGTATGCGATACTATACCAAGGTCTACCGATATCTTGCCCTCAAATCCGAGTGCAGAAAGACGCTCATATTCCTCTCTCAGGTCACTGAGTATCCTGCTTATCCTGTCATCCGTATATATCTTCTCTGCCCTGTCAAACACCTCGGCACCGCCGAAAAGCGCAGGAAGCTGTCTGAGCGCATTGGTTACAGGACTGTCGCCCACCTCGCTCAGCAGATCGTTGAGCGCAGGATAATTCTTTGTGGATATGAGCATCCTTATATCCTCACGCACACCTTCATCAACGTCAAGCTTTGCCACCAGCTCCTTAAAATAGCCTATGTGACCCAGCTCCAGTCTGAAATTTTCCCTGTCAAACTCCGAAAGTGCTGTCACAGCCGTACACAGCACCTCATAGTCGGCTCTCTTGCTGTTCTGTCCGCCTATAAGCTCGATGCCGGCCATAACGTTCTCGTCCGTCTTGCCCTTTAATAGCGCATTATTCTGGTAAACGCTCTGGCTGTAAAAAAGCCTCAGCGGCAGATCTGCATCTTTAAGCCTTGTTGCCACGAGCCTTGCTATCGGGATCGTGGAGTCGGGACGCATAACTATGAGCCTGCCCTTCGAGTCGGTCATCTTGTAAAGGTTCTCCTGCATGAAGTTGCGGCTGCTGCCGCTGAAAACATCGTAAAACTCTATTCCCGGTGTAACTACCTCGCTGTAACCGAGCCCTGAAAAAAGCCCCGTAAGCTTGTTCTCGACCTCTCTTCTTGCCTTGCATTCCTCAAACAGAAGGTCTCTTGTTCCCTCTGGAGTTATAAGATCGTATCTTTTCATACTGTTTCCTTTCATTCACTTTAGCGTGGTAAACTATTACCATATTATCATAGCACTATGGTAACACATTTCAGCCCGTTTGTCAACAGCACAGCAAAAGATTTAAAGTATCTTTGTAGGAACGAACCATTAAAACAGCGTGAGCTGATTGGATTTAGGCATATCGCCGAAAGCGTTATAGCGCTCGAGCGTATCGATAACGGCGCTGGAAACGCCGCTCTGCTGCTGGAATTCCTCGATAGAGATAAAATCTCCGTTCTGAGCCTTTTCATAAATGCTCTTTGCTGCGCTCTCACCGACACCGTCAAGCGCCACAAAGGGCAGCCTCAGCTTGTCGTCCTCTTCCACCTGGAAAATGGTTGCGTGAGACTTGTGGATATCCACCGGCAGAAAGCTCATCCCACGGGCAAGCATCTCATTTTCAATCATAAGGATATCGAGCACATCGGAATCCTTACCGCTCAGCTCGTCCTTGGGGCGTGATGACAGCTCCTCTATCCTGCTTCTGACGATGTCCTTGCCCCTTACTGCGCTGTCGGCGTCAAAGTCTCCGCCCTTGACAGTAAAATATGTCGCATAGAAATATATCGGCATATGCACCTTGAACCAGCACAGCCTTATCGCCGCTGTTACATAAGCGGCAGCGTGAGCCTTGGGGAACATATACTTTATTTTCAGACAGCTCTCGATATACCACTCCGGCACATCGTGGGCTCTCATATCCGCTTTCATCTCCTCGGTAAGGAGCTTTGGAGCCTTACCCTTTCGGGTTATCTCCATTATCTTGAATGCAAGCTTCGGCTCGAGGCCGTGATAAAGCAGATATGTCATTATGCTGTCTCTGGTTCCGATAACATTGGAAATATCGCAGGTGCCGTTTGCAATGAGCTCCTGTGCGTTTCCGAGCCACACGTCTGTTCCGTGGGAAAGGCCGGATATCTGCAAAAGGTCCGAGAAATTCTTGGGCTTTGCATCAAGGAGCATCTGTCTTACGAAGGGTGTTCCCATCTCGGGGATACCCAGAGTTCCCGTTTTGCACAGGATATCGTCCTCGGTGACACCGAGCGCCTTTGGAGATGTGAACAGCGAATAAACATCGGGGTCCGACATCGGACAGGCATTTATATCCATGCCCGTAAAGTCCTCGAGGTATTTATACATCGTCGGATTATCGTGTCCCAGCTCATCGAGCTTCAATATAGTGTCGTGCATCGAACGGAAGTCAAAATGAGTCGTCACCATATCCGAGTCTGTTTTGTCAGCAGGGTGCTGGACAGGGGTAAAGTCCGTTACCTCGTAGTCACCTGGGATAACGACCATTCCGCCCGGGTGCTGAGATGTCGTTCTCTTTACTCCGCAGCAGCCGAGCTTGAGCCTTTCTATCTCCGCCTTTGAGACTTTCAGCGGAGCGTCCGGGCTGGGCTTGCGCTTTTCAAGGTATTTCATAACATAGCCAAAGGCTGTTTTTTCCTGTATCATGCCGATAGTACCGGCCTTGAAAACGTGATCCGAGCCGAAGAGCTCTTCTGTGTAGCGGTGAGCTCTTGCCTGATAGTCGCCCGAGAAGTTAAGGTCGATATCAGGAGCCTTGTCTCCGTCGAAGCCGAGGAAGGTCTCGAA
>DFEO01000121.1:0-457 GCA_002368715.1 Ruminococcus sp. UBA3800
ACATCAGCACACTCCTCGATAGAGTTGATGCCGTATTCCTTTATAACAGCAAGGATCTGTTTTTCTCTTCTCTCGTAAGATTCAAATAATGCCATTATTTAAGCCCTCCTTATTCCTTTCTCGGGTCAACGAGCTTAACAGCATCGTCAACTCTGCCGTACTGACCCTGAGCCTTCTCGAAAGCGGTGTTAGCATCATCGCCTGCCTTGATGAAGTCCATCATCTTGCCGAAGTTTACAAACTTGTAGCCGATGATCTCGTTGTCTTCATTAAGAGCGAGCTTTGTTACATAACCGTCTGTCATCTCGAGATAACGGGGACCCTTTGCCAGTGTACCGTACATGGTACCTACCTGGGAACGAAGTCCCTTTCCAAGATCCTCAAGTCCTGCACCTACAACGAGGCCGCCCTCGGAAAATGCAGACTGGGAACGACCGTAAACGATCTGGAGGAAGAG
>DFEO01000121.1:527-4846 GCA_002368715.1 Ruminococcus sp. UBA3800
CTCTCATAGCTGTATTGATAGCGTCACAGACAAGGTCTGTATTAAGAGCCTCAAGAATGGTTCTTCCGGGAAGGATCTCGGAAGCCATAGCTGCCGAATGTGTCATACCCGAGCATCCGATAGTCTCAACGAGACACTCCTGGATAACGCCCTCTTTAACATTAAGTGTCAGCTTGCAGGTACCCTGCTGCGGAGCACACCAGCCTATACCGTGGGTAAAGCCTGATATGTCCTTGATCTCCTTAGCCTTGACCCATTTTGCCTCTTCGGGGATGGGAGCAGCGCCGTGAGCAACGCCCTGTGCGATAGGGCACATTGTTTCAACTTCGTGCGAATAGATCATATCAAATACTCCTTTCGATTTCCGGGCGGTGCAAACGCCCTTACAACTATCATACTACAAATCCGCCTTTAAATCAAGTCTTTTTTTTAAATTCTCAAAAAACGTATATCCCCTCTGCCTGCGGCAAAGAGGATATACCAAGCACAGTTTTGCAAAAATGCCTGTTCAGGTGCATTTATTTGCCGTTCACCAGCGCCCCGTAGGCCTGCGGTCTTCTGTCCCTGAACACGCCCCATTCAAGCCTTGCTCTGTCGCAGGCGTCAAGATCCAGCTGTGAAACGAGCACCTCATCGCCCTCTCTTCCGCCGTCGGCTGTTATCTCACCAACGCCGTCTGTTATAAAGGACGAGCCGTAAAATCTCAGTGCCGAGCTCTGGCCGCCGTTCTCCTCAGAGGGTGTCACCTCTTCGAGCCCCCACCGGTTGGCAGCCGCCACAGGGACAAGGTTTGCGCCTGCGTGACCCTGCATGGTGCGTCTCCAGTGAGGCATACTGTCGGTGGTGAGGATGGGCTCCGAGCCTATTGCCGTGGGATAGAGGATGAGCTGAGCGCCCATAAGCGCCATAGCCCTTGCAGCCTCCGGGAACCACTGATCCCAGCATATGCCCACACCTATCCTGCCAAAGCGTGTGTCCCACACCCTGAAGCCCGTATCTCCGGGGGTAAAATAGAATTTCTCCTGATAATAGTGGTCATCGGGGATATGGGTCTTGCGGTATACGCCCAGCACCGAGCCGTCGGCATCCAGCATAGCTACCGAGTTGTAAAGGACATTTGCGTCCTTTTCATAAAAGCTTATCGGCATCACGACCCCGAGCTCGGCTGCCGTGTTTTTAAAATGCTTCACCGCTTCGTTCTCGTCCGGCGGCGCCGCAAAAGAATAATAGTCGTATCTTCTCTCCTGACAGAAATACTGTCTCTCAAAAAGCTCGGGCAGCAGGATGACATTGGCACCCTTTGCGGCTGCCTCACGCACCAGCCTGTCGGCGTGAGCGATATTTTCGCTCACATCCCTTGTACAGCTCATCTGAACTGCCGCAACAGTTATCTTCATTTCATACCTCCCCGTTTTCAACAGCCGGTATCTGCTGGGTTATGCAGTGGATGTTTCCGCCGCCTATGATTATCTCCCTTGCGTCAATGGGAACTATCCGCCTGTTTTTGCAAAGGCTTTTCATTATCCTGACAGCCCTCTCGTCGCTATCCTTGTTCTCTCCTCCGAACTGCGGCAGCATGACCGAGCGGTCAGTAAAATAGAAATTGACATAGGATGCCGCCAGCCGTTCACCGAGCTCTCTCTCGTCCTCGCCCTCTTCAAAGGTGTAGCCTGCAAGGTCGTGCTCGGTTATCCTCACGGGAACATCGGGTATCGGCAGCTTGTGGACAGTTATTTTCCTGCCCCTGGCGTCGGTCACGCTCTCAAGGTAATCAAGGCAGGCCTTTGAAAGGGGATACTGCTCGTCCTCCTCATCGTCCGTCCATGCCAGCACCACCTCGGCGGGAGCGATGAACGCACACACATTATCAACGTGCTCATTGGTCTCATCGTTATATATGCCTCTTGGCAGCCAGAGGACCTTTTGTGCGCCAAGATAATCGCAGAGCTTTTTTTCTATCTCAGCTTTTGAAAGTCCGGGATTTCTGCCCTTGCTGAGGAGACAGCTCTCGGTGACCATCAGCGTCCCCTCACCGTCGGAGTGGACAGCGCCCCCCTCCAGCACAAAGGGGTGAGCATCGATACGTTCAAAGCCTGCCAGCTCGCAGAAGCGCCCTGCCAGCGCATCGTCCTTTTCCCAGTGGGCATACAGTCCGTCATATTCACCGCCCCATGCATTGAATCTCCAGTCGATCCCTTTAAGTGTTCTGCCGTCGGTAACGAACGTGGGCGCCACATCACGGGCCCAGGCATCATCGGAGGGGATGTTTAAAAAAGTTATATTTCCAAGCCCGCAAAGCAGCTCCTTTGCTGTTTTCTCGGTGTTGTCCGAAACTATAACATATACTTCCTCGTCCTCGGCTATAAAGCGGATAAGCTGTGCAAAGACCTTTTGAGCAGGCTCTGCGCCGTATCCCCAGGAGCCGGGTCGCTCGGGAAAGATGATGACGGTCGCCTTGTGGGGCGAAAACTCCGCCGGCATATAAAAAGCGCCGCTCTTGTCCGGTGTCAAGATAATCTCTCCTTAAAATCCTCATATCCGAAGCTTTTTATAACTTCATAGCTGCCGTCCCTGTGCAGCAGGGCTATATCGGGCAGCGGCATACCGTTGAAGGTGTTGTTCTTGACCATAGTGTATATGGCCATATCCTCAAAGCAAAGGCGGTCGCCTTCACATAGGGGCTCATCGAAGCTGTAATCACCAATTATATCGCCTGCAAGACAGGTGCGTGATGACAGGCGGCAGGTGTATCTTTTCTCGCCGGGCTTTGCGCCGAGATAGAGCGGCGGACGGTATGGCATCTCCAGAACATCGGGCATATGACAGGCAGCCGATGCGTCCAGAACAGCGATATCCATTTGGTTCCTGACTATCTCCATCACCTCAGTGACCAGCCATCCTGCGCCCAGCGCTACGGCCTCTCCGGGTTCGAGATAGACCTCGACTCCGTAGGTTTTCTGAACACGCTCTATCATCCTGCAAAGGCGATCACGGTCATAATCCTCACGGGTTATGTGGTGGCCGCCGCCGAAATTTATCCATTTCATACGGTGAAAGTATTTGCCGAACTTCTCCTCGGCGGCTTCCAGCGTCTTTTCCAGTGCGTCGCTGTTCTGCTCGCAGAGGGTGTGAAAGTGGAGCCCGTCAAGATAGGGCAGCACGCTCTCATCAAAGTCACACGCTCTCACTCCCAGCCTCGAGCCCTCGGCGCACGGGTCGTAGATAGGGGTATCCTGTGTTGAGCATTCGGGGTTTATCCTGAGCCCGATGCTTTTGCCGCCGCACCTGTGATGAAACTTCATAAGCTGTCTGCATGAGTTGAAAACAATGTGGTCGCTGACCTGTGCTGTCTCGTCAAACTCGCTGTCCTTATAGGCAGGCGAAAAAACGTGGACCTCCTTGCCGAACTCCTCCCTGCCCAGCTTTGCCTCATAAAGGCCGCTGGCAGTGGAGCCGCAAAGATACTCCGCTATCAGCGGATAGAGAGAAAACATAGAAAAGGCCTTCTGTGCCAGGAGTATCTTCGCACCCGTTCTTGTCTGTATGTCCTTTAAGATCTCAAGATTTCTGACAAGCCCTGCCTCGTCGATGACATAGGCAGGGGTGTTTATCTCTGTGAAGACCGGGACTGCTGTTTTTATCATATCACTCCACCGTCACGGGGTTCTCGTCTACCACCCACGGCAGACCGTATTTATTGAGCATATCCATATAGGGGTCGGGATCGAACTCCTCCACATTGAAAACTCCCTTTTTGTCCCATGTTCCCGATGCCACCATAGCGGTGCCTATCATCGCAGGGACACCTGTGGTGTAAGACACTGCCTGAGCGCCTGTTTCTTTATAGCATTCCTGGTGGTCGCAGACGTTGTAGATGTATATGGTCCTCTCTTTGCCGTCCTTGATACCCGTGAAGATGCAGCCGATATTTGTCTTGCCCACTGTTCTCGGTCCGAGAGAAGCGGGGTCGGGCAGCAGAGCCTTCAGAAACTTTATCGGAACTATCTCGTGCCCCTCAAACTCGACCGGTGTGGTCCCAAGCATACCCACGTTTTCAAGACACTTCATATGCGTAAGATAGCTCTGGCCGAAGGTCATAAAAAAGCGTATGCGCTTTACTCCCGGTATGTTCTTTGCAAGCGACTCTATCTCCTCATGGTGAAGAAGATACATATCCTTCATACCCACGCCCTTGAAGTTGTATTCTCTCTTTATCTCCATAGGCTTTGTTTCTACCCAGTGTCCGTTTTCCCAGTAGGAGCCGTTGGCAGAGACCTCACGCAGATTTATCTCGGGATTGAAGTTGGTGGCAAAGGGAT
>DFEO01000008.1 GCA_002368715.1 Ruminococcus sp. UBA3800
GGAGCGTGCAGGCTACTCAATAGCCGCTGCCCTCCCCGGAGGGGAGGGGGTAGGCTTAGTTTTAGCTTTTCATTTTGTGACACTGCGTGAACATTTCAAAAGAGCGGTTTTTGTGTGTTTAAGAACTATGTTGTACACCCTGCCAAGGTGTCCAGGGCGGGTCCAGCGCCGCCCCGGTGCGCTGGTGGGGTGTTGGGGCAAAGCCCCGACAAACCCATCGACGCTCGACAGAGACAGCAGGATATTGAAAAATGCAGTGTGTTATGCTATAATGTATCTGCACAACTTTTGAGGAGGACACGGGAATGACGCTCAATCAGCTGAAATATATTATTGCTATCGCAGAAACAGGCTCTGTTACTGCTGCGGCACAAAGGCTTTTTATTGCTCAGCCAAGCCTTTCAAAGGCAGTGGCCGAGCTTGAAAAGGAAATGGGTATAACCATTTTCGCCCGCACCAACAGGGGCGTTTATCTCACCGAGGACGGCACCCGCTTTCTTGCCTATGCAAGGCAGATAACCGAGCAGGCCGAGCTGCTGGAAACAGAATACAAATCGGCGCCTGCCCCAAGAAGAGTGTTCTCGGTCTCTTCCCAGCATTATGCCTTTGTGGTAAATGCCTTTGTAGAGCTGGTGCGGGAATATGGCAGGAACAAATATGAATTCACCCTGAGAGAGCTGAAGACTGCCGAGATAATCGAGGATGTCCGCACTCACCGAAGCGACATCGGCATCCTCTACCTCAGCCGCTTCAACCGTGAGGTCATTATGCACATCCTCCAGAGCGAGGACATCCGCTATGAAAAACTGTTCACAGCCTCGCCTCATGTGTTTGTCAGCAGGAGCAACCCTCTTGTGGGCAAAAAGTCGGTAACGCTTGACGACCTGAAAACCTACCCAAGACTCACCTATGACCAGGGTGTCAAGAATTCCTTCTATTTTGCCGAGGAGCTCCACATAACCGAATATGCTCCGAAAAGCATCATCGTTTCCGACAGAGCCACCCTGTTCAATCTGCTCATCGGTCTCAACGGCTACACCATTTCATCCGGTGTCCTCAGCGAGGACCTCAACGGAAGCAACATAGTGTCAATACCGCTCGAAAGCGACGAACAGATGGACATTGGCTATATCATCAACACCGACCGCCCGGCTTCCCCTATGACAGAGCGCTATCTTGAACACCTGAGAGCCTACATCAACAGCTGCGCCTGATATAGCTTTTAGCTATGGTGATATATGAAAAATAAATATTTTACATTCCAGAGCCCGTATGCTATAATGTTCCCATTAAAGCATATGGGTTTTGTATGATATGGAGGAATGCAGAATGAAAACATCAATAACAGGCTATCCCCGCATAGGCGGTCTGAGAGAGTTGAAATTTGCAAGCGAGAAGTATTTCAGGGGCGAGATAGCGGTGGCCGAGCTTGAAGCAGAAGCTAAAAAGATCCGCCTTTATAACCTCTCGCTTCAGAAAAACAGCGGTCTTGATTTTATCCCCTCGAACGATTTCTCTTTTTATGACGGGGTGCTGGACACTGCCTTTCTTCTGGGGGCTGTGCCGAAAAGGTATACAGAGCTGGGGCTTTGCGTGCTCGACACCTATTTTGCGGCAGCAAGAGGCTATCAGGGCGAAAAGGGCGATGTCAAGGCTCTTGCTATGAAAAAGTGGTTCAACACGAACTACCACTATATCGTGCCTGAAATAGACGACGAAACGGAGATAAAGCTTTCGGGCACAAAGCCCTTTGACCTTTTCGGTGAGGCACTCGGGGAAGGGGTAAAGACCAAGCCCGTTATCGTGGGAGCCTACACGTTTCTGAAGCTGGCAAGATACCGTGGAAAAAAATCTGCGGCGGACTTTGCTGAACAAACGGCAGCCGCATATTCCGAACTTCTCGGAAAGCTGGGCGAGCTGGGCGCCGAATGGGTCCAGTTTGACGAGCCTTCACTGGTCATGGATATGAGCGCTGAGGATACCGCTCTGTTTTGCACGCTCTATAAAAAGATACTGTCTGCCAAGGGCAGTGTCAGGGTGCTGGCACAGACCTATTTCGGTGACGTGAGAGATGTTTATAAGGAGCTTTCAGAGCTTGGCTTCGACGGTATAGGGCTTGACTTTATCGAGGGCAAAAAAACGCTCGGGCTCGTTAAGGCTAATGGCTTCCCTAAAGGCAAGACCCTGTTTGCGGGTGTTGTGAACGGCAAGAACATCTGGCGCTGCAACTATGAGAAGGCTGTCGGGATACTTGATGAGCTGAAAGCATATGCCGACGATATCGTGATAAACACATCCTGCTCGCTGCTCCATGTCCCGGTAACGCTCAAAAACGAGAGCAAGCTTTCGCAGAATGTCCTGAAGCACTTTGCATTTGCAGAGCAAAAGCTCGATGAGCTTGGCGAGCTTAAAAAGATAACCGCTTCGGAAGCACCCTGCAAGACCGCAGAGTTTGAGGCCAACAAAGCTCTCCACAGCGAAGAGCGATCGGGCAGGAACGATGAGATAAGAGCAAAAGTGTCCGCTCTCACCGACAGCGACTTTACAAGGCTGCCTGCCTTTGCGGAGCGTGAAAAGATACAGAAGGAGCGCTTTGCTCTTCCGCTTTTCCCAACGACCACTATCGGCTCCTTCCCTCAGACAGCTGATGTAAAATCTGCAAGAAAAGCTCTGAGAACAGGCGGCCTTTCAGCGGAGGACTATGAGAGCTTCATAAAGCGGAAGATAGCGGATTGTGTTGCTCTTCAGGAGGAGATAGGCCTTGATGTGCTTGTCCACGGAGAATATGAGCGAAACGATATGGTGGAATATTTCGGTGAGTGCCTTGACGGGTTCATTTTCACCGAAAAAGCCTGGGTGCAGTCCTACGGCACAAGATGTGTAAAGCCTCCTGTCATCTGGGGAGATATCAGCCGTGCAAAGCCTATGACCGTAAAATGGTTGGTATATGCTCAGAGCCTGACCGACAAGCCTATGAAGGGTATGCTCACAGGCCCTGTCACCATTCTCAACTGGTCCTTCCCGAGAGAGGATATAACACTGAAAGAAAGCACCCTGCAGATAGCTCTTGCTATCCGTGAGGAGGTGCTCGACCTTGAAGCAGGCGGAATAAAGATCATCCAGGTGGATGAGGCTGCTCTGCGTGAGAAGCTGCCGCTTCGGCGTGCCGACCGCAGAGAGGATTATCTCGACTGGGCTATACCTGCGTTCCGCTTCGTTCACAGCGGCGTAAGAGCCGAGACCCAGATACACACGCATATGTGTTACAGCGAATTTGCAGATATAATCAAGGACATCGACGATATGGATGCGGACGTGATAACCTTTGAGGCATCACGCTCCGACCTGACGATCCTCGACGTTCTAAAGGAAAACAACTTCCGCACCGAGGTCGGCCCCGGAGTGTATGACATACACTCTCCGAGGGTCCCCTCGAAGGCTGAGATAAAGACCGCAATATCAAGGATGAGGGAGCGTATACCTGCCGAAAAGCTCTGGGTGAACCCGGACTGCGGATTGAAGACCAGAGCAGAAAAGGAGACCGTTCCAAGCCTTAAAAACCTTGTGGCTGCGGCAAAAGAGGCAAGAAATGAAGACATCTGATATTTTCAAACACAAGACCGTTTTTTCTCTGGAGATCTTTCCGCCGAAGCCAGACGCCAAAGAGAGCGTTATCTATGATACGCTGGACGGGCTTTCGGACATATGTCCCGACTTCATCAGCGTGACCTATGGCGCAGGCGGTGCGAAAAACAGCCAAAGAACGATAAAGATCGCATCGGATATAAAAAGCAGATACGGTGTGGAAAGTGTTGCTCACCTGCCCTGTATAGGACTGACAAGGGAGCAGGCAAAGAACATCCTTGACGATATGAAGGCGCAGGGAATAGAAAACGTCCTTGCGCTGAGAGGAGATATCCCAGCGGATGAAGTGCCCTGCGGAGGATTTGAGCACGCAAGCGATCTCATTACATTTATAAAAGAAAACTATGATATGAACATCCTGGCGGCGTGCTATCCCGAGGTGCATCCCGAAAGCAGGAGCCCGATCGACGATATCCGCTGGCTCAGGCACAAGGTAAGCTGCGGAGCAGACCACCTTATCACGCAGCTGTTTCTTGACAACCGAAGCTTTTACAGCTTCCGTGAAAAGGCTGCCATTGCAGGTATGGAGAACGTTCCCATAGAGGCAGGCATCATGCCAGTGACAAACAAACGCCAGATAGAACGCATGGTGAAGCTTTGCGGCATCGAGCTGCCCGGGCGCTTTATCCGTGTGCTGGAAAAATTCGGGCACGACCCGATCGCTCTGAGAGACGCAGGCATAGCCTATGCCATTGACCAGATAACCGACCTTCTGGCCGAGGGTGCCGACGGTATACACCTTTACACGATGAACGACGCACAGGTCGCACAGCGTATCTATGAAGCGGTACACAGCCTTATCCCTGCGCACTCGCTGGTATCTTAATGAAGAAAACAAGAAAACACCGTTCCGGGAAAAAGCCCGGAGCGGTGTTTGGCTTTATCGTCAGTTTGCAACGTACATCTGTCTGTATGGGTTTTTGCTGTCGGGACACACAACCGTAAAAGGCGAGTCCATTATCTGCTGCTGATCCATTTTGAAGTATTCACAGAAATGTCTTATAAAGTGCTCGATCTCCAGAAAGTCTTCAAGCGTGGCCGGACGAGTGTGTACCTGACTCGGAAAGATGATATCCCTGCAATCGGAGCGCAGAAACATTTTTCCGCCGTGCATACCCGTTGAGGGGAAGTTTCCGACGATGGGTCTGTCGCTGTCCTCAAGGCCGAGAACAATGATCGTTCCGCCTGCCTGATATTCTCCGAGAAAGCTTCCTGCCTTGCCGCCGATGATAAGAGCCGGCTGCTTCTGCTTGTAGGCCTTCATATGGATACCTGCTCTGTATCCGGCGTTTCCCTGAACATAGATATGTCCGCCTCTCATCGCATAGCCGACAGCATCACCCACGTTGCCGTGGATAACTATCGTGCCGTCGTTCATCGTGTCGCCCACAGCGTCCTGAGCGTTTCCCATGACCTCTATCCTGGCGCCGTTCAGATAAGCTCCGAGTGCGTTCCCGGGAATGCCGCTCACTGTCACCGTCTTGTCCGAAACGCCTGCTGCCAGAAAGCGCTGGCCCAGACAGTTGGTTATGGTGCAGGGACCCCTGCTCTGACGCAGGACCTCATTGAGATCACGATGATCAAGACCTTTTGCATTTATCTCCATCAGACTGCACCTCCCAGCATTTTGTGTCTTGCATCCGGCATAAACATCGCCAGCGTTGCCGACCGTTTCAGCTCCTGCGTGTCAAGCTCCCCAAGGTCGGTCTTTTCACGCACAAGCCTTGTGTATACTCCCGCTCCGGTCACATCACCGATGATGATGTAGCCCGTGAGCCTGTTGTCCTTAATGTAAAGGCGCTTGATGCCCTCCTGCGTTTTTTCGCCGGATATCTCGCCCTCGCCCTCTTCAAAACAGCTTCCGGCGCTCACGCAGTGGAGCCCGAAAAAGCCTATGGAGTTCATCGGTATAGCATCGGTGATGCTCTTTTTGCCGCCTGCCATATTCACACCTGCGCAAAAGCCCTGCATATAAGCATTGGGCAGGATAGCCAGCACCCTGTTTGCGCCTATGGAACTGTCAAAGCCCTCGGTGCAGTCGCCTGCGGCATAGATGTTCTCTGTTGTGGTCTTCATCTGTGTGTCAACGATGATACCTCTGTTGACTTCAGCCCCGGCATCGGATGCCAGAGAGGTGTTTGCCCTTACTCCCACCGCAAGGACCAGGATGTCGAAGTCAACTTCCTTGCCGCTCTTCATATAGGCTTTGTTCTTATCAAACTTTACTGCGGTGTCGGCCAGCATAAAGCTTATGCCGTTTTTCTCAAGGTGCTTTTGCATAACAGACGCACACTCGCTGTCGAGGATGCTAGAGAGCACTCTGTCCGCAAGGTCGCAGACTGTGACTGACGCCACTCTTGCCTTTATCCCCTCTGCACATTTGAGTCCGATAAGGCCTGCTCCCACAATGAGCACACGGCTCTTCTTTGTCAGCACCTTTTCAAGAGCAAGGCTATCGTCAAGAGTCATAAAGGTAAACTTCTTGCCCACCTTGTCAAGTCCCTCGAAAGGCGGAACGAACGGAGCCGAGCCTGCTGCTATGCACACCTTTTCAAAGGTCTCGGTGCTGCCGTCGGAAAGAGAGATAGTTTTCTTTTTCACATCCAGCTTTCCGGCCTTTGCAAATCTCAGCGCTGCGCCGTTTTTCTCATAAAAGTCCTCGGGACGGTAATTCATTCTTTTAAGGTCGGTCTTGCCCTCAAGGTAATAAGAGATGAGCGGCCTTGAATATACCTTGTGCTTCTCCTCGGAAATAACGGTTATCTCGCCCGTTTTGTCGGTGCTTCTTATTCCCTCGATGCAGCCTGCTGCTGCAACACCGTTTCCGATGATGACATACTTGCTCATTTGCGCTCTCCCTGCCTTTCCTCATAAACTATCGCATTGTTCGGGCAGCCCTTTACACAGGCAGGCTCGCCGCAGCTGTTAGCAAGACAGAGCTCACATTTCTGTGCGGCTCCCTCCGGTCCCGGCCTTACGGCTCCGTAAGGACATACCAGAACACAGGTTAGACAGCCAACACATTTGCTCCTGTCGATCTTGACAGCTCCGTCCTCGATACTGATAGCGCCTGCTATACAGCTCTTTACGCAAAGAGGATCCTTGCAGTGGCGGCAGGACACGGCATAGGTTATCTCTCCCGCCTGCTCGATATGTACTCTTGGATATATCTTCTTGTTTTTGAGAGCCTTTGCCATATTGTCAAGGCCCGAATTTGCAAAAGCACAGTTATATTCGCAGAGGTGACAGCCAAGGCACCACTCTTCGTTTACATATACTCGTTTCATTTCGGTGTCCCTCCTGATCATTCTCCTGCGTGAGAGATCCCAAGGATCCCCAGCTCCCTGTCTGTAAGACCTACACCTCTGAGCATAAGCCTGTTTCCTCTCAGACTTTCGATCGAATTTATACCCATAGCGCCCATAAGCTCCTTGATCTCGTGTCTCCACGCATTCATAAGATTAACAAGACGTTTAGAGCCGATATCGGGATTGAGCCTCTTTACGAGGTCGGGTCTCTGGGTGGCTATGCCCCAGTTGCACTTGCCGCTCTGGCAGGTCCGGCAAAGGTGACAGCCAAGCGCAAGCAGAGCCGCTGTTGCAACATATACGGCATCTGCTCCGAGAGCCACTGCCTTTACAACATCTGCCGCCGAGCGCACGCTTCCGCCCACAACAAGCGACACATTGTTTCTTATGCCTTCATCTCTCAGCCTCTGGTCTACGGCTGCCAGCGCCAGCTCTATCGGGATGCCCACATTATCTCTTATCCTTGTGGGTGCAGCTCCCGTACCGCCCCTGAAACCGTCGATAGCGATTATGTCGGCGCCGCTTCTTGCGATACCGCTTGCTATGGCTGCGATATTGTGTACTGCTGCAACCTTTACGATAACGGGCTTTTTATAGTCGGTGGCCTCCTTGAGCGAGAACACCAGCTGTCTGAGATCCTCGATAGAATATATATCGTGGTGAGGAGCAGGCGAGATAGCGTCCGAGCCCTCGGGGATCATTCTTGTGCGGGAGATGTCTCCGACTATCTTGGCACCCGGCAGATGACCGCCTATGCCGGGCTTAGCGCCCTGACCCATTTTTATCTCGACCGCTGCCGCAGCCTCGAGATACTGCTTGTGGACACCGAACCTTCCCGATGCGACCTGAACGATAGTGTTTTCGCCGTAGCAGTAAAAGTCTTCGTGAAGTCCGCCTTCACCCGTATTATAGCATATACCGAGCTCTGTGGCTGCCCTTGCAAGGGAAGCATGGGCGTTGTAGCTGATAGAGCCGTAGCTCATAGCCGAAAACATCACAGGCATCGAAAGCTCGACCTGCGGCGGCATCTGAGGTATAAGCTCGCCTGTTGAGCGCCTGAGCACCTTTTCGGGCTTTTTGCCGAGGAACACCTTGGTTTCCATAGGCTCACGCAGCGGGTCTATGGGCGGGTTCGTGACCTGGGAAGCGTTTATGAGTATCCTGTCCCAATAGACGGGCAGAGGTTTCGGATTTCCCATCGAGGACAGGAGCACTCCGCCGCTGTTGGCCTGCTTGTATATCTCCTTTATTGTCTGATCCTCCCAGTTGGCATTCTCTCTCAGGCGGCAGTCGTTTTTTGTGATCTTCAGCGCATGGGTCGGACACAGACAGACACAGCGCTGGCAGTTTACACACTTTGCTTCATCCGAGATCAAAACTCCCAGCTCGGGATCAAAGGCATGGACCTCATTTGCACACTGTCTTTCACAGACACGGCAGCCTATGCAGCGATCGAGGTTCCTCACCACTTCATATTCAGGAACTATATAATGCTCTGTCATCAGAATTTACCCTCCTTAACACGGACTATCACAGCTTCTCCGCCGGCGGGCGCATAAAGAGCACCTACATCCGGCTCCATAGCCCTTATCGCTGCTTCCTCGCTTGCGATGAATACTCTGTCGTCCTTTTCTGCGGTTATCATCGAACGAAGCTTCAGCCTGTCGTTTAGCGCCATAAGGCCGCCGTCCCAGCCGAACACTATCGAGAAAGGCCCTGTGATGAGAAGATTTGAAAAGACTGTTCTCAGGTAAGTGAGCTTTTCCTTCTCCTTTTCGGGCATACGGTCTATCGTGCTCCAGAACGGCGCCGCAATGACCGAAGCGACCTCCTCCAGAGTCAGCTTCTGGACTCTCAGCAGATAGTCGATGATATAGGTTATGACCTCGGTATCGGTCTGGAGAGTGCATTTATAGCCGAACATTTCGA
>DFEO01000044.1 GCA_002368715.1 Ruminococcus sp. UBA3800
AAGAGGGGAAGCCCTGCAAGAGGGGCTTCCCCTTTGAGAAGCCTCGAAGAAGTTTTCCTCAAGCCGCTTGCGGATTGACGGTAAGTGTGAGGCAAGGAAAAGAACGGTTCTATGCCTTAAACGAAGAAAAGCCGAAAAGGCTTTTCGAGCAGAATAATGAGGAGTTCTATTTTGAGCGAGTGATTGAGGATAGCTTTCCTTCGGATGGACTTTGCTTCGCAAAAAAGGTTTTGGCTGCCTTAAACGATTTAGCTTTTTATATCACATATTTAACATTAAGAAGTTGATATGAACAGCATATTTCTGATATAAACATTCAGCTGTTGTGTGTATAATTTGTTCAACAGCTGAGGAATATGAAACGAGCTGAGGAGTAAAGGAGGCTTTTATGAAAAGATTTGAAGGATATATAAAAGGAATAGATCTGGGCGGCTGGCTCTCTCAGGGAGCCTACACAAAGGAGCACCTCGACAGCTTCATCCACGAGGATGACATAAAGGTGATCGCAGGCTGGGGCGCAGACCATGTAAGGCTGCCTATGGATTATAACGTTTTCCAGGAGGAGGACGGGACGCTCAGAGAGTTCGGTTTCGGATATGTGGATAAGGCTGTCGAGTGGTGCAAAAAGGCAGGGCTGAAGTTAGTTCTTGACCTTCACAAGACACAGGGGTTCATCTTTGATGATGAGAACTATGTGGGCTTCTTTGCAGATGAGGAGCTTCAGGAAAGGTTCTGCCGCCTGTGGGAGGAATTTGCAAGACGCTACGGCTCGATGTCAGATATACTCTGCTTCGAGCTTCTCAACGAAGTTACCGACCCCGACTTCTCGCCTACCTGGAACAGGATAATCGAAAAGACTATCAAACGCATAAGAGCTATCGCTCCCGATGTGAAGATACTTGTCGGAAGCTATTGGAACAATTCACTTGACGCTCTGAAAGACCTTGATATGCCCTATGACGAAAACGTGGTCTACAACTTCCACTGCTATGAGCCGCTCATCTTTACACATCAGGCAGCTTTCTGGGTCAAGCAGATGAACAGGGATTACCGCATCTCTTATCCCGGCGACGTAAAGCAGTATCTGCACGATGCCGAGGCTTTGCAGATGAAGTATATGGATCACAGCGAGATAGCAGGCGACGGCTACTCCTCAGAATACTTTATAAAGCGCTTTGAGGCGGCAGTAAAGCTCTGCGAGGAAAGAAACGTTTCTCTCTACTGCGGAGAATACGGTGTTATTGATCTGGCAACGCCAGAGGACACTCTGGCATGGTATAAGGACATAAACGCTGCCTTTGAAAAGTTTGGTATAGGCAGATCGGCGTGGAGCTATAAGGAGATGAACTTCGGTCTTTCCGACAAGCGGCTTGACGGTGTAAGAGATGAGATACTCAAATACATCTGAGTTTTCCCGATAAGATCACGGATGGCACCCATTTTGTTGTGTGGGTGCCGTTTTGATATCCCTTAAATTAAAAATCTGATACCGTTCACTGCCGGACCGCTTTGCCCGGAGCGCCATATGTAGTGGTTTGCACAGGTCAGAGCACCCACTGTGGGGCTTATGAAATTTAATCAAAAATACCGGAAATTAGTGTTATAATTTTGATATAAAGATTTGATTTTTAGTATAGAGATTTTAACAAGTATGATAATATTATCTCAGCAGCTGAAAAGCTGAAACGAAAAGCCGGGCTGCGGGTCCGGCATAAGGAAAAATTATTCGGAGGTATTTATCATGAGAAGTTTTAAAAAAATGTTCGTTGGCATGACCGCAGCAGCTATCGCAGCATCGTGTATGTCTATCAATGCATTTGCAGCAACAAAGCTGACAGATGTCGTACACCCTGACGAGAATGACGCTACTATGAATGATGCTTACTATGCCATAGGCGCTATGGGATTTTTCATGAACAACGACGGCAAATGGCATTGGAACAACGGTGACTGGTGCACATGGAAAACCGAAAACAACGATGGCACTATCACTATCGAGTACAAGATCAGCAAGGTGCTTGCCGACACAACAATGTCCGACAAGGGCTCTCTCGGTGAGATGGGCGTCATGTTCGCTAATCTCGACAAGGCTTTTGAGGCTGCCGGTGTTGATGTAGAGGCTCAGTATCCTCTTTCCGTAGAGGTCCTCGATGCAAGATTTGTAGCAGAAGACGGCACAGAGACCACATTCAACGACCTGCTCAGCATCACAGAGATGCCTCACGATCCCGAGGGCGACATCAGATTCCACATCCGTTCTACTGACAGAGTAGACGAGACAACAGGCGAAGTTATCGCAGCTGCTACTCCCGAGGTAGAGGGCTGGGATCAGGAAGGCGGCTTCAACGGCGGCACACTTTATATGACTATCGGACTCGGTGCTCCTGCGGCAGCAGGCGAGGAAACAAGCTCCGCAGCAGGCGACGACTCTTCCAAGAAGGCCGACGATTCCTCCAAGAAGGCTGACGATTCTTCCGCTAAGGCAGATGACACCTCCAAGAAGGACGCAGGCACAACAACAACGACCACTACCGGTGCAGGCGGCGGCGGATCTCTCGCTTCCGACAACACTGCTAAGGCCGAGCAGCCCGAGACAGGCGCAGCAGAAGGTCTTATCTTCGCAGGCGTGGCTCTTGCAGCAGCCGGCATCGTTATAACAAAGAGAAAGTAATTTCTGATCGGAGGGAATATAATGAGATCACATAAGCGTATAGCTTCGGCTCTTGCAGCAGTGCTTTGTATAGCTGTGACAGCCTGCGGCAGCTCTTCGGACAGTTCTTCCGGCAGCTCCTCGATGAAGGAGAAAAAGCTTGAGGAGAACCAGCAGGAGATCGTTACAAGACTTAGCGAGTCTATGACCACAAGAGACCTCAAGAACAACACTATCGAGTGGTTCTCTTTCTGGGACATCAACCCCACAGCTTCCGAGGACAAGGATATAGGTGTTGACCTGGCTCTGTTCCAGACCAAGTATAACGGAAAGATCAACTATAACGCCACCACATGGGATACAAAATTCGACGACCTTGCAGCCCTCGTTATGGCCAACAAGTCACCTGACTTTATCGGCGCCGACGATATGGATATGTTCCCCAAGGGCGCTATCAAGGGAATGATCGAGCCGATAGATGATTATATCGATTTCACAACTCCTCTGTGGGCAGATATGAAGACAGCAGCAGACCAGTTCATGTTCCAGGGCAAGCATTATGTGGCTGTGTCCAGGATCGACCCCTGCTACATCTGGATCTACAACAAGGAAACTATCGACGACAACGGCTTCGATCAGCCTGCCGATCTGTTCCACGAGGGCAAGTGGAACTGGGATACTATGAGCGAGATGTGTATTGAGTTCACCAACGCCGAGGAAGACAAGTTCGCTCTCGACGGCTGGTATTATGAGAACGCTCTCACACAGTCCACAGGACTTCCGCTCATCGGTATGAACGACGGCGTTATCACAAACAATATCGGCGATCCTAAGCTTGCAAAGGCTCAGGATATGATGTATGAGCTCCAGAAGAACGGAGTTGTATATCCCAAGCACGAGCACGACTGGAAGGTCAGAGGAGATGTATTCGGCGAGGGTATCGGATCGGGTCTTACCCTGTTCTATCCTATCGGCCTCTGGGCTATCGAGGACGCACCCTCTGTTACAAAGCCTTACGGCGACCTCTCTTCCGGCGACGTTATGTTCGTTCCCGTTCCTTGCGCAGCAGATTCTGACGCTCAGTACATCCCTTCGAGGATCCACGGCTTCTGCATCTGCAAGAATGCTCCCAACCCCGAGGGCGTTGCCGCATTCCTTGACTGCACACGTTATGCAGAAACCGATGAGGCTGCACACAAGATCACTCTCGAGCAGTATCAGAAGGACTATGGCTGGACAGATGAAATGATGGATATGCGTCAGGAGATCTACGATCTCGCAGCACAGCATCCTGTATTTGAATTCAGCCAGGGCGTTTCCAAGGATCTTGCAAGCCTTTCCGACACCGTTACAAAGGCTACTATGCATCCTGCTGAGGCAGAAACATGGAGCTCGGTAGTTTCTTCCAACTCTAAGGCTATTGATTACCTTATCGAAGAAGCACAGAGCGATATGAACTGATCGTAACCTCCAAATAGAGTTATGTCGAGCCGTACAGAGCTGTCACAGCACTGTACGGCTTGACCGCAAGCGGCAGGCAGAGCGGGGTAGGTTCTCTGTCTGCTGTTTTTATACCTGCCTTTGACAAACATATGAAAGTGTGGTAGACTATGATAAACAGTGTTATGTACGCACCGAAAGGAGTGTGGAACATGGGTATAAACAAGGAGCTGTCCCACCGGGAGTTTTTTCAGAGTGAGAATGATATCCACCACTCGCCCTATGAGAAGGAGCTGGAGTTTTATTCGGCTGTAAGAGAGGGCGACCTTGATGCTGTAAAGCGCACCTATACACCGCTTGCCGTTGAGGGCTACGGCAGGATAAGTGAGGACAATATCAGAAATTTAAGATACCACCTCATAATCACTGTCGCCATGCTTGCAAGGTTTTGTATCGAGGGCGGTCTTTCTACCGAAACGGCTTATACTATCAGCGATATCTATATTAACAAGATAGATGTATGCCAGAGCGAGGAAGGGCTGAGAGAGCTTCACAAGGAGGTCATTTTTGAATACACCAAGAGAATGAAGCGTGTTGCCGCAGGGAAGGCTTACTCGAAGCATATACTTACCTGTATTGACCTTATCTATGATAATATCTATAAGGGAGTGCGTGTGGGCGAGCTTGCCGATGAGTTGGGGCTTACACCGCAGTACCTTTCAAAGCTTTTCAAAAAAGAGGTCGGGGTGAATATCTCGGACTTTATAATGTCAAAAAGGATAAACGCTGCCGAGAATATGCTGAAGTTTTCCGACTATGACCCCATTGATATCGCAAACTATCTGTGCTTCAGCTCTCACAGTCATTTTATCTCCTGCTTCAAAAAGCATACAGGGCTTACTCCAAAGCAGTATAGGGAAAAATTCTTCAGGCTCAACTGGACGTCATCTCAGGCAAATGAATGACAAAAACGTGACATGAAGAACATATTTCTGATATAAATGTTAAGACCGATAGTGTATTATAATGATAACAAAAACGAAAGGATCTGTTATCATGAAAAAGTACATTATCGGTCTTATTTGTGTTATAATGTCAGTGTCGATGTGCGCCTGCGCAAGCAGCGACAGCTCCTCCGAAAAGGACACTGCATCCTCGAAGGCAAACAGCGGGGCAGACTCGGCTGCGGCAAAGGATGATGATTCGCCGTATACCATGCTCGCAGATTTTGAAAAAGGCGCATCCGATAAGTTCATAGCCTCTGACGGCTGGACAAACGGAAATCCTTTCGACTGCACTTGGAAAGCTGATAACGTGACCTTCGAGAACGGACTTATGAAGCTCACGATCGACGAGACCTATGAATATACGGCAGGTGAATACCGCTCCAACGATTTTTACGGCTACGGACTGTATGAAGTGTCCATGAAGGCAATAAAGAACCCCGGTGTCGTATCCTCGTTCTTCACCTATACAGGCCCCAGCGACGGTAATCCCTGGGACGAGATAGATATCGAATTTCTGGGCAAGGACACGACCCAGGTGCAGTTCAATTACTACACCAACGGTCAGGGCGGCCACGAGTATCTTTATGACCTCGGGTTCGACGCAAGCGAGGAGTTCCACGAATATGGGTTTGAGTGGAAGAAGGACAGCATAACCTGGTATGTGGACGGCGAGCCTGTATACACAGCGACAGAGAACCTCCCTGTGACAGAGAGCAAGATAATGATGAATGCCTGGAACGGCAAGGGCGTTGACAGCTGGATCGGTAAGTATGACGGCACAACACCGCTCACGGCAGAGTATAAGTGGGCAAGGTTTACCAAGGCCGAATAAAGCGTCAGCAAAATGATATAGGATCATGAATAAGGGTATGTCAAAATTTCCAACTTGAGCAGAGGGTCCTCCTGTGCAGACAGGAGGGCTTTCTGTTTTGTTTGGTGAAAAAATCGCATAAAATATGGATAAAGTATGATATTCCTATTGACAAACATAGAATTATATTGTACAATATAATTGTCTGAAAATGACCAAAACCATTAAAGGAGTGTTATTTATGATTTGTAGTTCATGCGGAGCTCAGAACGCCGACGGCGCACAGAATTGTCAGTTCTGTGGAACACCTTTCACAACCAACCAGCAGTTCAACGGAGCACAGCAGCAGTATGGCGGAGCACAGCAGCAGTATGGCGCAGGACAGCCTGTTTTCGTTGCTCAGCCTGCTCCCAACATCCAGAAGAAGGATGTAGTCAAGCTCATCATCCTTTCTATCGTTACCTGCGGTATCTATGGCATCATCTGGTTTGTAAACCTCACAGACGATACCAATCTTCTGTCTCAGGAGCCCAGCCCCACATCAGGTGGAACGGCTTTCCTGCTCACACTTGTAACCTGTGGTATCTACGGTTTCTACTGGGCATACAAGAGAGGCGAGATACTTGATAAGTATGCGGCTTCTCTCGGAAGACAGGGTTCTAACAACGCTGTTCTGTATCTGGTTCTCCAGATAGTCGGACTTGGCATAGTTGCTTATGTTCTTATGCAGAACGAGCTCAATAAGATAGCAGACGGAACATTCTGATATTTATGAGCGAAAAAAACAGGATCAGGCGTTCTCTTTTAAAACGCTACTGCATAGCTCTGGTGATCCTTGTGATCTATTACATATTAAAATCGAACGAGCTGATGTCGATCCCTTGTCCGTTTCATTATGTCACGGGACTTAAATGTCCGGGCTGCGGTATGACAAGGATGTGTCTTCACCTTGCGAAGGGTGAATTCAGGGCTGCGTTTGCATCCAACGCTGTGATGTTCTTTTTGGCGCCGCTGTTTGTGCTGGCGGCTGCCACAAAGCTGATCCTGGTCCCTGAGTTTCTGACTCCCGAGTGCAAAGCTTACCGGATCGCAGAAACAGCGATACTTGTTATTCTGCTTGTGTTCTGGGTGGTCAGGAATATATACGGATTTTAAATCTATAAACACCTCTGTCAAAAGACAGGGGTGTTTTTTTTGCAAAAAACAGCACGCTGCCTTGTAACGGGAAGCGTGCTGTCGGAATATCCTTATTTACAACATTTTGCAGCGGCAAAGTGCTCACGCATTTATCACAGCGTCTGCCAGAGCTTCAAGTGCGGCACGGGAGTCGTCCTTGAGAGAAGAGCGGATGGTGACTGTCTCGCCGACAAGCTCGACATTCTTGAACTTTTCGATGTAGCTCTTCATAACTCTTGCGGCACTGGGAGCCCACGAACCGTTTTCCACAACAGCCACCTTGCGGTTCTGGAAAGCCTTGTCCCTGAGGTGACAGAGAAGCTCCTCCATTATCGGGAACACTCCGGCATCATAGGACGGCGACATAAACACGGTCTTGTCATATCTGAATGCGTCCTCGATGACCTCGCCCATATCCTCTCTTGCGATATCGCTGACTACGACCTTCGGCGCACCCTTTGCCCTGAGCATATCTGCCAGCTCCCCGGCAGCCTTTGCCGTGTTTCCGTGGATAGAGGCGAACGCTATAAGTATGCCCTCATCCTCGGGCTGATATGACGACCAGGTATTATAGATGCCGAGATAGTAGTCAAGGTCCTCGGTCAGTGCAGGTCCGTGGAGCGGCAGGATAGCCTTTATCTCGGTGTCTGCCAGCTTTTTAAGAACGCTCTGCACCTGGATGCCGTATTTGCCGACAATGTTGAAATAATATCTTCTTGCTTCACAAGCCCAGCCGTCCTCATCGACAGCGTCGAGCGTTCCGAACTTGCCGAAGGCATCTGCCGAGAAAAGAAGCTTTTCGCTCTGCTCATAGCTGAACATGACCTCGGGCCAGTGGACCATCGGAGCAAAGACAAATCTCAGCTTGTGGCTGCCAAGCTCCAGAACATCGCCGTCCTTAACGGTAACGGCTCTTGCAGCGAGGTCACCGATATCAAAGAACTGACCCATCAGCTGGAAGGTCTTTGCATTTCCAACAGGTGTGATATCGGGGTACTTTTCGATAAGCGCCATAAGGCTTCCCGTATGGTCGGGCTCCATATGTGAGATAACGACATAATCGGGCTTTCTGCCGTCAAGGGCTTTTTCCAGTTTTTCCAGCCACTCGGCAGTTTTACGTTTATCGGCAGTATCCATAACTGCGATCTTTTCATCTATGATAACATAAGAGTTATAAGCCATGCCGTCCGGCACCTCATACTGGCTCTCGAACAAGTCGAGATCATAGTCATTGACACCGATATAGCGCACAGCCTCGGAAATATCATATTTGTTCATTTCAAAAACCTCCGTTTCATTTTCATAAAAGCCCCGTCCGGTGCTGACTCAATTTTACCACATACTCACCCCTTTGTCAATGCCAGGTGCTTGCCGCACGGCTAATTCCCCCACCCCGCCCGGGAACGTGCAGGCTACTCAATAGCAGCCGCCCTCCCCGGAGGGGAGGGGGTGAGCTTAGTCTTAGCTTATCATTTTGTGACACTGCGTGAACCTTGCAGGTGTGTACACCTGCACCACCACGTTACGCTCTGCTCGCTCCGC
>DFEO01000086.1 GCA_002368715.1 Ruminococcus sp. UBA3800
TCACCCGTCCGCCACTAAGTTTATCTCTAAGCAAGCTTAATGATAAACTCCGTTCGACTTGCATGTGTTAAGCGTGCCGCCAGCGTTCGTCCTGAGCCAGGATCAAACTCTTAATTTAAGTTGTATCCTATTGCCATATCTCTATGACATTATGATCTCAGTCGCTTCATCGTTTCCAATGAATCACTGTGCGCGTACCTTTTCTTTTAGTCCCGGTACCTTGGACTTCCTCTAAGTTCTCACTCAAAGGTCTTAACTAAAGGGTTTTCTTTCGTTATTGTTCGGTTTTCAAGTTGCTGTGTGTCTTCCTGTCTCTCAACAGGCGACTTGTTCAGTTTATCACACTTTCCTTTCATTGTCAAGGGGTAAGTTCGGTTTTCGGCGTTTTAGCTATTTAGACCCGGATTATAGCATTGTTTATGGTCATATTTTATACTAAATCCGGGACTAAAGATTCCCATATTATAGTTTCTCCTCCCGAGCATTTCATAGAGCTCATAAACATTGCTTTATTGGGATCTAAGCTAGGTCAGGGTTTATCTGAATTTTTCCAGACGATACATCAGTCCGTCTTCCGGTTCAGCGTTTGCGTTTTTATAATCATACCCCATTTTGCGGTAAAAACCGACCGCAGTAAGTGAAGCAGGTATTTCAATACGCTTTGCTCTTAAAAAGTATTCATCTTTCTCCAAAGTCTCGATAAGCTTTCTTCCCAATCCTTTCCCCTGATACTCGGGCAAAACAAATATGGTAAGCAGAATGCTTTCGGTGTGACTGCCCCAGTAGCCTGCGATCCCGCCTGTTCCGATGATACAATCTCTGTCGCAGATAACATACATATGCCGCTGTTTTGAAGCCTTAATAAGCTCATCCGACGAATGAGAGGAAATATTTGATTCGATGAACTGTTTGGAATAATCTCTGCTGTTGCTTTCACGAAGTGTTTTTGCAATGACCTGCGCCGTTTCTTCGGCATCCTCCGGTTTGAATGGTCTGATTTCCATGTTGTTATGACCTCCTCTGATACCAGGATAATTAAAAAACATAGCACATTATAGCTGCATTGTCAACAAAAGAGCCATAGTTATCCTGACATTACATCAAAACACTATGGCCGGATCTTCCTATATCACCGCAGCCGTTTATACACGGGCGAATTATTCCTGTTCTTCAATATCTCCCGAAAGGTCGGGGACATATTCCTCATTGCCGACAACAAAGTCAATTATCCTTCCATAAAAGCCGGAAGGATCAAGCATGATCTTTGACTTTATAAAATTTGCCTGTTCCTCATCGGAAGCGTAAAGTGAAAGATCCATAAGGTCAGCACTTCCGTCCTTACTGATGCATCTGACGATATAGCCATTTTCATGAGGCTTGACATCAAACTCAACGCTGTTCTTGCTCCTGAGCTTTGCAAAAAGCCTGAGTCCTGCCGCAAGTATCTTGTCCCGAAAGCTCTTGGGTATCATCTTGCGAAACTCCTGCGAAAGAGCTCTTCCTTTTTCGGTAAGCTTATACACCTCTCCCATGTCAGACTCAGCGATCTCGACGTTTCCGTTTTCAAGCATTTTCTCGATGACCTCAGTGTAAACGAAGTAGTTCACCACTCCGTCACTGGTCATGATCTCAAGAAGCTGTGCAGATGTACACGGGCGCTCTATCCTGTCAAGAAAATAGGCGATCAGAACCTGCACCTCATAAGTATCGGATATGGACTTCATGTTCTGTGAAACATGATCCTCAGGATGTGCAAACAAGTCTTAACCTCCAAGATCAGAAATTGGGATAATCAAGCATATGATTAAGTATCGCAAGATTAACAGCAGCCTCAACACAAGGAACCGCTCTGGGAACGACACAGGGATCGTGCCTGCCCTTGATCTCCAGCGTTTCGTTCTTCATTGCAGAATAGTCAACAGTTTCCTGCGGCTTTGCGATAGAAGGCGTAGGCTTGAAAGCGACCCTGAGAGTGATAGGCATACCGGATGAAATACCGCCGAGTATACCGCCGTGATTATTCGTTCTGGTAACAACATGGCCCCTGTCGTTTATATAGAACTCGTCGTTATTCTCGGAGCCTGTCATTATCGCAGCGTCAAAGCCCGCACCAAATTCGATACCCTTTACGGCAGGTATACCGAACACAAGTTGAGCTATCGAATTCTCAAGGCCGTCAAACATAGGTGAACCGATACCGGCAGGGACATTTATAGCTATGCACTCGATTATACCGCCGACACTGTCCTTGTCATTTCTGGCCCTCTCGATCTCCTTGACCATCTCATTTCCCTGAACATCAATAATAACAGGGAAATCCTTCGATCTGATCTCTCTGATGGTATCCTTATCAGTGTTTATCGGATCAAAGTTTTTATCGGTAATACCATGTATCTCGCTAATATGAGCTCCGACATAAATACCTCTCTTTTCAAGTATCTGACCGGCAATCGCTCCCGCAAAGCAAAGCGGTGCAGTAAGCCTGCCTGAGAAATGTCCGCCGCCTCTGAAATCGTTAAAGCCTCTGTATCTGAGAGCACCCGTATAATCTGCATGGCCGGGACGAGCAAGCTTTGAAAGGTTGGAATAATCCTTTGAATGCTGGTCGGTATTGGGAATGAAAGCGCAAAGAGGTGTACCTGTCGTCTTTCCATTATAAAATCCCGAAACTATCGTAGGATGATCCTTTTCACGCCTCTGAGTAGATGTAGCATTGTTCTTAGGCGCTCTTCTTGCCATAAACTCATATACCTTGTCAAGGTCGATCGATTCGCCGGAAGGCAGATCATCAATGGTGACACCGATAGCCTTGCCGTGGCTCTCCCCAAAAACAGTAAAAGTTATGTTATTTTTCCATGTAGACGACATGAGAAATCCCCCAGTTCATAATAATTGTATATAAAGGCTCAGCCAACGACCTCGATCTGACCGCCAAGACTCTTGAAAACATCCCAGAAATCAGGAAAGGATTTAGAAACGCACTCAGCACCTTTGACAAGCACATCTGCTTTACAGCCAACAGATGCAACAGCCGCAGCCATAGCAATCCTGTGATCGTTACAGGCATCGACCTCACCGCCGACAAGAAGATCTCTTCCGCTGATAAGAAGCCCGTCATCGGTCGCAGAAGCCTGTCCGCCGAGCGAATTTATCATTGCGACAGTTGAAGCTATGCGGTCACTTTCCTTGATCCTCAGTCTGGCGGCGTTGAATATACGGCTCTCGCCGTCCGCAAAAGCGCCCATGACCGCTAAAGCAGGCACAAGATCGGGTATATCCGAGCAATCAAGCCGGAAACTGTTGAGCCCATTTTTTCTATTATACACCATATCGGCGAAGATTTCAACAATTTTTTTATCGCCCTGAAAAGAATTTACATTTAGGCCTTCGATATCGACCTTGCTTCCAAGCGCATTAGCGGCAAAAAAGAATGCAGCCTGAGAATAATCCCCCTCGACACGGGCATCAAAAGGTGTCAGAAAGCGTCTTCCGCTGACCCTGTAACCCTGTTCTGTCGGAATCACATCGCAGCCGAAATCTCGTAGCACCGCTGTTGTTATATCAACATAAGGCTTTGATTCCAGCTTTGAAGTTAGGATTATCTCACTCTCGCCCTCTGTTACAGAAAGTCCGAAAAGAAGCCCTGTGATAAACTGGGACGAAATGTTTCCGCCTATATGATATTTTCCCGGCTCCAGCCTGCCCGAGATCTCAAATGGCATTGTATTATTGTAATCAAAAGTCACGCCGTGCTTTGGAAGCTCGTCGAGATACGGTGTTACAGGTCTGTCAGGCAGTTTCCCTTGACCCTCGAACCGAGCCCTTGTGCCAAGTGCGGCTGCAACAGGGATAAGAAACCTTAGCGTTGATCCGCTCTCGCAGCAATCGAGCACAGCACTTTCTGCAGGCTTTTCTATGCCCCTTACCAAAGCAGTACTGCCCTTCACCTCGATATTGGCGCCAAGAGCCTGCATACAGCTTATAGTCGCTCTTATATCCTTAGACATCGAAACATCTTCTATCCTCGACACATCTTCAGCAAGAGCCGCCGCTATTATGAGCCTGTGCGCCTGGCTCTTTGAAGGCGGCACCTTGACCTTGCCCTGAAGCTTTGCGGGCGTTATCCTTATATCCATATCAAAACCTACATTTCATTGATTATCGCTGCTATCTGAGCCTCTTCTATCTCCAGTCCATAGGAATTCTCACCGAAAGATACCATTTCTCCTATCTCCTTCTGGAAGACGAAGCGAAGCTTTCCGTCTCTGACTTTTTTGTCGGTGTAAAGCTTCTTCACGAGCTTATTTTTGTCTATGTACTCCGGCAGCGAAACAGGAAGCCCCGCTCTTTTGCAAAGCGCTGTCACTCTTTCAACATTACTGCGGCTGATAAAGCCCAGCGTTTCACCGAGTCTTGCCTGTGCGACAAGTCCGATAGCCACAGCCTCGCCGTGAGTTAGCCTGTAATCTGAAACGGTCTCGACTGCCCTGCCCACTGTATGACCGAGGTTGAGTATCTCACGAAGACCGGATTCACGCTCATCCTTCATAACGACACTATATTTCACCCGACAGTTATGCTCGGATATATACTCGCATACATCCTTGTCAATGTCAAACACACGCTCAATATTCTTCTCCAGGTATTCAAAAAGCTCTCTGTCGCCAAGACAGCCGTGCTTTATCGTTTCGGCCAGACCGCTCACAAGCTCACGTCTGTCAAGGGTCTTCCAGGCGGAAAGATCTATATACACCTTCCTTGGCTGATTGAACAATCCGATAAGATTTGTTGCCAGCGGAGTATCCACTGCTGTTTTGCCGCCGATAGACGCATCCGCAGCCGCAAGGAGAGTAGTGGTATAGTTTATAAACGGCACTCCTCTGCCGAATGTCCCTGCGGTAAACCCGGCAAGGTCTGAAACGACACCGCCGCCCACAGCGATAATACAGCAGTCTCGCCTGTATCCGAGGGCGAGCATACTGTCCTCGACATATTCCTTGACAGCTCTGGTCTTTGACTTCTCCCCTGCGGGAAATTCTATTATATTCGAGATAAATCCTGCTTTTTTCAGCAGTTCGTTTATGTTCTGTGCATAAAGAGGCATAACATTTGAGTCTGTAACGACTGCAAAGCACTTTATCGTCCCTACAAGACCGTTTTTCAGGTCGTCCACAAGCTCCCCCGCAAGGTCATAGCCTATGGTTATCGTATAGGAATCATCTACCACCTTTTTCAGCTGGCAATCAAAATCCATATTATCACCGTCCGATCATATTATCATAATACAAATATGATTATAGCATATCCTTGCCGGTTTGTAAACCCGGCTCTTTTCAGTCTAGCCTACGGGCTTGCCCATAAATTCTGCAAGAGCAGCTATCTTTTTCATAGTTGCAGCAAATTTCGGCGGTGTAAGCTGCTGAGCGCCGTCGCTCCATGCGTTTTTCGGATCGTTATGCACCTCTATCTCCAGTGCATCGGCTCCCACGGCAACAGCTCCGAGAGCGCACGGTTCGATAAGCGAAACGATCCCGGTAGCGTGGCTGGGGTCAACGACAACAGGCAGATGTGTCTTCTGCTTGAGAAGAGGAACTGCCGCAAGATCAAGGGTGTTTCTCATCGCAGGTTCAAAGGTGCGTATACCTCTTTCACAGAGAATGACCTTCTGGTTGCCCTCCGACATTATGTATTCTGCTGACATAAGAAGCTCCTGGAGAGTTCCGGAAAGACCTCTTTTAAGAAGCACGGGCTTGTCACAGCGGCCAAGAGCCTTTAAAAGAGTGAAGTTCTGCATATTTCTCGCACCGACCTGGATAACATCCACATCAGCAAAAAGATCAAGGTCATTTATGTCCATTATCTCGGTAACTATCGGCAGTCCTGTGATCTCTCTGGCTTTCAGAAGAAGGTCGATACCCTCTTTTCCAAGACCCTGGAACGAATACGGAGAGGTCCTTGGCTTGAAAGCGCCGCCACGCAGCATCGTTGCGCCTGCCTGTTTGACAGCAATAGCCGTAGTGATTATCTGCTCCTGTGTTTCGACGGAGCAGGGACCTGCCATTATCTGTGTGTTTGCGCCGCCTATAAGCCTGCCTCTCACGTTGATGACCGTATCATCGGGGTGAAATTTACGGTTTGCGTTCTTATACGGTTCCTGAACACGCTGGACACCCTCAACACATTCCTTAGCCTGAACAGCCTCGATATCTATCTGTGTCGTGTCGCCTATAAGACCTATGACGTTTGAATGTACGCCCTGAACAAGGTTTGTCTGAACATTGAACTGAGTAAGCCAGTTTAAAAGCTCATTGACTTCGGATTCAGGGGTGTGGCTTTTGATTACGATTATCATTGCGATTCCTCCTTGGAAATTAAAAAAGCCGCAGTCTGCTTTCGTGTGCAGCTGCGGCTAAGTTTCTTGTATTCAGGATAACACACCTGTTTACGACAGTCCCTTATCAACAGCCTTATACACACGCCAAAAACGCTCGAAGCCAAAAAAGCTCAAGCTAAAAAAGAAGTATGTAAAGACAGCAGTAAGACTTAACGCAAACATTTTCTTTATCCTTCCTATCAGAATAGTCGGACTAACCGGCAAAATCATTATACTCCCCGACAGCTCCCGTGTCAATGCCAAGCCATCGGGTTTTACAAATTGTTAACACTATTCACTTTATATTCCTCAAACATATAGAATATCTTACGGTCGATAAGCGCATCAACTTCTATACCCTCTACGGTGTATTCCTCGGAGAATACCTTGCCATCTATCCTTACAGTGTTCAGCAGCCCGGCCTTATCAAATGGCAGCAGAAGCCTGCATCTTACACAGGAATCAGGCAGTGCCCTTGCAACTGCATCGAGCATCGCATCCAGACCCTCGGCATTCTTTGCGGAGATGAGCACCTCAAACTCATCTGCATCAGCCCTCAGCGACTGCGCATAGGCTATCTTGTCACATTTGTTAAAAACTGTCACCACAGGTATACCGTCACAGCCAAGCTCACTGAGGAGCTTTCTTGTTACCGAAGCCTGTTCCTCGCAGGAAGGGTCAGAGGCATCGACAACGTGGATGAGAACATCTGCCTGAGCTGCTTCCTCAAGGGTCGATTTGAAAGCCTCAACCAAGTGATGCGGCAAGCGGCTTATAAACCCGACCGTATCAATAAGTGTGACCGACCTGCCGTCGGGCAGCTCTATGGCCCGTGAAGTTGTTTCCAGCGTTGCAAACAGCTTGTCCTCTGAAAGGACTCCCGCCTGAGTAAGAGCATTAAGCAATGTTGACTTGCCCGCATTTGTATAGCCAACAATGGCACAGGTCAGTATGCCGTCCTTTTTACGTCTTTTGCGCATAAGATCACGGCGCTTTTCTATCTCACGCAGCTCCTCGGTCAGCGAAGCTATCCTTGCTCTAATATGACGCTTGTCCGTTTCAAGCTTTGTCTCTCCGGGGCCTCTTGTGCCTATACCGCCGCCAAGTCTTGACAGGTTCATTCCCATACCTGCAAGCCGTGGCAGTCTGTATTTGTTCTGTGCTATCTCGACCTGTAATCTGCCTTCGTGGGTCTTTGCATGAGCAGCAAAGATATCCAGGATCAGCATAGTGCGGTCTATGGTGAAAACTCCGCATACATCCTCGATATTTCTTATCTGTGTGGCCGTAAGTTCGCTGTCAAAGATGATGCGGTCGATATCGTTGTCCTTGCAAAGCTGTGCGATCTCTTCAAGTCTTCCCGACCCTATGCAGGTGGCCTTATCATAGGAAGGCCTTTTCTGGACGACTCTTACCACCGGTTCACCGTCAGCTGTCTTTACAAGCTCTTCAAGCTCATCAAGCGATGCAGCGATGTCATAAGAGCCTGTATCTACTGCTGCCAGAAGCACACGATCTTTTTTTACTGTGTTATCATAAAGCTGTGCCATCAAAACCTCCGTGCGGTCAATCCATTCTCAGCTGATGATGCTTTTTCTTGTTCTCATACATCAGTCTGTCTGCCTTTTCAAACAGCGCATTTGCCTCGTTCTTGTCAGTCGCTCTTTCGCATACTCCGCCAAGACTCACGGATATGCTGAAAGGATAGTCGTTAAACTTATTATATACATCTATCATCTCTCTGACACGCAGAGCAAAGCGCTCGGGATAATCCTGCCAGTAATCATTGCAGCCGACAACAACGAACTCATCGCCTCCTATACGCGCGCAGACCTCGTTGTTTTTCATCGAACGCTTCATTGCCTCGGCAACGGCTTTTATAGCTATATCACCTGCATTATGTCCGTACTTGTCATTTATCTCTTTTAGCTTGTCAACATCGGCAACGAGCATAAAGAAACGGTTCTTGCGGTTCTTTGCTCGTTCCATAAGCTCGATCATTTTATGATCGAGGCCAAGTCTTGAATATGTTCCCGTAAGAACGTCACGGACAGCCAGACCGGCCAGAGATGTCTTTATCCTCATATTCTCAAGTGCGTTTGCAACGAGCTTGACCCAGTTGGAAAAATGGATATCAAAAGTCTTGAGCTCATCCCCGAAAGAGATGACCGTATATCCTAAGCAGCGTTTCAGAAAATGCACGGGGGCAATGAAAAAAGCAGCAGGCTTTTCTCTGTCTGCATTGTAATCGGGAAAGACTTCCTTCTTTGAAAACAGAGCTCCCGGGACCTCATCATTGCTGCCCTCACTTCTTATCCACAATCGCATGAGATCGCTGTAATTGGTGAAATCCTGTTCCTGCTTCTCATAGTCGCTCTCACTGTCGAGCCAGTTGTCGCACAGACAAAGGTTGAAATACTTATAGGTACGGATAAGATATGTGAAGTACTGTATCGTAAAAATAAGCTCGTTCGGGTCAATACAGGATGCCATCGCTTCCAGCATATTGCTCTCAAAAAGGTCATAGTCAAAGCTGCCTGCATTTTTGGATATCTCACGGGCTGTTTTTCTGGTATAGCTCTCATCCTCTTCGCAGCCGCAGCTGCATCCGATCTCTATCTTGCCGCCTCCGGTCATAGGCCTGTATGGGATGGATCTAAGCTTTGCGTCTATCCTAAGAACAGCATTTACACCTGCCTCATACAGCGGCGGCAGAACGGATGTTATGCTCGGGACGAACGAAGACGCATCGTCAAGGGCATCATAGCCTGTTATCAGAATGTCCTTTCCGACCTCAAGTCCTGCTTCCATAAAGACATTTGCGGCACCCATAGCCATACGGTCACCGCAGCACATAAGCGCATCGGGCATCTCCCTTTTGCCATCAAGGATCTCATGCGCCACCTGAGCAGCACCGTCATACCAGAACCTGCCGTCAAAGCTGATAAGACTTTCGTCCACAGCTATGCCGTGGTTTTCAAGCGATCTCTTGTATCCTGCCAGACGCTGTCTTGTTGTGGCAGTCTCAAGAGGGCCGCTGAGAAACATTATCTTTTTGCAGCCATGCTTTTCGATAAGGTGATCTGTCAGCTGCATAAAAGGTATCTCGTCCTCGACAAACACCGTGTCATAGTCCTTATACTCAGCATCGACAAACACAACAGGACATTTGCATTCACGCTCGATACGTCTGAGAATCGCTTCCTTCGCTCCCGACATTCTTATCATATCAAGCAGAACTATAACACCGCTGAGAAGGTCAAAGTTTATAAGGTCATAGATCCTTGTTTCACCGTCGATATATTCGGTGAGGGTGCTTTCCTTCGCAAAGCTTGTATAGATCATAACATCATAGTCAAGCTCAAAAGCTTTGCTCATTATACCACGGAGCATTCTTGCCGGATATTCTTCCTCAGGCCTTGAAAGTATAACTCCTATCTTTTTTCTGACCATAACGCTCACCTCTGTTAATATATTAAACTAAATATAGCTGTATCAAAAACGATTACGCTACATAAACATTATAGCATAAAACTTAACACTTGTCAAAAATATGCATATTTTTTAAAAAAATGTTTTAAATTATAAAAAACACACAAAAAATATTGCAATTGTTGCTTTGTTGTGTTATAATAATCGTATCAGAATGCCTGGTTTCTTATTTTTATATAGTCTGAGCTTTGCGGCATAAAAGACATGGGCATAAGCCGATAGGTGTTCTGTGAGCGATCCACTGAAAGGGGCCTATTTAAAGATGAAAAGGAAAAACATTGCTGTTTGTGTGACCGGCTTTGACCTCGAATATGAAATGGATGTAGTTTACGGTGTTTATAAAAGATGCCGGGAGCTGGGTCACAACACATTTGTGTTTTTCAACCCGACGAGGAAGCCTCAGCACGGTATTGATCTTGTGATCTCCGATACAGTCCGCAACGGTGAGATGATGGTTTATAAGCTTATAAACTATGATATGATGGACGGTATCGTTATATTCGGTGAATCGCTCCTGGATGAAGAAGTGTATTTTGAGATAGGAAGAAAAGCCAAAGAGCATGGCATACCTCTGATAGATGTTGATGATCTGTTCCACGATAACGAGAAGCGGATCATAATGAGCAACAAGTATGCTATGTCGGCCATAGTTGAACATCTTATTGTGGATCACGGGCTTACCAAGATAGATTTTATCGGCGGTATCGAGTTTGACAACGTGCAGTCAACAGAAAGACTTGAAGCATATAAGGCTACACTTGAAAAGCACGGGATCCCCTTTGACAAGAGCAGGGTCTATTACGGCGAGTTCTGGAACAAGGCTATAAAATGCACAGAGGAGATCCTGAAGAAGCCTGAGCTTCCCGAGGCTATTGTCTGTGCAAACGACACTATGGCGTTTTTCTGTATGGATACTCTCAAGGAACACGGGATCAGGATACCCGACGATATCATAGTTACGGGTTTTGATGCGCTTTCCGACTGCAAGGATTATTCTCCTGCACCGACAACTGTAAAGCGGGCTACCTTCAAGGCAGGCAACACTGCTGTCGATCTGCTGGTCCGTATGATGGATGGAGAGGAACCCGAGGATATAACCTATGTCGATTCGGTTCTGGTAAAGGGTCAGTCCTGCGGCTGTGTGCCTCTGCACAGACTCGACGATCTTTCCTTTAATGACAGATATGCATATTATAATGACTTCAAGGAATTTACAAGATATATACTTGATATGAACTGCGACTTTGCAAATATCAAAGAGTCGAAACACCTGTTTGACAGCCTGTATAAAGGCTCGACTATTTTCAAGTTTAACAAGATATATGTATGTATCAACTCAGAACTTGAAAAGAATCAGGAAAAGATAAACATCGATGAGGATATATCTCCATGGACTGTTCCGGAAACAATGGTATCTATGTTTATTTTCAAACACGGCGTGCCTATCGGGACAGAATTTCCGACATCTCAGCTGATACCGGAGCCTATCGATGATGAGGAAGCCCCTGTTATCTATGCCTTTGCACCGCTTTATTTCAAGAACGTGTTCATAGGCTATATGGCAGGTGTCCCCTCCACTGTTGATCTTGAGGGCGATCTTCTTTCCACCTGGCTGACGATGATATCAAACAATGCCGGAAGCTTTTATATGAACAACAAACTCGAGATCGCTCTTGAAGAGCTTGAGATGCTCAATCTGCATGATCCTCTC
>DFEO01000014.1 GCA_002368715.1 Ruminococcus sp. UBA3800
TGTCTAACAAAAGGGGAGCATTTCAGAGACTGACCCTTGGAGCGGTTATTTTTTATTCTTTCTGACCCACTGATGATGAAGATGATGACATCTCATAATCCGTTATGCCGGTGCCCTGATTAGGGTTAAAGCGGGAGTAAACAAAGTCCGAGACGAACAATAACACCAGCACCGCACAAACGGGTGCGGCTATCCTCATCCTGAGCTTTCTCAGGTGGTTGTCGATCATCGGGGCGGCAAAGTATACAAATGCCACTCCGCCTATCCCGAACACCATCAGCCCCTCGGCACAGACACGGCCGTCGATGTTAAGAAAATATCCGCTGTAATCCCACCACTTCTGACCGTTGTGAGTAGTCTCCAGGATGTAGGCTGTAAAATACTCGACTATGCCGCAGAGAACTATTGCCGAGAAGAATTCCAGCACAGGCTTGTAGCGAAGCTTTTTGAGGATGATAAGTATCATGACTCCGCCGGAGCCGTAGATAGGCAGCCACGGGCCGTGCATAACGCCACGGTTGACAAGTTTTCCTATCTCGATATACTTATACACCACTTCCCAGGCCCAGCCTATGAAGCTTCCGATGAAGAACATAAGAACCAGAGAAATGAGGGAGTAGCTTCTTGTATAGTATATCTCACTCAGTCTGTCACGCTTGGGCGCAGGGGGCTCGGGCGCCAGCCTTTCGGGATAGGCTCTGCCCTCCATCTCATCAAGGCTCTGCCTTACCTTTATCTTGTCTATCTCGTTGCGGTCGATAGCTTCCGTCTTTTCGGAATAGGCCAGAACTATACCGAACACATTTGCAAGCACCGCCCTGAAGCCGGTGAAATGGTCGGTGAAGGCTTCGGTCTGTGCTCTGAGAGCTTCAACATCGCCGTATTCTCTTGCCAGAGCATCGTGAGATGCCTTTTCAAAAAGATAGCGGTCTATAAACACTCCGCTTCTTCTTTCGCCTGCCAGCGCCTCATTTCTGAGACAAGCATAAAGCTCGGCATAACAGGCCTCGGTGTAAGGGCTGACCCAGAAAACATCCAGGATGCCTAAGGTAACAAGACCAAGGAGCTTCCATCCTATCAGTGTAAGATCGAGCTTGAAGCACTCCCATTTGTGGCCTTTCATCAGACGGCGTGAAATGGTTATCGCTTCATTCGGTCTGAGGCTTGGGTCCTCGGCGGTAATAAACGGCACCATAGCATAGGAATAGCTCTTTATTATTCCGCCTATTACAGTCAGTGACCAGAGCGAAAGATAGATATCCTTTACCAGGAGGATAACAGCTGCCTTGTTCCACTTTCTCGTCCTCAGCAGAGTGAAAAAGCTTTTGACCGGTATCTTCTCATATGTGCGTGCCTCCAGGAAGATGCGGCTCATCACCGCATGGAGCACATTGAAAACAAAATATGTCAAAAACAGCTTTACCAGCATACTTGCGATCGTAAAGATGATCGTCGCCGCCCTGCCCGAGCCCGTAAGGGTCTTTATGCCGCTGTAAAACGTGGAAGCATAGGCTCCTGTGGACAGGGAGTTTGCTATCTTTGCAAACTCGCCCTCGGCATAGCTGACCTCAACATTGCCGACCTTGAAGCTCCTGCTCTTGTTATCCTTATAATCCTGCTTCGACTTTTCGACCCTGTCCTTGACCTGCTGATCGACCTTGCCTATCCTGATGTTTCCCGACAGCAGCTCTTCCAGCAGGCTGACCGTATCGGAGGGTGACACGGATGTGCTGATCTCGGTGTCGGTGACATGAACGTCGCTGGCTATCCCGAGAAAAGTAAGGGAACTCTCATATTTTATACCCACAAAGGCCACCATAAGGCACATAAACACAAGAACGGTGTAATGTGTTTTCACACTTTGCCTTGCAGCCTTTTTGGCTTTTTTTCTGTCAAACACAAGCGTTTCTTCCTTTCTCCGTCTGCACAGCCGTCTTAATAATAGAGCGTATCCTCCGTGTAATAATCTGCGTCCTGTGACGGGTCATAGGCCTCGTTCTCCTGAGTGTTGTATACCTCGCCGTCGGTCTGTTCGCCGTATCCGTTGTTCTCATCGCCCTGCTGCTCGTCAGCCTGTGAGCTGTCCTCGGAGCCGCCGTTTATCTCCTTTTCCTTTGAGATCAGCTGCTCGGGATCCGTCCTCTTTCCGCTGCTGTCCAGAAGGCCAGTCTCCTTTGCGGTCTTGACGATCGCCCGGGCTGCTGCGGCTGCATATTCGTCGATGTGTTCATCAAAAAGCTCGTTGTCAAGGTCACTGGAGAGAAATCCCAGCTCGACGATACAGCTTGGCATAACGGTATCGGCATTGACATAATAATTCACGCTGCTGTTTCCGACATAGCCGAACTGAACGCCCCTGTCCTCGCTTATGCCCACCTCACGGAGAGCCGAGAGGATGTTACCGGCAAGCATCACGTCATATTCGGGCTTTGCATTGTTGACCCAGACCTCAACGCCCTGATAATCCCTGTCGGAGCTGCTCCTGTGGATGGACACGAACATATCCGCCTTTGCGTCATTCGCAGCAGCGCACCGTTCGGAGTGTTCAAGAGCCGTGTCGTCCTCTCTTGTCATAACGACGGTGACACCGATCTTTTCAAGCTCCGCCTTTATCTTCAATGCGGCTTCGAGCGTGTCCGCTTTTTCCTGACGAAGGCCTGTCATATCTGTGGTGCCAGCATCATATCCGCCGTGTCCGGCATCTATACAGACTGTCAGTGCGCCGTCGGCTATCTTGTCCGCAGCAGCGCTCTCCTGCTTTTTTGTCTTCGAGCTTTTTGCGCTGTCACGGTCTTCACTCTGAGCCTGTGACACCGCAGCAGCTGCTGATGCAGAGGAGCTGTCGCTGCTGCCCGTATTCTTGATTATGGATATGAGCCCCGATACTGCCTTGACTATCAGATAAATGATAAGCACAAGGATAATAACGGCTATAAATATCCTTCCCCAGTATATTTTATATCTGACTCGCTTTTTATACGGCTTTCTGCCGTAAAGCTGTTCAAATTCCCTTTCTGTCATCGCTAAGTGTTTCTCCTAAGATACATTTTTTCTCCGCTGTACACTCACTCAACAAGAGTCCTCTCATCGCAGTATTCGCACACAAGCGTCGTTCCTGATCCTGTAAAATAGTGCGGCAGGTATAGTTCCTTGTGGGTTATGCAGGCAGGATTTGAGCATACTGCGTGCCTGTGGGCTCTTCCCTTTACAAGGTCTATCTTTGTCCTGCCCTCAAGAACAGTGAGGATGAGCGCCATTCTTACATACATACCGTATTCGGCCTGCTTGAAATAGAGCGCCCTTTTGTCGTCATCCACAGCTATCTCGATCTCATCGACTCTCGGCAGCGGATGCAGAACTATCAGATCATCCTTTGCTATTGACATCTTCTTTTTATCCAGCACATAACAGCCCTTCTGCTGCTCATACTCCTCACGGGAAGCAAAGCGCTCCTGCTGGATCCTTGTCATATACAGCACATCCAGCTTTCCTATCGCCTTTTCAAGATCCGAGCATTCCTCATATTCAAGGCCGCTGGCAGACAGCACATCCTTGATATAAACAGGCAGGGCAAGCTCCTTTGTCGAGATCAGCACGAATTTATTTGCCTTGAAGCAGGACATCGCCTTTATGAGAGAATGGACCGTTCTTCCGTTTTTAAGGTCGCCGCAGAAGCCTATGGTAAGACCCGACAGCGTACCCTTTTCTTCCTTCAGAGTCAGAAGGTCGGTAAGGGTCTGTGTGGGGTGCAGGTGTCCGCCGTCGCCTGCATTTATAACAGGACAGTCAGCGGTGAGCGCTGCCGCCTTGACAGAGCCTGCAGTCGGGTGGCGCATAACGAGAATGTCGGCATATCCCGAAACGATCTTTGTGGTATCCTTGATGTTCTCGCCCTTTGCAACGGAAGATGTGGCGGGGTTGTCAAAGCCTATGAGCGAACCGCCAAGGCGAAGCATTGCCGTCTGGAACGACATCTGCGTTCTTGTCGAGGGCTCGTAGAAAAGTGTGCCCATTATCTTTCCGTCACAGGCGTGGGCATAGGCTGCCGGGTCAGCTATGATCTTGTGACCAAGCTCCAGGAGCTCCTCCCACCACTCTACGGGATAATCGTTAAGGTCGATAAGATCGGATTTCTTATTCATAAAACTCTCTCCTTTTATACCAGCTTTACGCTTACACCAAAGTCATTTTTTCATATATATCCGCAAGAAGCCTTTCATTCGCTTCGGCGTTCTCGGCTCTTGCGGCAGCATAGACGGCATAAAACCGTTTCTTATGCTTTACGACCGTTAGCTCACCGTCCTGCCTGATGTCCTCATCATCTGCGGTATAGCTGTAAGCCTTGCGAAAGGCTTTTTTGCCGCACAGCCTGCACACGGACTCCTCACCGGGATCATAATCTCTGAGCCTTTCCCGAAACGACATCTCGGCACGCCCTGCCACACCCTTTGCATCGGCTATCAAAGCAAGAACTGTCGGCTCTGTCCAGCATACTGCCAGCGCTATATGCTCGTCTGCCGAATAAAAGCCCGTCTTGTTTTCGGTGTTTGTAAACATCTTTTTAAGCTGTGCTTCTGACATTTGCTCAAAGCTGTCGTCAAGCTCGAGCTCCAGTTCACCGTTTACAGTAAACGCCTGCATCTTGCAGCCTCCTATCTGAGAATGTCAAAAGAATCTGTCCTTGAAAACTGGACACAGTCATAAAGCAGAAGTATCCTGTCATAATCATCAAACCCGACAGCATCCGAAAGAGTCTTGCCCTCGGCCTTTAGCCTGTCAGGGTCGATGACCGTTATGTGCTTATAATGCGGCAGCAAAAACGGTATCATCGTGTTTGCATAGGAGCCCTTTATAAGCAGAAGGTCCTTGTCGGACTGGGCACCTGTATCTATCTCGGCACGGGTAAAGCTGTCGCCCTTCAGGAAGATATCTTTTTTCTCGTCGGTCTTCAGTGCAGACTTGAAATATACCGAGCTTGCTTCAAGCTTTGTTGCGCCGTCATAAAGCGTCACCTTTTCCACTGTGCTGCCAAGCTTTGAGCGGAACAGGTTTATGGCGTCCTGCTCGCAGTCCTTGAAGCACAGCTGCTGATAGAGCTCGCCGTAATAGGAATCATCGGCATATTCAAGGTCGTAGTTTGAAAGGTCGAAGGGTGAAGCGCCCAGCTGTCTTATCAGGTCCTCATAGGCATAATAGGCGCCCAGCGAGGTCCAGCAGTCCGAGGTGCGGTAATAGATGTATTCTGCCTTTGCAGAATAGAGCGGATAGAAAACATCTATCGCTCCCACACCCTTTCCCAGCTTGTAATAAAGCGAGTTTATTATCTCCAGCTGGTCGGTGTTGTCGATAAAATCAGGCAGCCCCGACTGATAGACACCTGCGGCCGTGGGTACGAGTATGAGCGAGATAGGCGCATCGGCACGCTTGGCAAAATTGTTTATCAGCCCGATGTTTGAAAATGCCCTGCCCTTGTCATATTCGGGATACACCCTCAGCAGGCGCTGGTCATCACTGTATATGCCGTTTATCTCGGAGCCTGTCGTGGCTCTTGTTATCATCGTGTGCAGAGAGCGCCAGTTCGTGGCCATAGGAAAATAACCCTGCGTAAGTTCAGTGGCTGTCTGTCTGGCGTCGGTATCAGACGAAAACAGTTTTTTCAGATCTCCCCTGGAGCGAAACACTGTGAAACCGCCCAGCATTATGACTATTATAAAAAAGCCTGCTATGCTTATGATATTAAGTGTTTTTTTCATATCAGCGCCCTCCTCTCAGAACATAAAGCCCTGTGTGGGCGAAACGGCAAGGAAAGCTGTTGCCACCAGCAAAAGCACTGTCTGGCATATAGGCTGGACTATCCTTACGATATTGGGATTCAGCTGGTTGAGAGCGGTCTTTACGAACCTTGCAAGGCCGAAGCCAAAAATGACAAGGATAATGAACAATATGAAATAGTTCTTGACCACATAAACGATGTAGACATCTCCCGGCAGACCCGAAAAGCTGAACATCCTGCTTATAAATCCCAGAGCATCGCCCGGTGATGAAAAGATGAGCAGCGGCACAGAGCCGAGAAAGATCATATTCATAAATATCGCACGGACAACGTGATTTATCTTTGCCAGGAGCTTTCTTGTTATGAACTCGAGCGTTATCACCAGCAGGAAAAACAGTCCCCACATAAAATACCTTCCACATAGCCCCAGCCACAAAAGCCCCGCTGTGATGGCCGCAAGCATAGCCGGCAGACATATGCTGTCGTCGTTTTTCTTCGGGCAGAGCGGACGGTAGATATAGTCACGGCACCATTCAAAAAGGGTGATGCAGTAGCGTCTGATAAGCTCATTGAAGCCGCCGCAGGCAAAGGGCGCATTGAAATTATCAGGCATAGAGAAGCCTGCCATCAGTCCCAGGCCCTTTGCGATGTCGCAGTAGGCCTTGAGGTCAAAATAGAGCGACCCTGCGAAAGCAGCAGCCCCTATCCAGCAGGATGCAAATGAAAGGTTCTCTGTCTTTTCGCCCGAGATGCGCTGCCAGAGGTCGAGCAGTGCCGCCGCCACCACAAGCTTTTCGGCAAAGCCGTAGACCAGCGTGCGTATGCCCTCGGCAAGCTTGTCATAAGCTATCACAGGATGCGAAAGCTCCTCTCTTATCCTGTCGTATCTTATAACGGGACCGCAGATAAAGCTTGGGAAAAAGGCGATATAGCAGGCTGTTTTTATAAAGCTCGGCTCTCTTTCATATTTGGCGCAGAAGATGTCTGCGCTGTAAGAAATGCTGTGCAGAGCACATATCCCCGAGCCTGCCGTGACGATCCCCGCAAACGGCAGCGAGTGTCCGGAAAGGATGCCGAAAAGGTCGGCGCCGTAAAAGCGTGAATAAGCAAACACGACAACGCTTGCGGCATTGAGAGCAGCTGTTATCCCGAGCATGACCGCCGCTGCTTTTTTCGAGCATTTATCGCTTACAAGGGCGCTGGTCCAGCCTGTGATAACGCTGACGGCTATCGGCAGCAGTCCCCACAGAGAGTTCCAGCACGCAACAAGGACACCTGCTGTCAAAAAGACGACAGGTCTATATTTCTGACCTGCCAGCGCATAAACAGCGATGAACACAGGCAGGAAAAAATACAGAAATCCGATACTAACCAAGCTTATCCCTATCCTTTGTATATTCCTTGATAAATTCTTCCCGGTCATAAAGCGCACCCAGCGCATCAACGAGCGCCGGCACCGACATGACCGCAGGCAGCCCCAGCTTTTTGCACAGGATCTTTCTTCTTTCACGGCTGTCCGCCGTACCGCTCAGACCCAGCTCATAAAGGTCCTGCCTTGTGACCCTTTCCTTCACTGCCTCTCCCTCGCAGAGAAGGCCTGCTCTTAAAAACGTCTGCCTTATGATATCGGTGCTCATTCCCTCGACGCCGAGCTTGCCCTCCTTTGAAGGGGTGCTTTTTCGTCTTTCCTTGCCGAAGATCTCGGGAACGTAAAGGCTCGTGATATCACCCTCGGAAACTATGCTCTTGATATAGCCCCTTATCTTTGCCCCTGCCGTGTCTGAATCTGTCAGTATGACGATGCCGCAGGTCCTGGCATAAAGGCGGAGCAGCTCCTGCTTCTGCTTGTCATTAAAAAGCCCGAAGCCGTTCGTTTCGATGATGACCGCATCTATAACAGCCGACACCTTGATCTTGTCATATTTACCCTCGACAACGACCGCCTGTTTTATCCTCAGGCGCTCGTTCTGTGCGCTCAGCATCTGAGCGCCATCGACCTTGCCAGCCCCTGTTCAAGGATAAGCAGGTCGCCCTCTTTGCCGACCGAACGGGTCTTCAGCGCAAGGTCCGTATCAAGAAGGATGCGGAGGGTATTTCTGATCCTTACTGCCGATATCGGCGCACATTCGGAATAGGCATTTTTTATCGCAAACTCACGGTTCTTCGGATAGCAAAAATCCTTCGATGCCGTCTGCCAGTCCAGACCCGAGCTTCTTGCAAGCTTTGCACGGTAAAGATCTGTAAGAGAAAAGCTGATTATCCCAAGTATCTCGTGAGCCTTATAATTCTGCTTGTCGAGCTCTCTGACACGCCTGAAAACAAAGCCTGCGTTGCCGCCAAGAACGTTTATCGCCAGAGCATAGCCATCCGACTCTATCTTCTTTATACAAAGAGCATCTATATCTTCTCTTGTCACCTCTCTGCCCTCGGCATAGGCACTGAGCTTTTCAAGCTCACGCATGACCGCACCCGTGTCACAAAGACACAGCTGTGCCAGATACTCGGCATTTCTCTTGCTTATGGTGCATCCCTTTTTCGCAAGAAAAGCCGCCGCCGAGCGTCCGAGATCCTGCGGCCTTTTATAGGCAAAGTCCACGACCTCGCCGTGCTTTTCGCAAAAGCTTACAAAGGCCTTGTTTTTGTCGGTCAGATACTTGTTGTTGCTCTTATAGAGGTCGGCACCCGTTGAATAAAAGATCACGGTCGTGGCAGGGTCGAGGTTTTCCAGCATCTTCTTTATCGCATCCGTTACCGGCTTTGAAACACTGTCAAAGTTTATATCATTGACTGCGACCACGACCCTCTCCGCAAACATCGGCACAGCCATACAGGCGTCGTTGAAAGCATCGATATCAAGCTTTGAACCATCAAACTTATGATAGTTCATAAACTGTGCATCCTTCGGGCAAATGGTCTTTATAAGCTTCGATGTGAAGCTCTCCAGTGCGGCGGTATCATGGCCGTAGAAAAAATAAAGTGAGCTTATCTCGCCGTTTTTTATCTGTTTTGCCAGCTCGGCCGCAGATGTCTGTGCCATGTCCTGCCTCCTTTTATTTATCTGACAGCTCCATGCTGTCAAGGTCGAGGATAAGCGCATTTTTCACCTTTGAGGTATCAAATGTCTTACCCGAATATCCTATTGTTTTCCCGGTCAGGGTCACACTCCTGCCGTCTGTTTCGAGCGTATAGCCTTTATCTGTCACCGTGACTATCAGCTCATCTATCTTGATCCTTGCGCCCTGCTCATGCTCGAAGCAAAAGCTTTCCGGCACAAAGGCGAGCTCTGCTCTCATCCGGTCAGCAGTCGCCTGATCTCTGCGGCTTATAAACGCACAGCTGACAGACCTTACTCCCATTCTCATCTCGAAGCGTGACATCGCCTTGTTAAGCCTGCCGCCGCTGCCGATATCAAAGAGGACTCCTTCCTTTCCCTGATAGAGAAGGCACTGCATCGTCCTGCCGTTTGGCAGGATGAGAAGCTTTTTCTCATCGCCCGTGCGGCAAAACCACACCGCCGACACCGACACCCACACAAACACTGCCCCGACAGCAGATGCCGCTATCACCCTTGCCTTCGGCCTGAGGATAACGGCTGCCGCAGCGCCTGCCAGCGAGAGCATCACAGCTGTTCTAACAGCCGGAACACCTGCCGGGATATAGGCGAGCTGCAAAGATGCCAGCGCCTTTGCGCCGATAAACACAAGCCTCAGCAGCACTCTTGCAAACGCCAGGAAAGGGGTACTGACAAATGCTATCCACCCGAAGACGGATGCAGCCGCACAAAAGCCCAGCGCCAGCGTACAGATCGGCACCAGCACAAGGTTCGACACAGGTGCTATCACTGATATCTCATCAAAGTACATAAGCTGTATCGGCATTGTTATGATGACCACAGAAAACGAGCTGACAAGGCCTGAGAGGATGCTTCGCCTTATCCCCTGAGCCCTGACAAAGCCCATAACATACGGTGCTGCCGTGTTAAGTGCGAACACCGCCGAGTACGACAGCAGAAACGACACTGAGGTCACTGCATAGGGCGAAAACGTAAGCATCACGATAGAACAGAAGCAAAGAGCGTTGAGCGTGTCTGTCCGCCTGTGAAACAATTCTCCCGACACCATGACCGTGAGCAGAAAGCTTGCTCTGACCACCGACGGTGAAAGACCGGCCGCCGCCGAGAAAAACCATATGATACAAAGCAGCACAGCCATACGAAGCTTCTTGTTTCTGATAAGAAGCGATACCAGCCCTGACAGCATAGCGAATATCATAACGACGTGAGTCCCTGACACACTGAAAATGTGGCCTATTCCGCTTCGGTAAACGTTTCTCTGCGTTTTGTCCGAGAGAAAGCTCCTGTCTCCGCATATCATTGCGGCTGCAAAAGCACCCTCCTCGCCGCCGATACCGCCGAGCATCTTTCTGCAAAGGCTGTCCCTCAGGTGCATCGACCATTTCAAGGGGTAATCGGGCAGCTCATCCGTTTTTTCAAAAAAGCTTGCTTCGCCGCCTCTTATATACACGCCCTCGGAGTGATACCAGCCGGCTGACTCGCTTCGGGCAGTGTCCGTTATTTTGGACACTTCGACCCTTGCTCTTACCCTGTCGCCATAATCAACGTCTGTGTTGGCGCAGGTAAAGGACAGCCTTGCGGACACACCTGAGCAGTCGCCGTCCACAGTGACAAGCAGCTTGTCGGAGCCTAAGTATTTAAGCTCCGTCACCTTGCCGTGAACATCTATCTCCTTGCCGTCAAGCGCCTCTGCCCTGTCAGCAAAAATAAGCCGGTACCCCGAGAACACGGCTGCTCCTGCCAGGAAAAAGCACAGCCCTGTTATTGCCGTTTTGCGCCGGTCCTTAATAAACACCAGCGCAAAAACGAACACTGTAAGCCCTGTCCCCAGCGCCGCCGCAAGGCCAAGCCCCTTCGCAAGAAGGAACATCGCCGCAAAATATGCCGCAGAGGGGACAAGGAGCTTTCTTTTCATTTAGCCTGCCGGCCAGCCGAACTCACGGCCTGCAAGCATATGGAAATGGATGTGGAACACACTCTGACCTGCGCTCTCGCCGCAGTTGGAAACGACACGGAAGCCGTCCTTTATGTCCATATCCTTTGCAAGCTTTGCTATCACCTCATAGATATGAGAGATAACAGCGCTGTTTGTCTCGTTTATCTCATCGAGCTTCGAGATATGCTCCTTGGGGATAGCAAGGTAGTGAACGGGAGCTGTGGGAGCTATATCCTCGAACACATAAACTGTCTCATCCTCATAGATCTTCTTCGAGGGTATCTCGCCCTTGATTATTTTGCAAAACAGACAATCATTCATAGTGGTATTCCTCCTTGTTTTTTATAAAAATTTCAATGCTTTAATTTATAAATCCGGCAACTATCTCGCTGACCTTGTCAAGGGCTTCGTCGATCTTGAACTTGTCTCCGACACCGGCCATAGCCTGATCCGGACGTCCGCCGCCCTTGCCGCCTG
>DFEO01000077.1 GCA_002368715.1 Ruminococcus sp. UBA3800
TGAAGCAAGGAAAAAACAGCACTATTAAGTAAAGCCGAGATCTGCCGCCGGCAGATCGAAGGCAGGCGAAGTGAGAAGCACGGACAAAGCTAGCCTCAAGCCGCTTGCGGCTTGACAATTCAGGTTTGTTTTTTTATCGTCTGAAAGAAGTATGACTGATTATTACTCAAAGAACCGTTTCTGGATGAATAATCGGAAATGTTTTTGACATAATAATGGCAAGTGACAAATACTTTTTCAGTACAAATTTTCGTACACTAAGGAGTAAGGAATGAAAATAACAAAAAGAGCACTTATAAAGACCTTCTCGCTGATGCTTGCGGCCGGCGCTGTTCTTGGAGCGAAGACCATGATGCTCTCAGGCGAGAACCGTGACCTCACACTCTCTCGTGAATACGCCTATCAGCGGGCTATCGGTGACCTTTCGGACGAGATAGAGGGCGTGAACCAGACACTGGAAAAGGAGCTTTATGCGGCCTCTGCCGATATGCACCGTGACCTATCGGTCCAGCTTTGCACAAAGGCTGTCAGTGCAAAAGCAGCGCTGGCACAGCTCCCCTCTCAGAGCAGCGACCTTGAAACGGTGAACAAGTTCCTGTCTCAGGTCGGAGACTACTCGATGAGTCTCAGCCGAAAGCTTGCAAACGGCGAAACGCTCTCAGAAAAGGAATATGCAAATATATCGAAGCTCTATGAGTTTTCAAACGGGCTTTGCGAGCAGATGCAGCTGCTCAGAGACAGCGCTCTGAGCGGCGAGACTGTGTTCGAGCCTGACGACACAGGCAGGCTGCCCGATGTTGCGGACGGCTTTGGCGAGATGACCGAAAGTCTGAGCAGCTATCCCAGACTTATCTATGACGGGCCGTTTTCAGATAATATCCTCGAAAAGCAACCGCTGCTGACTCAGGACGAGCCTGACGTTACCGAGCAGGAGGCACTGACAAAATGCCGTATGGTGCTCGGGATAGGTGCCGAGGATCTGACAGGCTCGGAACAGATAAAGGGGCATATGCCGGGCTGGCGTTTTTCGGACAAGAAAAACGAGGTGTGCTGTGAGGTCACAAGGCAGGGCGGCTTTGTCTCATATTTTCTCAAATCCCGTCAACCCTCAGCTGCAAAGCTCTCGGATAAGCAAGCCATTGCCAAGGCCGAGGACTTTCTCAAAGACCTTGGTATGGACTCTCTGAGGACGACCTATTATGAGAACTATGCAAATGTGATGACAGTCAATTTCGCCTATCAGGATCTCAGGGTCTGCTGCTATACCGACCTTATCAAGGTCACGGTGGCGCTCGACAACGGCGAGATACTCGGATACGACGCAAGAGGATATATCGTTAACCACCACCGCAGGCGCTATCCCGAAACAAAGATATCTCTTTCTGCGGCGCAAAAGCGCATATCTCCGAAGCTGACGGTCGAGTCCACCCAGCAGGCACTTATCCCTGCGGATGACCTGAGCGAAAGACTTTGCTATGAGTTCAAGTGCAAGGCTCAGACAGGCAGACAGGTGCTTGTCTATATCAATGCCGAGACCGGAAAGGAAGAGCAGATACTCCTGCTTATAGAAAGCAAGAATTCCACACTGACGGTATAGAAAAAGCGGTATATCCTTTCGTGGATATACCGCTTGTCATTATGCCAGACCTTTAAGCTTTGCCTTTATAGCTGTGATGTCGGCAGTGTTCACTGCACCGTCACCGCTTGCATCTGCCGTCAGAGCCTGATAGCCTGTAAAGGAAATACCTCTTTTGAGGTTATACTTTATGAGCAGGATATCGGCTGTGTCAACAGCGCCGTCAAGGTTTGCATCTCCTGCCTTTGCAAGCTCCGCCGTAAAGCCGGAGGATATATTGTTGTTGGAAAAGGTCAAAAGATACGTTCTTTTTACAAATCCATCCGCTTCAACATATACCAGGAACAAACCGCCGCTTTTGAGAGTGGGATCCGAAGGGATCGTGAAGTATCCGTCAGAGGTGTAAAGCGTTGACACCGCAGTCCCCGATGTGGTCTTTATAGTGACCTTTGCGGAAAGTGCCTTGTCCGCAGCCTTGTTCGATAGCAGATCGACCTTATACATTGCCAGCGGCATCCCGACAGGCTCATTTGAAAGCTGACCCAGATCGGAGCCGTAGAACGGTCTTACGACCATCTTATACTCGTTATAGGGAGTAAGACCTGTAAAGGTATAGGTGGTATCGGTGATGTTTGCCTGACCCACATAAGCCGCACCTGTCTCATTGCGCTTGATATACACCCTGTAAGCTGTCGCAAGCGGAACACTGCTCCATTTTACTGTAATGCTGTCAGTTGTTGTGGAAACGACCTTCAGGTTTGTGATCTTGGAATACTCGGGCAAGTCGGACACTGATGCCGAAACGGGACCCAGCTGACAGCTGTCGGTCCATGTCTTGGTGCCGGCAGGATTATAGAAAGGCCTTACGCAGAACGTATATTTTACACAGGGTTCAAGGCTGCTGATCCTGCCGCTGTTGGTGTAAACATAACCCCTTCTTGTATAGCCTTCGGAGCCGTCCGCCTTCTTGGCATAAAGCACATAGCCTGTTGCGCAGGATATGCTGCTCCACTTTAATGAAACGGTGTTCATCGTTTTTCCCGATACTGCCATGCTCGAGATAACTCCGCCCTGGAGCTTGACCTTGTTTGAGGATGCACCTATCTGCGTTCCCGAGGAATTATACACCTTAACATAATAATTGACATTGTAAAGATTAAGAGCAAAATCCGCATAAAGAGTGGTGACGCTCTTCACTTTGGTTTCGGTACCGTCCGTGTTCACCCTGTAAACATCATATCTTGCGGCGGATGATGAAGGCTTTGACCAGGTGAGCCTTCCTGTCTCGGCACCGGTAACGCTGCCGGATATCTTCATAGACACCTGCTCATCGCCCTGATAATACCAGACGTTCATATCGGTGTAGTTGCTGATCCCCGAAACAATACCCGATCCCGAATACTGCCACATCTCCATAGGACCTGTCCACCAGGTCTGGCTGCTATACTGTGCCACCCAGATAGGATAGCTCTTTGCAAGCGACGCTCCGTCTATCATATTGGTGAGCCAGTAATAATTCGCATATACTCCGGACCTGTATCCGGCGCTCTTTATCTTGTCGCAGAATGCCTTACAGAGCGCTGTCTTCTGTGACACCGAAAGGCCTGCTGTATCAAGTCTTCCCGAAGCATAGTCAACGGACTCGATATCATAATAGATAGGCATCTGGAGAGCCTGACCGCCAAGCCTGTCCAGAACGAACTGAGCCTCGGCAGCTGCCTCAGTGGTATTTATAGCCTGTGTATAGAAGTAAAGGCCGACCTTCAGTCCTGCGGCCTTTGCACCGGCAAGGTAGGTCTTGAAATTCGGGTCCTCTACCAGATCTCCCGAATATCCATAGCCACGGTAGCCGGCTCTGATGATAACGAACTTGATCCCCGAAGCCTTGACAGCCGACCAGTTAATATTGCCCTGATAATAGGAAACATCTATTCCGTTTATCTTAGGGATATTTGCAAACCTCGACTGATGCGTCAGTCCCTCGGCATACTGTTCAGCGCTTTCCTGCTGGCTGATGAATTTGTAGTAACCTGCGTCATCCTCTGTCACGGGGTCAACGATATCCTGTGTCATAACCTGCTCTGTATTATCCGATATCTCCTGCGCACTGACCCCGCAAGCGCAGAAGCATATGACCGATACTGCGGCAGCCGCAGCAAAAAGCCCGGACAGCCTCTTTATAAGCTTCATAACAGACCTCCAAAAATTCACATACATTGTTCATATTTATCCTTTCTGATTATACAACAACCTCCGACCATTGTCAACAGTTTGTAACCATACTTGACGAATAAGGAAAAAAGAGGTATAATAAAATGACTTGATTTGTATTATTTGCCATTCATATCCATAGAGGAGGTAAATGCCTTGGATATTTTTGAAGCCCTCAAACAGGCCTATAAGAATTCACATGACTGTGTTTTGCTGCTGGATAAGAATATGAAGATGATATGGTGCAGCAGGGAAAAGCCTGTGCGTTTCAGCAAAGCAAGGATCGAAGGATTTGAAAAAAACACCGTTGCAGAGACTACCCTGACGGCTTCATATATCACACAGGACGGCATCAGAAAAGCTATCAAGATCGAGCCTGTCTATGATGATAGCAAAGAGCTGCTGGGGTATGTAGCGACACTTTTTGATCTTAACGACGTTATCAGTCTTGCAGAAAGCAGCGAATACCGCAGAGTGAGGATGAACGTTCAGTATGAGGTGCTCAAAGAGCTCTCTCTTGCCGCTGCAAAAACAGAGTCTGCGGACCTTAGCAGCAATCAAAACCGGCAGCTGCTGAAGGAATACATCAAGCAGCGCATAAGAGCCGGCTATAACGCTTCTATAAACTATGAGGAGCTCACATTCTACACGCTTGGCAAAAAACATACATCTATCATCAATGTGGGTGAGGTGCTCCGGTCGCTTTGCGAGAGTGCCGAGAGCGTGCTCTGGCAGCAGGGGTGCAGCCTGGAGCTTGAATGTGACGAGGATATCTGGATCGTTTCCAACAAGCACCAGTTTCTCACGGCTGTTCTTAACCTTATCGTGAACGGCTGTATGTACAACAGCAAGAGCACGAAGTCGGTCAAGGTAACGGCTTACACTGACGAAGATCAGCGTGCTGTTATAAATGTCAGGGACAACGGTGACGGTATTGAAAAAGCACTGTTTAAAAAAGCTGTCGTGCCCTTTGGGCTCCACAGCGCCGACAGCCAGCGGGAAAGCCTGGGGCTTGCCGTTGTCAAGGCCTATTGTGATTCAGTCGGCGGTCAGCTTGTACACCGTTCCTCAAAGGGAAAGGGCACTTCGGTATCTATCATCTTAGAGCCTGCAAAGACCTCGGAATACACCCTGCGCAGAGAGCACAGAGAACCCTCACAGAACAAATTCGACTACATCCACATCCTGCTTTCAAAAACAGGCGATTATGAATAACAAACAGGCGGTGATCCTATAAAAGGATGACCGCCTGTTTTTTGCAAAAATGGGCAAACTGACCCCTGCCGCCTGAAACTGCTTTCTACGGCAAAGAGTTGAGCTTTTTCTGAAGCTCTATCATATGATTACGGCAGGATGTGATCTCACCGGTGTACTTGTTGAACCATTCAACATCGTTCTCGCTGGGCTCTTCCTGCAGAAGGATGGCCTGAACAAGGGCAGACTGAGACCTTGAACGCTTTCTCTCGATCTCCTGGATAGTCTGCATACAAAGCTTGATCTCTTTTTTCAGTTTTCTTTTTTCACTCATCGAACTCACCCTTTTCCTTATTTTAGTAACCTTTTTTATCAATAGAGTCTATCAGCTTGAAAGCATTTTTGTATCCCTTGTCAAGGTCATTCGATATATCGTCTATGACCTTTCCGAGCTCCTCCATTTTTGTTCTCATCTGCTCGGGATACTTTATCAGAGCAGTATTTATCTGGTTTATTGCCTTTTGCTGTTCGGTAAAGTCGTTTATCAGAAAAGCAAACGAATTGACCGAGCTCATATCATTAACGAGCCTTATATATCTCATATCAAGGTCTCCCTCGGCATTAAGATACGAGTCTATGTCCTCGGAAACGTGATCGAGATTGATCTTGAACTGACTCCGATAGGTATCCTGCACCCTTCTCGTTTCGTCAATGTAAAGACCTATGAACACGAAAAGAGCGATAAGCGTGATAGCTGCAATGATTATTGCACTAATCATTCTCCTTTTCATTAGTTTCTCTTGGTTCATGGCTTATCTCCTTATCAGAGTTATTTGCCGCTTCCTCGGCAAGACGCTGTTTTTCCTTTTCGATAGCTTCTCTTATAAGCTCCTGTCTGCGCTCCTCATAGTTTTCCTTGTCCTCTACTCTCGCCTTTATGCCGAGCTTTACAACTGTCTTCATTTCATAAAATGCGACCAGTGTCAGCGGGATTATGACCAGCACCAGCAAAAGCTTCTTTGAGTCGGCAAACGAGCTGACCCACCTGAAAAACCTCGCTTTTCTGACATATTTGCCTATCACCTGATCCTGACTGACCGGCTTCGAGTCGGCAACGGGGTTTGCATCTCCCATTGTCTGAAAAGTGCCGTCCTCTGCGATGTCCACGACCCTATGGGTCACAAGCTTGCCTTTGACATCACTCTCCTCGGAATAAAAGGTGATAACGTCATCTTTTTTAATGCTTTTGGTATCGACTTTTTTTACAACGATATAATCTCCCGTATGGAGAGAGGGCTCCATACTTCCCGTCATGACCCTCAGCACATAGTGCCCGAATACATTGACGGGCTTGCCAAGACCTGTGTTTATCATAACATAGGCGGTAAAGACCGTTGCCGCCACAAGGATAGCCGCAGCAAAGCCGTTCTTTATCCTGGAAAGCAGGCTGCTTTTTTCTTCCTCAGCGCCCTCAGCATCGTCGGGCTCATCGGGGCTATCCGAGGTCTCTTCCTTCCCGGGAGCCTCCTCAGGCTCCTTGCCGTTAGTCTCCTGCTCATCCTCGGGTTCATTGCCGGCAGCTTCCTGCACATCGTCAGCAGTCTCCTGCTCATCCTCGGGCTTCTTGTCGTGTTCTTCCACGGGAGCATCATTCACGCCTTCAGATCCTGCTTTTTCGGAGCTTTGCACTGCCTTATCCTCCAAAACCTCATCTGCGGCACCTTCTTCTGTCTGCTCAGCTGTCACGGGAGCGGCTGTCTCTTCTGCGATGTTCTCCTCATTCTCATTCAAGACAGCACTCAACCTCCCTGCTGCTGTTCTTCAGCCATTTTTTCCTTTTGTTTCCTGCGGTCCTCAAAGCGGCGCCTGATCTTTTCTATCCTGCCGACATGATACTCTTTATAGAGCCTTGCCATCTCGACATCTATCTCACGCTGCTGCTCGGGAGTGCGATCGGGCGGAGTATACTTCGGCAAAGGCTGGCTCTTGCGCTGCTTTTTCTTCTTGCGCTTGAACTTTATGTCGCCTATCCACCGCATAAAGCGATACTTGAACGTTCCGCCGTACTTTTTGTAGTATACCTCCATCTCCCTGCGCTTCTCGTTTGCACGCTCCTTCTCAGCCTTCCGGGCTTCTCTTCTTGCGAGCATCTCCTTGAGATCGGGATCGTCGGTATCCTTGGGTATAAGTCCGAAGAAATGTGAAAGGATGTAGCGTATGAACCTGGGTATCGCATAGATCGGGTTCTTTGAATACTGCTTTCTGATAACGTGGAAAGGCTTGCTCTCGAAATACTGTCTTTCGGCCTTGAGCCTTTCGGCACGTTCTCTCTCCTTGCGCTCTTTCTCCTTTTTCTGCTGCTCGAGCTTCATTCTGGCAGCTACCTCTCTCGGATCCTCGAAGACCTCGGGTTCTTCGCCCTCGTTCTCCTCGTTTGCCTCCTCGATAGAAGCCTTGGCCTCTTCGATCTCCTCTTCCGTGAGATCCTCCATAGCCTTCTTCCTGAGCTCTTCCTCGTCCTCAGTCTTAACCTCAACGCCCTCGGCATCACCGAGCTCGCTGGCGATCATAGACTTGTTCTCTTCTATCCTGCGTCTTTCAGCCTCGAGCCTTTCCTCCTCCTCACGGCGGCGGCGCTCCTCTTCCTCACGCTTGCGCCTCTCCTCAAGGCGGGCAAGTCTGGCGGCTTCCTCACGCTCTCTTCGTCTTTCTTCTTCCTCCTGCTCACGCCGCTTCTGTTCGAGCATCTCCTGAAGCCTGCGCTCTTCTTCTTCCTTTTCCTTCTTTATCCTTTCGAGTTCGGCAAGTCTTGCCTCCTCGATCCGTCTTTCTTCCTCCCGCTTTGCGATCTCCAGCTGCCTGAGTCTCTCCGCTTCCTCGGCGGCCTTTTGTCTCTCCAGCCTTTCAAGCTCTCTCGCGGCGAGGAAATTCTTCTCGATGTCGATACACTTGCTTATCTCATCGAACATTCCGCTGACATCCTTAGGGAAGGTCCTCTTCACCCTTATGTCGCCGTCCGAGCCGATATAGCCGGGCACCGCATCCGCAATAACACCGTAATCTGACGCAAGCTCTTTTTCAAAATGCTTCAAAAACTTCGGCTGGAGCCTTTTGAGCTTTGCAGTCTTCAGCTCGGTAAAGCTGTCATCCTTGCCATGCTCGGTATAATTCCTGAAAAGAAGCAGATTGAGCGCCACTACCTTATAAAAGTCCTCGACATAGCTGTCATCGGGCTTTACGGCGGTATTCTCGACATTTATCTCGTAGCCGACCTTATCATAGCTCTCGATATACTGCCACAGCGCAAGACACGCTTTAAGGTCGACATTCTTCATTATCGCATTCGTTCTCATAACAGGCGGTCTGATATAGGTGTTCCCAAGCGTCGTACAAAGCTCGGACCCTTTATATCCCTCGATCGCCTTTTTCAGCTTCTCGACCCTCTGCCAGATCGAAACGCCGTTATCGTCATAGGTGTCAAGGCTCTCCGTCGTTTCGAGCTTGACCTCTATCTTCATCTTGCCGCCTGCTCCGTTGTCAATAAAGGTGTCATAGCCGAGGGTATATACCTCCTCGTCACGTGACACCTGAGCAAGCTTCTCATATCTGGTGTTTATGAAAATGTACAGCCTGTCGACCAGAGTGTTCACAAACTTGTTCTCATAGGTCATAAGGCTTTCTTCCTTATGGATATTAAGGATCTTGGAAGGGGTGATCTTGCCTGTCTTCCTGTCAACGCTCTGGATAAGGTCGGTGTGCTGAGCCAGATGCTTTACAGACTCCACCGTTATCTTTCTTGAAAGCGCAATAGGCACGATCTCCTCAACGTCCTCGATGGTGCGCCTTGGGTCTCTCAGCACATTATCAACATGGATAAGTCCGTTCTCTATGGTCTCTACCCACGAAACGTCGATAGCCTTTGCCATAAGCTTACGGTTGACAGCAAAGGTGTTCCTGCTGGCCTGAATGAGCGACTCAAGATTGCCGTAAAGCTCATCATCGCCGAACGCTGCCATAGATTCCTTGAAATCCTCATACCATTCGCCATATAAGCCGCTCAATCATTTCACCACCTTTTCGGGGACTGGGCTGTCATGATGCCATATCAGAACAGCTTCTGGAGCCTTTCGAGATAAGCCACAGATTCCTTCATCTGGTTCTTTCCGAAAGACTTCTGGATGTAAACAACAAGCTCACGCAGCTCATCTCTGAGCATCGCAAGGTTGAGAGATTCAAACTTTCTGAAGATCTTAGTTGCCAGAACGTAGTCTATACCGTCCAGCTCTTCGCCGCCGCAGGCTACATATACAGGCACGAACAGACCCATCTGTTTAAGGATACGGTTACCGAAAGCCACTCTGAGCTTTTCGATCACCCAAAGGTCAAGCTGCTGGATCTTCTTGAGGTTCTCCTGGGATATAGGATACTTGTCCCATGCCTCCTCGAACAGAGCAACAATGTGATCGAAGCCCATATGTATGGGTCCCTGATCGGGAGCTTCAAAGGCAATACCCTTTGCATCAAGGTTTATAGGCTGAGCACGGTCGTAGACCTTATCGGAAATAGCAAAGGTCGAGTCGTCGTTATTAGCTGTTCCGATATACCATATGTTCTGAGGTATAACGAGCTTGCCCTTGTCGAGCTTCTCGGGGTCGGTGCTCCACACGTTCGGAACGATGTCGAGCTCCCACTCATCCGCATTCGGCATTTCGAGTATGGACAGCATCTCTGCGAAATAATACTCGATACGGGCGATATTCATCTCATCGAGAAGGATAAGGTTGATATCGTTATTAAAGTTTGACGAATATATTCTTTTGAGCACCTCGGTCTCGTTGAAGTTTTTGGTAAACTCATTGAAGTAACCGAAAAGCTCGGTCCTGTCACGCCAGGAAGGTTGAACGGATGCGATAGTGGTATCGTTGCCCAAAAACTTTCCGAAGGAGTAAGGCAGCGAAGTTTTACCTGTACCGGAAATACCCTGAAGGATGATAAGCTTTGTAGAAGCCATACCCGCAACAAAGAGCCATATGGTTTTCGGCTCATAGAACAGGTGCATCCTCGAGCAGGCAAAGTTGCGGTACATATCGCAGAACTGTGCAAGCGTGATAGAGTTGTCATACTCAGGCGGCTCATAGGTCTTGTAGAAGTTATCGACCTCAATGAGCTTCGAGAACCTGACATCGTTCGTATGAACGATACCGTCCTCGGCAACGCCCTGAGCTTCGGGAGCGCCCTCGCCGCCCTCGAGCCCTGTACCGAACGTTCCGTCCGCCAGCGACAGCGCACCCGAGGTGGGTATACCCATCTGAGCGACCTTCATCGCCATTATCTCGTCCTTTTCCTTGGTCATCTTCAAGACCTGCCTTTGCAGGTGAGCTATCTCTTCCAGAAGGTCCTCATTAGAGACTATCGAATGTCTGAACCTGATGTATTTTCTTATCGCAAAGATGATAATGAACACTATCAGGACATAGATAGCCACGACCACTATGATAGCGAGGACCGCAAGTATCCAGCCCAAAGCGCCGAAATCGGTAGAGTAGGTCTTGAATATATTTATGTAGTTTTTAATGTTGAATATCTGCTTCAATCCGTTCCACAGACCCGAAAAGATCTGTGCAAAGCCTTTTAGCATCTCGGACATGAAGACAAAAAACCATTTAAGGAAACTATTCATATTCTTCTCCGATCAATAGATCTGTCATTACACTGGGAAGAACTCTTTATCCATTACTCCCCTGCGTTCTCTGTTTGTTCTGTCTTTTTCTCTTCTTCGTCAGGCTTTTGCTCTGCTTTCTCTGCCGGCTCCCCGGTCTCTCCTGCTTCTCCGGCCTTTTCAGCCTCATCCTTGGCCTTCTGGCTTGCAAGATACTCCTCGATAGCCTTCTTCTTTATCTCTTCCTCATCATCCTCAGTAAGCTTAGGCTTTCTGATCTCGTTGACTGTCATAATAAACTTATACAGCTCGAACAGGAAGAATATCGCCATAGGGATAACTATGCAGATAAAGAAGCCTGTCTTGGTCCTCAGAAAATCCATGACCTTTCCGAAGCCGGAGATCTTGAAATCCGTCCATTTACCGATGATATCTCCTGCTCCAACAGGGATCTCATCATCTATGGCATTGTTGTCGCCTCGTGTAATAAAGCTTACAGACTTGCCCTCTTTAACAACTTCCACGATCCTATGCGTGTTTTTCTGTTTCTGTCCGTCGATGATGGTCCAGAATGTTATAACATCATTTTTCTTCAGTGACTTAACGTCGTCTATCTCCTTGACGATGATAAGGTCATTTTTCTTGAACGTAGGCTTCATCGAGTCCGACTCTACGGTCATCGGCATAAAGCCGAACAGGTTTGCGACACCGTTGTTCCGGTCAGACGAGAACACCAGTATCGTTACGAGCAGAGCCAGTATCAGAACAGCCCATGCCAACACATCAAAAATGATCTTAATCGCTTTTTTCATATTCCTTACTCCTTAATCCTATCAGGTAGATTCCGTTATCTTAAAGTCCATACCGAGCTTCAGCGTTCCGCCTATCAGCTCATCGGTACAGTCGGGGTCATTGCCCTCAAGCCAGATAACAACAGTGTATTTATCCTTGGCCTTAGACTCAAATTTCGTGCGCTTGTTCGTCATCACGACCGTTGATGATTTGAATTCCTTATCACAATCGGATTCCTTTCCGCCGCCGTTTGATTTGGTCTTGCCGTATACCGTTTTTTCACCGTTGACATAAAGCGCTATCCTTATCGCTTCGTCAACATGGTTCGTCACGTTCTCGATAGTCATCCTGCCTGTATAGGTAAGAGTATCGTCGCCCGAATTTATCAGGTAAAAGGTGTAGGCGATATAACTGTCGCCATTGTGACTGCCGTTTATTTTGTCAATATTTGCCGGAAGGTCTTCACCGCTTATGTTCGTCATATCATAAACGATATCCGCATTCAGCTGGGCATTGGCCCTGTCATATTCGGGCGTCTCCGACAAGCATAGACCCTGCTGAAGCATATCATATTTGCTGATCTTTACCGTAAAGCTTCCGTATTTGTCATAGAAATACGAAAACGCATAGGCTATTGCAACGATAGCGATCAGTATGACCAGAAGCAGCGACATGATACGCATGATGACGACATGGCGCTTGACCTCCTTAGCTGTTCTTCGCAGTTCAAGAACATCTCTGATTTTTTCGTCCAAAGCAATTCTCCATTTCTTTATGCCCATAAAGCCTTATCTGCGGCCTGTCGGACAATTGATATTCAACAAGGAAGATCAGTCTTCATCTCCTCTTTTTCTTACATACCTCTCAGCATTATACTTTCCCGCAAGAGATCCTGCACAGTATCTGCATTCAAAGCCATAAAGCTTTTCTGCCTGAAGGCTGCTGAAAACTCCGTCCGCTATCGGCTCGGCTCCCAGGTCGGACACAAAGTCGATAAGCGACTTTACAGCAGCATCCGAACGGTCATCCTTGCCAAGAAAGCCCGTTATCTCCGGGCTGAGCATAACATAGTCACACTCATAGGAGGACAGCCTCATTATCGGGCAGGTGTCATTTCCGAAATCTGTGACCATAAAATGGAAGCCACGGTTTCTCAGGTGCTTTAGCGTAGTTGCAGCCGCACCGTCTGTTTCCTCCAATATCTTCTCGGAAAGAGCAAAGCAGACCTTGTTCGTAGGCACCTCCAGCTTCTGACAATAGGTCAGTATGTTTCGCTCTGCCTTCGGGTCTACAAGGTATTTAGCCGAAGCATAGACCGATATCCAATCAAACCTCAGCTCTCTTTCATTGAATGTGTTGACAGCCTCCAGTGCCTGGAGCAGTTCGAGATCGAACAGCGTTATACACTGATTTGTGACCTCAGCAACATCACGATAATTCTCGGGCATCAGTGTTCCCAACCCCGGAGTGTTCAATCGTGTCTGTGATTGAAAAAAAGCGGTAGAGCCGCTTGATATCTCACGGATAACACGATAATAAAGCTCGATCGCTCTGACGCCGTTGACCGTCGTCTGCTTTTCTGGAACGCTCATATTACCGCCTCCTTTTCCGTGATACTTATTCATATCTATTATACAACAATTGTTGTTAAAAGTCAATAAAATTCTGAAATAAATAATGATTAATTGTTACTGTTAAACAAAATAATATACATATACACATTCAATATGCTGTATTAAATGCGTTTTTAGTTGATATATTTTACCATATATCCCGCACAGGCCCTGATATGAATATATTATCCTGCGCCCGTGTACTGTCTGAGCCGCATTGTCCGCCAAGGGTCACAACAAATGAAAACTCCCGTATCTACGCAGGATACGGGAGTTTAGCCTTATTTATTTTCTTCTTTCTTTCGATGCTTCAGGTATCCGATACCGAGTGCTGCTGTCAAAGCTGCCGCAGCCGCTGCTGTGGCACCAAGGTCAATGCCGGTGGGCAATGTCCCTGTACGGGTGTTCGTATACAAAACAGCATGATCGCTATCGAGCTTGCCGGATATTGTTTTTCCGTCGACCGTCACATCTTCAGCGCTGCTGACAGTCCGTTTGATCGTAGTCGAGTAGTCATCTGCCTGCTTTTCCGTCAGCGTATATACCGATGCTTCGGGCAGACCTTCAAAAACGATCTTTTCACCGTGAGACAGCGTGAAAGTGAAGGAACCGTCATTTTCAAGAGTGATAGTACGGTTTCTTGCGCCATTGAACGTTACACGCAGACCTGTACCGGTGATCGGCGTACCGTCGGGAGCGGAAAATCTGATGACAAAGTTAAAGTTTTCCGACTTGTCGCCAAAATTCCCCGTGACCGTTTTGTTCACTTCAAGCGAATGTGTCGGCACTTTCTGATTCTGAAGCGAATAAGTATAAGCTATCCCTGCCACGGTCTCCTCACGGCAGAAAGAATACTCATCCGAATTGATGACCTCCGTGACCTTGTTCAAAGCATTCTCATAAGGCTTATATGCGGTAGGACAGTCCTCCCAGAGGAAATAAACATACTCATAAACAGCTGTGTTGCTGTCGCCGGTGCTTACGGTCTTTGTTTTTTCCAGTCCCGAGACTTCTTCCTGCCATTTATTGGCTTTATTCAGCTTGACTGTCTTAAACTTTGGTTCAACGTTCATAAAGTACGTTTTCCCGTCAACGGTATACTTTAACGCCCTTCCAAGATAGGTGTTCAAAAACGACGGTATCGTCGGTTCAGAAGCCGAACCGCCTGCCTTCATGATAGTTCCGTCGTCCGCAACAGGCATCACGGTGCCGTTTTCGTCCAGCCAGTTCTTTTTGACAGTGATGACATACTTGTCATGTATCAGAGTCTTTGTATTTGTAAATGTCACCGATGATACATCCTTAACGGACTTTTGCCCTGTTGTGACACCTGCTTCTGTATCGGCATCATTAGTCTGCAAATACTCCGCAAGGCTCGTATCCGTCAGGGTCTCCTCGGTGATAGTGTACACAGCTGTTGCGGGAAGGCCTGTAAACGTTATGTCTTCACCTTGTCTGAGCTTGACCGATACGTTCGCAGTGCCGCTCTTGTCGCTTGTGAACTTATCCGTGCCATAAGAATACTCATATTCCGGAACGAGTCCCGAAACCATTACTGTGAAAGAAAACTCCGAGTCTCTCCATTCCGGATCTTCATCAAGACCAAGAGGATCGAGCGTGCCTGTGCCTTTATTTTCATACAGCAGAGACTGCTTGCTAAGCTGCAGATCCCTTGTTTTGATCCTGTTCTGTATCTCAGCAGCATCCGCAGTATCCTTAGTGATAGTTCCTGCCGGCAGCTGAACGGTGACGGTCTCATACAGATCCGAAACAGCACTGTCTATCGTTTCGCTGACAGTGTATTTCGTTCCGACCGGCAGACCCGACAGAGTAAACTCTTCATCAGCCTTCAGCTCGATCGATGCCTTGCCCTCAGCATTGAACGGAGCCTTTGTATAGGCTGAATCATCCGGGTTTTTCATAGTGACATTGAAAGTGAACGTCTGCTCGGGGTCGAGAATGATATCATCCTTCATTGTCTTTTTCAGCGTGAGCGAGCCTGTGTCCTGATCTGTTGCGGTATTCACAAGCAGTGCCTTGCCGTCATTGCCGGTCGTTATCTTCGGCTCTTTATCGGAGGTATCAGCGGTGTATGTTCCGAACTTCTCCTCCCAGAGATAGATCTCCTCGTCAGCATTGTTGACGTTCATTTCGAGCTTCCAGTCAGGTGACTGTCCGCTTTTTACGTTTTTCCATGTTGCGGTAGTCTGTCTTGTATAGTAATACTCGATCACACTGGTCTCGTCAACAGGCACACGAATGGTAAGCTTTATCGTCTGAGGCACAGTGTAGACACCAGTGCTGACAAGAGTGCCGTCCTCGCCCGTTATATACTCATAAACAAATTCTGTCTTGCGGTTCGGGTCTGCTTCGACCGCCTTGGTCTCACTTGCGGGTGACATAGGTGTAAAGCCGTTTGGTGCTGCTGAATAGTCAGGCGCAGCTGAAACCCTTAGTGGGGCATTTGCGGTCAGGCGGCGTGGAGCAGATTGTGGTGCGTTATTCGTGGGTTTGTAATTTGGTGATAATGTGGGGTCGGTAAAATAGCCTTCTCCCGTTGATTCATCATAGGGGTGGAGTTGGGATGCATAATTCTTTGTACCTGATGCGTTTTTTGTTACATTGGATAAATTGCCTATTTTGAAGATCGTATCATATACTTTACAGCCACCTTTTGTCGATGACCAATCACCCGAATATACAATAACTCCGCCCTCAGGTTGTATTCTGTGAAATACCCATTCATCGTCGTTATTATCTGCCCAGTTTGGGCTGGGATTGAAATTGCACAGGTCGATCACTTTTATGAGATAATATTTGTTTTGATCATTAGGTACATATTTATTATCCGACCAACAGCCACCTATAAAGTTATATAAATCAGTTAAATTAGGACAGTTGCCAAAACCGGACAAATTGATAGTGTGATTCTGTATATCCTCTAATGTACCAAAACCTTCTAAGTAACCACATCGTGATAAAAACCTGCTAACACTTGTTAGTCCCTCGTTAGATACAAATTTATTTGGATCTGTTATTATGTACCGGAGTTTTTGGCAATCATAGAACATATTGCTCAGATTTGTGACTTTTGATGTATTCAGCCAACTCAAATCGAGTGATTGCAATAGTCTGCAATTATTAAACATATTTACACAACTGTCCACCGCTACATTTCCACCTTGCGGAAATGTAATTTGCGTGATCTTCCTACAATTGTTAAACATATTGCTAACGTTTGATACATTGCTAAAATCAAACTCGCTCAGATCCAATGCAGAACCATCATTTCCCAAATTTGAAAGTCCATCAAACAAGTTACTGCAATCTTCCGGCATATACTTGATATTCGCATCGCTGTACCAGTAATAATCTGTACCTTGAGAAGAATTGTTTTTTCTCCATACATAAAAATTACCGGTTTCATCAGAATGCTCTGCACTTGTATCTTTACAGTCTCTTACAGTCCAATCACCTGTTGTTGGGTTTAGTTTGAAATTGCCCTCACTGTCCAACAATTCCGGAAATTGAGATTGAAGCGCATCTTTATCTATCTTTTTAAAAGCTGATACATAGCTGGTCCAACCAGAACTTGTAAAGAAACCGCGCAGCTTCGCCTTATCGATCGTAACAACTGTGATTTTCTCCTCCGGCTTCTCATTTTTCAGATGCACCTTCGGGAATTTCGGGTCGCTTTGGTCAACTGTCACGCTGCCTACCCATGATTTGTCGATGCTCTTTTTATCCTCGAATGTCGGTTCATCACTCACACGGATATATTCGGCGTTTTCGGGAGATGCCGTATCATACTCGTGTGTTGCGGTATTGAGCACAATATATTCCAGCGCCCTGCTGTCATCAAATTCAACAATGCTTCCCGACACGCTGAAGGTCTTGTCAGCTATCGGAGCATAGCCCTTTGGTGCAGTCGTCTCTGAGAGCGTATATCCGCTGCCGGGTATCAGCTGAACGACTGCGAACTCACCCTTGATACTGCCGGCTGTAAGTGTCTGAGTCCAGTTTGTGCCGTCAAACGACCATTTGAAGTCACCTGACTCTTCCCTTTTAGCATAAGCCTGCTTCAGTGCCTCATATCTGTCATTAAGAGCAGACGGTGCGGTAATGGTGAAAACGGCGCCGTCAAGGGCATTTTTGCTTATACTGTCAGCCTTGATGAGCTTGGTTTTCGCAAGCGGATCGTTGCTGATAGTATTATTTGCAGCACCTTCAATGGTGAATGATGCCGAATAATTACCTGTTTTGGTGACTGTTACTGCGTATGTATTCGTAACAGGCGCAGCATAGCCTGCGGCAGGATATTCCTCGGTAAGCGTATAGCTGCCGGGCTCGACGGAATCAAAAGCAACAGTGCCGCCCATGCTGTATGCTGTCATATCAACGGCAGAGTTCAGGTCAGATGTGCCTTTGAGCGTGAATTTTGCACCGCTTATGCCGCTGCCTGTAACAGAATCTACCTTTGAGAACACGATATCCGTATGAGGTCTCGGGTCATTCTCGATCTTGTAGATACCGTTTTCTTTTTCAAGCTCTTTACCGTCGATCCTTACGATAGTGATATGGCCGTCAGGCAGAACAGTTACCTTTTTCTGATCATTGTCGATCATATGGTCGTCGTCCGAAGCAGTCTCTGTCAGAGTATAGGTTCCTTTTTCAAGATTTTCAAAAAGAACACGTCCCTGCCTGTCGGACACCAGTTTTTCATCATATGTGCTGCCATAATCTGAAACACCCTTCAGGCTGAATTCCACCCCGCCGATCTTGTCGCCCGTTTTGCTGTCGGCCTTTGCAAATTCAAGCGCACCCGTGACCTTATAGGATACCTCGGTATAGTCAAAATGGGTGTAATAATACTGCTCAAGCGTACTGGTACTGTCGCTTGGGTCAACAGGCATATTTGTAAACGAACGATACACATTATTATAGGTCTTCAGAGGTGTAAGGTATTTTCCGCTTGCCGGATCGACATCTCTTTTATCCTTAAGTGAATCCGGCGCAGTCATCGTTACAGCAAAGCTAATGCTCGCACCCTTCGGCAGAGTGAAGTTCGGTCCTGTATAAACGATAAATGCAGTCACTTTGCTGAGATCGCCGGGAGACTTCCAGTTCACTTCTTTCCAGTCGTCATGCTCCACATAGCCGGCATTATCCTGTGGAAGCTCACCAAGAATGGATTTCAGCAGATTCTGACGGTTCACAGCGTCCGAATACTGAACGTCATTATCAAAATCCACTATCTCATCACCCGTATAAACAAACAGGTGCAGATCACCGGCATATCCGCCCATACGGTTCTCGACAGCTGACAGATTGAAGCTCTTTATCTTACCGTTCCATTCTCTGTCCCTGTTGATGCCGTAATTATAACGTTTTCCTTCTACTGTTCTGTAATTCTCCACGGAATCAAGGATAGCTATATCACGAGCCTTTGTGCTCGCAGCATTTTTCATACGGAAGTGATATGTATAGTCCTCGCCGGGATGTACAGTAGCGCTCTGCTTTTGCGAAGGATCAGATTTTGAAGAAACGTATTTAAAAATACCCGATGAGGTCTGGATGAGCGCAACGATGTTTTCCGTTGCTTCCGCATAAATAAACCTTTTGGCTTTTCCGTTCTCCGGGTCAAGTCCGGTCATATAAGCCGACTTTGATACCGCATGATTACCGCCGTTATCCGGATAACCTTCGCCTATATTCGCATTTCCTGTCTGATAAGCGACAGTATTATTGACCATTGCGCCATAGTCCTGGATATCTGCATGAGAATGGACCGTTGCATAGGTCACACGATAATTCTTGCTGCACGGCGAATAGACCTCGATCGTCACCAGTGTCTGTCCCGAGCCTGCATGGTCTTCTTCTTTCGGGAGTATCCTGAACGAAGACGGAGGCAGCGGTGTTTTACTGTCATCGATATAAACGTTAACGCTTCCGTCAATGAGGTCACTGTGAAGCGGCAGGAGATCATAAAACACACCTGACTGCTGCTCGACAGGAACATTTTCCACCGCAACGCCGTCGATAGAGCCCGAATAGAGCTCCTGCACCTTGGTTTCCCATGTAACGATGTACTGGCGATTGAGCGTATCGTTTATCGTCCTGTATGATTCGCCGTCCTTGCCGATTATAGCATCAGCATTCTCATTTCTTGCGGTCTTCGAGATAGACGACGTTCTCTTATCCTGAGACACAAGGTCAACGTTTGAAACGTTCTTTCTGAACAGCAGTGTGTTATCATGTCCTTTTACTTCATAGCAGCCGGTATTTTGGACATTCACCTGCTTGAGATCTCCCGGCTGTCCATATCTGTTCAGAAAGCTCTTGACACTGTCTGTGGGGTTTATCGTGACCAAAGGCTTTGTATTAAGCTGTACGCAGAAATACCTGTTGCTCGTGGTCAGCTGATATCCGGTGACCTTTGAACCCTCCGCAAATCTTATATCTGATGGTGACTGCGCCGAAACGATGCTTGCATCCACATCGCTGAAAAGGTTCGTATCAGGATGATACTTTGCTGCAAGCACAGGCACGTCACCGCCGTCTATATAAACATACAGATCGATCGTTGAACCGGGTTCATAGCCTGAACGATCGGTTATCGGCTCGCCGCTGAACGACATTGTATCGGGGTCAAAGCTGACCTTATCTGCGGTGAATGTAAAGCCAAGTCCGCTGAAGCAATAATCATCCGGCGAAAGAGCCAGTGAATTGGCTGAGTTTCCGGGCTGTAACAATGAAATATCCTTGTCAGTAAAGGAATATGTTACATCCTTCTGTCCGTAAAACGAGGATGCAAGCTCTACGGAAACGATCTTAAGAAGTTCTTCCGCTGTCATTTCATTGTTCGTGGGTACCGATACGCCGTCCTTTTTATAGCCTGTTTCTCCGACCGTGGCTGTATACTCACCAAGCGGAGAAGTAACGGATAAATCATTTTCGTTAACAGTCGCAAAAATACTGTCATGCAGCTTTTGCGTAAGGTCACGGATCGTATTGCCGTAGGAATACATCTTTGACTCAGTGCTGTATTTAAGCCCGGTGACAGGGGCATCGTCCTCAAGGATATTATTCAGCTCATAGCTTGTAGTGAGCCCTTTCTTGAGAGCAGTGTATCCCTCGATCAGAGGCGGGATGTTCGGATTTTTTCTTTCATAGATAAACTCAGCCTGATCCTGTCTTACAGTGACCTTATCTTTTTCGTCTGCGGGTGTTACCTGTCCCCGTGCATCGTTGATCGCCTTATAGGAACCGTTTCTCGGAGCATCGTTTATCTCATCCGTGTCTGTTTTAGCATATCTGGTTATGACTATCGAATAGGGAGCGTCGCCCGTGAGCGCATTGACTGTTACCGAATGGTATCCGTCCCCATCAGCCGGAGGAGTCTGGAAATCGCCGTTAGAAACATTCATGGCGACAAACTCACCCTGTACGGAATGCGTTTTGTCTTTCGCATCGGTCCCGGCAAGCACTCCCGGTCTGTCCGATACTGTATAGTTATATTTCTGTGTGACGGTCGAGACCTTCGACTCTATTTGCCAAACCATGTAAAGGTAGTCATCCCTCTCAGCGCCGAGAGCAAGACCGTGTCCCTTTATATAGCTCAGTGCTTCGAGCTGGTCGGCTGTCAGAAGCTCTGTAATATCTTTCTGCTTTACTGCCTTTTCAGTCGACTTTATCTCAGCGCCCGTATTGATATGAACAGGTATTTCACGGGTCTTGGCTCTGATCTCATCTTTATCATCGGAAGCATCCTGCGTTTGAGAATCCTTTTTCCAGCTGTCGATAACGACAGATGCTTTAGCCGCATCGGACTCACCCAGATCCTCATATTCCCATGTGTTATAGAGCATTTTATAAGCCATAGGGAACTCATAGACCTGACCTGCCGAGATCGGCTTTATATTATATATAACGATCTCCGGATCGCCGTTTTCATCGGTCGCCTCTTTATAGAGAAAGTCATAGTCGGTATCATAAACATAAACGATATCCCCGTGCTCATCCACCACAGGTGCCCCGGAGGCATCATACTGCGGGATCATCGACACATCAGACGCCTTAGGAACAGACAGTTCGATAACATCAGCGTATTCTTTGGTCTCACCGCTTCCGCCGGCCTGATTCTGACCCTTCAGGCGCAGTATATGAGCGGGTATATGTATCTCTACAAAGCCCTCCTTGATAAGCTGAGTCTCGTTATCACCTATGCCCTGACCGGAAAGAGAAAAGTCTACCGTATAGATAAATTTGTGACCCGAATTGGAATTGGATGCTGTCCATACATATCCGTCTATCGGATCAGTATCTTTCTTCGCACTGTTATCCTTAAATGCAGACGAATACTCGGCACCGCCTGTCAGCTGTATGTCAAACAAATTGATAGTATGAGCATACACGACCGGATCTTCAGCATACGAAGCGATCGGGGCCGTATTGCCAAAGACCATTACCACAGCTGACAAAGCGCTGACAGCACGCTCTATTAGTCTATTGAATCTATTTTTCATTCTTATCTTCCTCCTCGTCCTTATCACGCTTGAAAAGGAATACAGAAAGTACGTATGATCTAAAATGGACGTTAAAAAACGATAGTATATGCCGTTTTTTCAAGGGCGCTTTCTGCTGCGCCCTTGAAACGGCAAAAGAAGGAAACTATTCCTTGATATAACAAAACACTAGTGTTCTGGCTGTGGTGTCCCCGTCTGCACAAGTCGAAAGAGCCACCACTCTGCCCTTCGGCTCACCGATAAAGACCACGGCGTTTTTCTCGATAAACTCTGCCCTCCCGGGGTTCCCGGTCGTAAACACCTCATCGTCCGATGAATCCGCCTTCATAGCGGCAAAAACGCTGAGAGTGTGAAGATCGCTGCCGTCACGGCCTATAATAAGCTCGCCGCTTCGGTGCTCTCTTAAATATTCCTCGTCCAGGAAATCATCCAGCGCTCCGAACATTTTGCCATACTCCATATGATGACCGTAAAGGAGCGAATAATCGTCCGAAAAGTCAGGAGAATTAGAGCAGTCCAGAAAGATGCTTCCCGAGAGCGAATATTTTCCGAGAGGATCGGTATTAAGATACTTGACATTGTCGTCCGCCTGCATAACAGGATAGTCGATATTCGTGTCGTCAATGGTTATCCAGCCGACCATATCCTGTGTTATCGGCGAATCGTCGGGGTCGTATCCGGGCGCTGTGGGCTTATATTTCAGCAGGCTATCGTCATCCGCATGGGAATACACCCAGTAGCTGTCATAGATGCAGTAGCAGGCTATAAGAAGAATAATACCCAGTATCACCGTCAGCAAACGGTCATAGGCTCTGTTTACGCCCTTCCAGAACTTTAATGAAGTCACAGATCACTCCTCGGAGTCTTCTCTCTTTCTCTTGACATTGAGATATACAAGGCATCCGGCAACGATCACGGCAAGAGCCGCAGGTGCAGCTATCGAAATGATAACGCCTGTGGGGATAACACCCTCACGCTCGTTTACATATCCTGTGTAAACATCCTTGTCTGCTGCAATGCTTCCGGAAACGGGATCCGTGTGGTTTATATCGTTATACTTAGCAACGGTCGCTGCTATCGTTTCTGTGGACTTATATTCCTCGGCATCCTCGGTAATGGCATAGGTCACAGGAGTAGTGCTGTTTACCTCAAGACCCTTCACCTTAACATACTCGCCGTCGCAAAGATAGAATGTATATCCTGCATTGAGCTGTGCGCCTGTCAGGCTGGTCACATTGTTGGCAGTCTGCATATCAGCCGCCGTATATTTTGTAGCTGATTTCTTGTCAGGCTCTTTTTCCCAGTTGCCATCAAGCTGATAAACAGTTGCCGCATTTGCACCTGTGGTCCTCACGGTCACAGCAAAGCGCTTATCCTTTGAGCCCTGATTTCCCGTAACTTCCTTACCGAATTCAAGATTCTGGGTATCATATACGTTTGAAAAGCCCGTAGTCTTGTCAGCAAGTGTAGGTGCTGCAGGTGTAGTCGCCGGATTCTTTGCAGGAGCATCTTCGCCCTTATGCAGAACATAGCTGTTGAGCTCCAGTGCACCATTATTGTCAACAACATAAACATCCAGGGTGATCGTCGTGTCGCTGTCATTTGTTACGCCGCTGATAGTTCCCGCTTCTGTTATCACATAGCGGTAAACACCGGGCTCATCAAAGGTCACTTCGCTAAAATCAACAGTGAGCGATTTAATGGATACCTTTTCATCAGTGGCAGACGCATTGTCAAACCCTATCGTCTTGCCGCTAAGCGAATTGTCTCCCTCGTTTGTGGTGCTGTCAGCCGATGAGAAAGTAAGTGTTGCGCTCGTTGCAGTATCCAATGTAATTGTGTTGTCCGCAGCAACGGTCTTTGCAAACTTTGCGCCTGCCGGTCCTGCAAGGATAGGCATCTTCTCGGAACCTGCTGTGTTATCAGCTGCAACAGCTGTTCCCGGAGCTATTGTGAAAGTATATGTTCCGTAAGGAACAGAAGCATCCTTATCCATTACCAGATACTTTTCAACGACCGGGAATGCCGGGTCAGCTGTACCGTTTCCGGTAAGGCCTGTTAGTGCTGTGTAATCTGCCGCCGATGCAGGTACCATCGACATCATTCCTGCTGCAAGCGCTGCTGCGGCAAAGCCTGCAAATAGTTTTTTGATCTTCATCAGGTTATCCCTCCATAGTTAATATAGGTTTATATCCCTCTTCTTCTCATTATAAAAACGACCTTTCCTCTGCAATCCTCCAGCTTTATCCCGCCAAGAGTGCGGCTGTCGGAATTGTCGCTTCTAAAATCATTAAGGACGAACACACTGTCCTTGGGCACCTTGTAAGGGTAGCTTATGGCCGAGCCCTCGGCTGTGGTTGGAAACACCGTGTCCTCAAGCACTGCCCTGCCGTTTACAAAAATGCAATCATCTCTTATCTCGACAGTATCGCTTTCAAGTGCGACCACCCTGCCAAACCTCATCTCACCGCTCTGCTCATAAGCAACAGCATCGCCGGGAGCAAGCTCTGCAAGCTTGTATGTAAGGCAAAGATCGCCGTCTTTTATCATCGGATAAGCACTGTTCGTGTGGTTGACATACACCCCTGCCACGAACACCAGAAGCAGCGTTACAGCCGCTGCTGTTATGCCAAGTCGTATAAAAAAGCTTATAGCATACTGCTTGGCAGTCCGTTTTTTCTTCACGGGCTTGGTCTGAGTCTTCGGGCTTTCCTGTGTTTCGGGTGACTGCTGCGCTTTATCTTCTTGGGCAAGCTCCACAAGCATCACCCGCTTTCCTTGTCAGGCGGTTCATCATCATCGGTACCCCTGCGCCGCCTTAGCAGTATCACCGCCACTGCGCCCGCAGCCAGTCCCGTAAATCCGATCGCTACTGCTCCGCCTGTGTTCGGCGTGATAAAGCTCTTCCAGCTGTCATCTCTGCTCTGTGTCAGGCTCGAGCCGTCCGGCGAATTTCCGCTGCCTGTGCTTTTGTCCGAATCATCCTCCGGCAGGCTGTTGTCCTCATCCACCAGGCAGTCATTGGAAAAGACTACCTCTGTCGGCTTGGCATCGCTGTCCTCGGCAGTCAGTGATATACCGCACACAAGCTCGTCTGCTTCATTATACAAAACAGCCGCATGAACGTGGTATACCGTTTCATCAAAGATGATATCATCGCTGTCCCACACACGCTGAAAAACAGTGTATTCATAATTATCGGGCTCGTCGAACACTATCGGCCCGAACTCGAACTCACCGGATCCGGTCACCTCAGCCAGAGTTTGTTCGGGCAAAGGAGCACCGTTTTCAGCGGTCAGTTCAAAAGTAAACACTGTCCCTTCGGGGATGTTTCCGCTGCTGTCCTTAACACTCACAGGGATAGTGAGCGTGCAGGTGCCTGTTCCCGACGGACTCGGTCCGCCCTGAGCAGATGCAGCGAGAGTTTGTGCCGCAGTTAATACCGATATAGCTGCTGCGGCCATACAGCAGATCTTTTTTGCGATCAAATTTACATCACCACCTTGTGCGCCATCGGCAGGCTTATTCTTCATTTTTCCTAAAAATGCTTACAATATCTTAATATATATCTTACCATATTTTTGCAAAGATGTCAACAATAAGTTCATAAATGCTGTAAATATCTGTCAGAAAACAAAGAGCTGTACCCCTTCCACATCGGGAAAAGGTACAGCTTTCCGATCTTTTTTCTCTATTCAAATCTCACAGACCGCAGGTCGAAGTCGCTTCCGGGAAGGAATATCATCGAAAAAACGACCTTTCCGCTTATCCCCTCTATCGTGAAAGCTCTCTCTGTGTAGTCGTCCGCCTGCTCAAATTCACAGAGTATGCGTTTTTGCTCTGCGTTCTCGTCGGTGAACTGGAGATGTATACTGTTGACAGGCAGAGCCGAGCGCCCTTTGATATAAATGCGCTTCGGCGCTTTATCGCAAAAATCAAATGTGCCGAACGAGATCATAACATTGTTTCCAATGCCCGTTATCTCATCATCGCTTCGTTTGAACCTGTCGCCGTATATGCTCTCGGCGTGAACAGATGTCAGCTCGGCAGTTTCCTTGGCTCTCTTTTCAAAAACGAACCCTTGGATATTATACGAAACATCCGACGCCAGAACGATGGTATGTATGCCCCTCAGCAGTCTGTTCAGCTTATAGGTCATTGCCTGATAGGTCAGCCATATCGGTTTCAGGTCATAGACAAAGTCGCCTATCAGCTCGCCGCCCTCGCCGGGCACACCGTCATAAACCTTTATTCCGACCGGTGTCGCATAATTTGCAAACAGCGGTATAGTTATCGTATCGCTTCCGACCTCACCGAAATCGACGTTTTCAAAGCCTACCCAGCCGCCGCCCTCGCTTATGCCGGCTCCGTGCTGTATCCCGTTCGTCACGTTGCCGCCGCTTATCGTATACAGTCCGCCCGTGACAAACGAATACGGGTCTGAGAGCGCACTTCCAAGACCCTGGGCACTAAGCCGCAGCATAGAGATAAGCCTGATCTTTTTCGTTCCGCAGCGGCTTACGGCTCTCAGGTAAAACTCTCCGTCCCCAAGCGCTTCCACGGTAACGCTGTTTTCGTCCTTTTGCGTTATCCTCGCATATCCGCAGTCGATACCGTCATATGTAGCTATCCTGAATTCAACGTCCTTATACGGAGAGCTTTCGGGAAGCACTTTATAGTTTATCCTGAGCTTTTTCCTTTCAGGACCGAACACTGTTTCATCTGCCCGGAGCGCTATCCTGCGTGGAGATATATCATTTTCCTTTTCATCGCAGTCAAGCCTGCGCTCCGTGTTCCTTGCAGTAAAGCTTATGCCCTCGATCGCTTTGCTCTCGTCCGCTCTCAGCGTGAGCGTCTTTTCCGGCAGCCCGGGTGATGTCACTCTTACGATTATGTCGCCTGCTTTCTCCACAGGTGCGATCATCGCAAGCAGTCTGCCCGAGAACAATCTCCTTGATGTTCCCTTATACTGCTCATAATCCGTGGAGTCACCGTTATCGAGCCCGACAAGTCTTCCTGCGCCGCTGACATCAACAAACACACGGTCTCTGCCGTTTGCAACAAAATTGCCGTCACTGTCATAAGCCGATATCTCAACAAATATCAGCTCCTCCGAGCCGCAGGCTATGCTTTGTCTGTCGGGCAAAAGCCTGATCTCGGCTGTTTCCGAGAATGAGCGCTGAACATCTCTTGCAAGCTCGTTTCCGTTCTCGTCATATGCTATCGCCACAAGCTCGCCCTTGGAATACGGAAGCGTTTTTTTCATAGTCAGCTGCATAGGCCTATCGCCGAACACCTTGGAAGCGAGCTCCTCGCCGTTAAAATAAAGCTTTGCTTCAAAACAGTTCGTCGTCACAAGGACGTCTATCATCTCGCCCTCGTTAAAGTCCCAGTACGGGAAGATATGAACAAACGGGTCTTTCCTGCTGTCTGTCCACACAGCCTTATAAACATAGGCCGAGTCCTTCAGAAAGCCTGCTGTGTCGATCTGACCGAAATAGCTGTTCTTTGTCGAGTATGGGGTCGGCTCGCCTATATAATCAAATCCCGTCCAGATAAACTGTCCTGCGCAGAACTCTGCATCACGGTCGGATATCAGGTTATGCTCCCAGGACTTGGAAGCCCATGCAGGAGAGCTGTTGCCGAGAGCCGAGCACTGCTCGTCGTCCTCGCAGAGGATGTCCTTGTCGGCAGGAAAATGATATATACCTCTTGACTGGACTATCGAAGAGGTCTCGCTGCCGTAAATATTCCAGTCGGGGTGAGCCCTGTGGTGCTCCTCATAAAGACGCTCGGCATAGTTATATCCTGCGTTTTTGAGGATATCCGCACATCGCTGTGCGTTATCCGAAGCCATATAGTTGGAGCCGATCGTCACAAACCCGTTTGCTTTCGGGTCATGGAGCTCGACAAGACCCTTGAGCAGACTTGTTACCTCCTGACCTCTCTCGGAAATGTGTGTATCGTATATCTCGTTTCCTATGCTCCAGCCGATAACTGACGGGTGATTCCTGTCACGGCGTATCCACGACGCTGCGTCCCTCCTGACCCAGTCACCGAAGAACCTTGCATAGTCATTCTCTGTCTTTTTGAGCTCCCACATATCCAGAAACTCATCAATGATAAGAAAGCCCATTTCATCGGCAGCCTCCAGGAACTCGGGCGCCGGCGGGTTGTGGCTCGTCCTTATCGCATTCACGCCTATCGAGCGAAGTGTTCTGAGCTTTCTCTCAATAGCGCATTTGTTTACAGCAGCACCAAGCGCACCCAGGTCATGGTGCTCGCAAACGCCGTGCAGCTTGACGTGTCTTGAGTTGAGGAAGAAGCCTTTATCGCTCGTCATTACGGCGCTTCTGAAACCGAACCTTACGCTTACGCTGTCGATCTGCCTGTCCTCATCAAAAAGGCTGACCCTGCACTCATAAAGCTCGGGCTTTTCTATATCCCAAAGCTCAGGCTCGCAAACAAAAAGCTTCTGTTCGTTTTTTGAATATTTGAAACTGTCTCTGACGATCTCACCGGGCAGCGCTGACCTGTCGCAGGCACAAACCTTTGCCGTGCTTTCAGCCACTGTTTCATCACTGCCGTATTTGGTTATCACAGCTTTTAAACACAGCTTCTCGCAGCTTTTGTCATCGGGGCGCTCTGTTTGCGTCACAACAGTAACATTGCCGTCTGTGTCGGCGCTTATATAAACTCCGTCCGAAAGGATATGCGTGTTCTCATAGCGGACAAGTCTGACCTTTCGGTAGATGCCTGCTCCTGAATACCAGCGGGAGTTGGGCTCGATATGGTCAACACGCACAGCGACCAGGTTTTTCCCCGTGTGAAGATACTTCGTTATATCACACTCAAAGCTGGTGTAGCCGTATTTCCACTCGAACGCCTGAACACCGTTTACGTATATCCTGCAATCCATATACACCCCGTCAAAGCGCAGAGCGGTCCTTCGGCCGTCATCGGGGATATCGACAGTTCTTCTATACCAGCCTGTCGAATTTTCATACAGATCATTTGTGTCATAAATGAGCCAGTCATGCGGAAGGTCTACCTCGGACCAGTTTTTCACTTCACCGTATACGGTCCCGGGGCTGCATTTGCAGAACTCCCATTTGTCGCAAATAAGGATCATATCACGCATAAGAACACCCTTTCATATAAAAATATTACACTGAGTATTTTTGAAATTATACACCATTTACATTGCATTGTCAATACCAAAAAATGAAATTTTCCGTTTCATTTTCAGATCACTTGACCGCCCGCCCCAAACCTATGCAAAAAAGGCCCCGGAGAAGTTTTGTGTTCTCCGGGGTCCGGTGTTTAACGGGTCTTACTGTATCACTTCCGGCTGTATCTTTGCATTGGTATATTCGATGTGATCTTTCGTGATACTGTTAATAACTATGGGTTCGGTTTAATTCAGCATTTTGATGAGCTCTGATCCCAAAGTTACAGTTTCTTTAATTTGTCTCATCAACAACAGTCGGATCAATCTTTGCATTAGTATAAACAAGATAAGAATCCTTAAAGCTGTTTGACGCACCGAGAAGCTCTGCCGTAATAGAAATCTTG
>DFEO01000099.1 GCA_002368715.1 Ruminococcus sp. UBA3800
TTTACAAGAAAGCGGTCATCATAAATTCCGCCAATGATTCTGCCCCGATAATAGATGATGTATTCGCACATCATTTTGCGATAGCTGATATCATCAAGCAGCGAGAGCTGCCCCAGAATAAAATCAAGGTATTCCTTAGTTGATGCCATAAGATCATTCCTTTTTCAGTGATCTGCATTTGCTACATAAAGCAGTATTCTATCTCTGACCTTGTTATAAGTATAGTGTCTGTATTTATGATCGCTTTCAGCTTATCTCCGAGAGCTACAAGTTCATCCTCGCTGATGCCGATAATAATGACTCTGAGACTGGTCTCCGTTGTATAGCCCTTATTATGCGTGTAGCCGCCGAACTGAGTAAGCATCGTAAAGCTAAGCTGCTTCTGAGTGCATATCTCAGACAGTATCTTTTTAAAGCTGTCAACTGTGAGGACCTCGTCATAAGTATCCTTGTCTTTGAGACCGATAAAGATCTCATATTTCACACCGTTTTCAAACCTAAAACCATTCATACCCATATATCACCTCAACGCAGCTGCGCTTTGACAGTTTCCTTTATAACCAAAGAGCACTCCTGATTCATAAACATCGAGAGACTCTTTGCGAGCCTGATAATGTCAAGATCACAAGCGCCTATTATGTTTATACATAAAGAGTTTTCCGATACAAACCTGCCGTCATCATGAAAATAACCGCCTTTAGCGCTGTACACCGAAAAGTCGATGTTTTTCTGTCTGAAAAAACGAGTGACCGTTTCTCTAAGCTCGTCCTCGCTTACGACCTCATCGAGAAGCTGAGAGTCGTGACAACCTATCAATATCTGATACTCTGTATTCTCTTTCATTTCCTGACCCCTGTCAACTCACTCAAACTATGTATACTACATTTCATTCCTTGTCAGCTTAACCACGCACTCCACATGGGTAGTCCTCGGAAACAGATCAAAGCCTGTTATACGCTCGGTCTTATAGCCGAGCTCTGCGAGTATCGCACAGTCACGGGCGGCTGTGGAAGGGTTGCAGGATATCATAACTATCCTGTCAGGAGCCATTTTCTGCATATACTCCAGTGTATCCCTTGTGCAGCCCTTTCTTGCAGGGTCAGCTATGATAACGTCCGGGCGCACCCCACGTTCAAAAAGGAGCTTTGCGCTCTTACCCGCATCTCCGCAGATAAACTCGCAGTTTTTTATCCCGTTGTTTTCGGCATTCAGCTTAGCGTTTTCGACAGCAGAGGCTATAACCTCGACACCTAAAAGCTTTTTTGTCCTGTCTGCCATCGACAGCCCGACTGTTCCTGCGCCGCAGTAAAGGTCGAGCAGTATCGTATCCCGGCTAAGGCAGGCATACTCCTCAGCTCGCTTATACAAACGCTCTGCCTGCTCGGTGTTGACCTGATAGAAAGACAGCGGCGAAATAGTTATCCTCCTGCCACACATAAGGTCCTCGATAACATCTGCGCCGTAAACCGTTTTTACACGCTCGCCAAGTATCTTGTTCGTGTTTGCGCTGTTTTCATTGAGAACGATGCTTTTTATATCCGGATACTTTTTTGCAAGGGTCTGATAAAGCTCCTCAAAGCAGCCGCATCGTGCTATTGAAGTGACCACAAAGCAGAGCATTATCTGCTTGCTGTGCTCACCTCTTCTCAGATAAATATGCCTGAGAAGCCCCGAACCCGAGACTTCATCATAGCCCTCGATACGGTTTTCATTGACGTAAGCCATAACATCGGATACTATGCTTTCAAAGACCTCCGGCTGGAGCTCACAGCGAAAGCTGTTACATATACGGTGGGAGCGTCTGGCATAAAAACCGCATACAGCTTTGCCGTCCTGCTGTGCAACGGGATACTGAGCTTTGTTTCGGTAATGCGATATATGCTCGGCACCCACAAAGCCGTCAAACTCAGGGCTTAGTCTTCCTATCCTGCGAAAGGCTTCTCTTATAAAGCTTTCTTTGATCCGGCATTCTTCTTCATAGGAAAAATGTCTGAACGAACAGCCGCCGCACTTGGCATAGACACTGCATTCGACATCACACCTGAAAGCTGATGGCCGGATAAGCCTGTCGATCATTCCGTAGCAATAGGATCTGCAAACCTTGACGATACGGCAGCTGAGCCTGTCGCCAACAGCAGTCATCGGAACGAAAACAGCTATCCCGTCATATCTGCCAACACCGTTTCCCTCGTTGGTCATATCGGTTATTTCAAGTTCGATGATATCATTCTTTCTGAGCATAGAACTCCTCTACCTCGTCTTTTTTCTTTATCATAAGATCGAAATGCTTATTGTATTCAAGGGGGAATTTATAGTTGAACACACGCTCAAGCCTTGCGTTTTGTGTATCTACGAGCTTGGTGGAACCACCGGCACCCATAGCAAGGATAGTCTGCACCTCTTCCATTATGTATATATTATAAAGGCTCTCTGTGCCGCCCTTTGCCCAGCCTATGTTTTCAAGGTTATCGAGCATATTCTTCTGCCTGTAAAGATAATAAGGATAGTAGCCCGCATCCATGAGCCGTTCGCTGGCATAACGCACCATTTCTTCGGCAGGGTTGTCAAGCACCTGTCTGTCGCCGGACTGATTTATCCTGGAAGAGCGCTTGATAGAAAGTGTGTGAACGGTAATGTTCTCGGGACCTAAGCGTATAAGTTCATCGACAGTATGGCAAAAGCTTTCGAGAGTATCCTTTGGAAGACCAGCTATTATGTCTGTATTTATACATTCAAAGCCTGCCGCTCTTGCAAGCTCAAAGCTCTCACGAAACTGTCTGGCCGTGTGCTTTCTTCCGATAGCTTCAAGCACCTCGTCATTCAGAGTCTGAGGGTTTATTGAGATCCGTCCGCATCCCTTCTGCTTTAGCATTTCAAGCTTTTCAGAGGTTATGGTATCGGGTCTGCCTGCCTCAACGGTATATTCACGAAGATATGACATATCAAAGCTTTCAGAGACCGTATCCATTATCCTGCAAAGCTGTTGAGCCGTGAGTGTGGTTGGTGTGCCGCCGCCGAAATAGACGGTATCGAGCTTAAGACCAAGCTTTTTAACGAGCGCTCCTGTATAGCGTATCTCCTCGCAGAGCTTATTGATGTACTCCGGTATCAGCTTAGCTGTGCCCTCCACCGACTGCGAAACGAACGAACAGTAGGAGCACCTTGTGGGACAAAACGGAATAGAGATATAAAGGCTGAAAGAGTCGGACGAAAGCTCTTTTAAAGCCTGTTCCTGGACCTTTGCCGTCATATAAGCTATGCGGCATTTCTCATCCGAACAGAGATAGCGCTCCTTCATAACAGCAAAAATATCCTTTGCCCCAAGACCTTCTCTCAGCATAGTGTTCACACGCTTGACCGGACGTATACCGGTTATCACTCCCCAGCCGGAGCCCTTGCCTGTAAGCTTTTGCATGACCTTATAGAGAAGTCTCGACATTATCAGCTCACAGTCGGCTTCATATCCCGAAGCTCCTCCGGGAACGATATGTGCCTTATGGGAGGTCTTTCCATCGTAGGATGCAATAACATAAAGCAGGGTGTAGGAAGAAAAATCCTTCTTCCTGGCAAAAACAAAGTCGCCCTCCGCTTCTAGCTTATCGCTGTATACGTGCTTAAAAAGCCTGGCGGGGATAAACAGCTTCATTATCCCCTCCAGCTCATATTTATAATCATTGCCGCTGAATATCAGTGTCATTAAAGTTCCCTCATCGCCTTCTGGAGATAGAAATTATACTTTCTTTCCTCATCAAGTGTTGTGGCAGTCATATGCCCCGGGTATACCTTCAGGTCTCCGCCAAGGTCTGCTATTTTGACAAGCGAGCGCATCATAGCATCGCTGTCGCCGTCTGGCATATCTGTGCGACCTATGCTCCTTGCAAATAGGGTATCACCTGAAAACATCGTGTCACCGCATATAAAGCAGACCGAGCCCCTTGTGTGGCCGGGAGTGTCCACAACATCGAATTCGAGCTCATCGAGCGTGAGGATATCGTTCTCGGTAAAGGTTATGACTTCGCCCGTATAGGTCCTTGCTCCCCTTGCTCTGAACAAAGATGCCAGCATCTCTGTCTCGTCGCTCAGCTTATCCTTGTCCATAGGATGGATATAGACCTCGCAGCCTGTTTCATCAACAAGATCTGCAACAGCACCCACATGATCAAAGTGGCCGTGGGTAAGAAATATTTTTTTCAGGGTAAGCCCGTAAATATCGAGCTGGTCAAGGATATATTGTGCATCGGCAGGAGCATCTATAAGCACAGCGTTATTGCTGTTGCTTGCGACGATGTAGCTGTTGGTGTCGCAGATACTGAGCGGTTTTAAGCTGTAAACTCTCATATTCCACCTCTTATCACTTTCCGCTTCTCTCGACAGAGATGACGTTCTTTATCTTCTGAAGCTTTGCTATAACACGGTTGAGCTGTTCCATGCCTGCAATGCTGACAGTTACAGTGAGCATAGCGTTGCCGTTTTTGAGCTCTCTTGATACTGATTCATAGATATAAATGTTTATCATGGCCAGTGCCGAGGAAACATCCGCCAGAAGACCTATTCGGTCAACAGCGATAATATCCAGCGTACACTTGAAATAGCCTGATTTGCCCTCGGTGGACTCCCACTTGACAGCCACCCAGCGTTCGGCACTGCCCTCCTGGTCTTTTTGGTTTAAATAATTTATACAGTCCTTCTTGTGTATAGATATACCGTGACCTCGGGTGATAAAGCCGATAATATCATCGCCCGGCAGCGGATTACAGCACTGGGCAAACTTGATAACACAGTTGTCTATGCCGTCAACAATGACACCGGAAGAGTTTCCTGAAGGACGTTTTTCCTCCTGAGCTAGTGCTTCGCTTATCTGCTTCTCGCCGTATTTCTTGTTATACTCGGCTTTGAGCCTCTGCATGACCTTGGAGAGGACAACTCCGCCGTAGCCTATGGCAGCAAAGAAATCGTCAAGGGTCTCGCAGCTGTGGCGGTGCATATCAAGAGCAAGAAAGCTTTCGAGCTCCTCCTCCGGAACCCGCATATTGTTTCTTCTGAACTCTCTCTCCAGCGCCGTTCTGCCCTCGAAGATATTCTCCTCACGTCTTTCCTTCTTGAACCATGAACGTATTTTCGACTTGGCCTCATTGGTCTTTGCAATATTCAACCAGGACCTGCTTGGTCCGTGACCCTCGGTGCTGTAAGTAAGTATCTCGATGATCTCACCTGTCTTCACCTGATAGTCGTAGGAGACCATTTTCTTATCAACCTTTGCACCTGACATCCTGTGGCCTATCTCGGTATGGATAGCATAAGCAAAGTCGATAACTGTGGCGCCGACAGGCAGCGTTATCATATCACCCTTTGGAGTGAATGCGAAAACGTCCTCGGGAGCAAGGTCATTCTTTATTGCTCTTACTATCTCCTCTACGTCATTGGAGCCCTGCTGCGACTCTATTATCTGTCTTATCCAGGCAAGTCTTCTGTCGTCCTTGGAGCTTCCGTTTACGCCTTCTTTATATTTCCAGTGGGCTGCGATGCCGTATTCTGCGGTGCGGTGCATCTCCTGGGTCCTTATCTGCACCTCAAAGGGTATACCCTCACGGCCGATAACTGTTGTATGGAGCGACTGGTACATATTTGCCTTTGGGGTAGATATATAATCCTTGAAGCGGTTCGGGATAGGTCTGAACATATCATGGATTATTCCAAGAACATTATAGCACTCGGTAACGGTGTTTACGATTATCCTTACAGCATAGCGGTCATATATCTGGTCTATCTCCTTGCCGTCACGGTAGACCTTTTTGTAAATGCCGTAGTTGCTCTTTACTCGTCCCTCTATCTCGGGTACAGGATCAAAATCAGCGCTGAGGCGGTCATGTATCTTCTGTTTTATGCTCTCGACCAGCTCTTCTCTTGCGCTCTTTCTCAGCGCCATCTGCTCGTCTATCTCGGCATAGGCATACGGATCAAGGTAGAAAAACGCAAGGTCCTCAAACTCCTCCTTGATAGAGCGTATACCGAGCCTGTGAGCTATCGGCGCATAGATATTCATAGTTTCGTGGGCTATGGTACGACGCTTTGACTCACGGCAGTAATTGAGCGTTCTCATATTGTGGAGCCTGTCGGCAAGCTTTATGATGATGACTCTTATATCCTCGCTCATTGCAAGGAGTATCTTTCTTATGTTTTCCGCCTTCTGCTCCTCTTTGGTGAAGATCTCGACCTTGCCCAGCTTTGTAACGCCGTTTACAAGCATCTCGACATCGGCGCCGAACTTCTTGTGGATCTCGTCAAGGGTACACTCCGTGTCCTCAACAACATCGTGCAAGAGTGCCGCACAGATAGTGTCGGTGTCCATTCCAAGCTCCAGCAGGATATAAGCCACCGCCAGAGGATGTGTGATATATGGCTCGCCTGACTCACGCTTCTGATCGTGGTGATAATGCTCGGCAAGCTCATAGGCGGAAACGATCTTTGAAAGATCATACTGTTTCTCGTCATCCAGTATCTTCTGGAGAAGCGTATCTATCGTACATACATTCTTGTCGCCGACGTGCTCGGGGATGTTTTCCTCATGCACGGGCTTTAAAAGCCTTTGTCTCTTTATGTCAAAGCTGTCATCGGAAGCAGCCTTGTTTTCTGCGGCAGAGGGCTGGTTTTGAGCGGTTGTGTTTATCTCAGACATTGTTTCCTTCCTTTCTTTCAGTTTCGATCAAGAAGCGAGCGAAGCTTCCTCAGAGTCTCGCTGTTTTCGAGGTCTGCCCTTTTCTCGGGCTTTATCCATTTTATCTTTCCTGTTGCCGGCTTGAAGCTCAGAAGTGCGTTCTCTTCAAAAATGTCGATGCACAGTCTCAGCTTGCAGTAATTCATATCGTCGCCCGAAAGCTTCATAAACAAAGCTTCAAGCGTTATCTCCCTTACGGCGCTTATGTATTTATAAACGCTCACAAGCTCCTCTCGGGACGGAATTATCTTTCTGATGAAGCTCTCTGGCAGGCTCTCACCTCGTCTCAGCTTCTCATAGCAGTCCTTTGCGGCAAAATAGCGTTCCTGCTTTACTCCGTGGAGCCTGTGGTCTATGACCTTGACGCTGACGGACTCATTGCCGCCGAACACATTGACATCAAGATTGACGAGCAGATCGAGCTTGTCACCGACGCCAAAGCAGGCATTCTCGGGACGAAGCATAAAAAACAGTGCCTGACCAAAGCTGCTGCCATAGGTATATTCTATCTTTGTGTGTGCCCCCTGAGAAAGCGGGATGATCTTTTTTACGAGCACGCCGAGCATAGCGAAAACGGGCTGGCTGTTTGCTTCTCCGAAAGGCTCGAGCCTTGAAAGCCCCTTGACGTTCGGGAGCGTGATATCACCGGGCTGCAAAAGCTTGTCTGCGCTCAGCGTGTACCTTGGGAACTGCTCGATAGGGTCTGAATACTCATAGACCATATGAGTAAACCTTTCAATATCCTCTTCTCTGAGCGAAAGACCGCCGGCACATTCGTGGCCGCCGAACTTTGTCAGCACCTCACTGCAGTGCTGGAGACATTTGAAAACCGAAAAGCCCTTGATGCTCCTTGCTGAGCCCCTTGCCTCGCCGTTCCCGTCCGTGGATATGACAAAGCAGGGCTTTCCGTAAAACTCCATTATCCTGGAGCTGATAATCCCTATAACTCCGTGATGCCAGCCTTTTCCGGATACCACGAGCACTCTGTGATCGAGAAGCTCTGGGGTCTTGTTTATAAAAGAAACTATCTCGTTCATTATCTCAAGCTCGGTCTCCTTGCGCTGCTTATTGAGCGTTACAAGAGTCTGAGCATAGGACGATGCTTCCTCCTCATCATCGCTAAGCAGCATCTTGACAGCCGTAAGCGGAGAGCCGAAACGCCCTGATGCGTTAATAACAGGAGCCAGCCTGAAGCCGATATCGGTCGACTTTACCTGCTCACGATTTATCCCTGTCAGCTCCATAAGGTGTACAAGCCCTGGTTTCTCGGTGTTTTTAAGATACTCAAGTCCATTTTTTACTATCGTCCTGTTCTCGCCTTTAAGTGCAACAACATCCGCGACCGTGCCTATTGCGCAGATATCGGCAAACTGTTCCATAACTATATCATAATTCCCGTCGTCAAGCTCGGCACAGAGCTTGAGTGCAACTCCGACACCGCAGAGATCCTTGAACCTTGAGGGGCAATCGCTCTGGTGTGGGTCAACTATCGCAAGGGCATCAGGAAGCACTTCGGGCGGCTGGTGGTGATCGGTAACGACCAGCTTCATATCCAGCTCTTTGATAAGCTCTGCCTCGTCAACAGCGGCAATACCGTTATCAACGGTAACTATCAGCTTAACACCCTTTTCACAAAGCTCTCTCACAGCTCTCTCGTTAAGTCCGTAGCCATCTGCCCTCTCAGGGATGTAATACATAACATTTGCGCCGATGCTGTCAAGATAGCTGTATAATACAGCGGTCGAGGTGACACCGTCACAGTCGTAATCTCCGTAAACACAGATAAGCTCATAGGCATCTATCGCCTTGGAAATGTATGAAGCGGCAAGCTTTATGTCCTTGATCTCATCAGGAGCAAAAAGCTCGTCACTGTTAAAAAAGCTCACAAGCTGCTCAAAGGTCTGTATCCCCCTTGATGTCATAACATCGACAGTGAGCGGAGAGAGGTCACATTTTGCACAGAATTCAGCACTTTTCACAGCATCGGGCTTGTTGATGATCCAGCGTTTCATAGTTTCATTCCTTACTCATGATAGTTCATTCGGTTTAATATCTTATTATAACACAAAAGGATAAGCTTTTCAAGGGCAGAAAAATGAATAAATACCGTTTTTTTGTCCTGCTTGCATTTTTTTCTTTGTCATGGTATAATTTGAAGAAGAAAACTATTGCGGAGTGATACAATGGCTGATATCATAGAGATCAAAGACCTGAATGACGAAGCCCTGCTGCCCTTTGTCAGCACGTCGGAGGCAGCGCTGCTGAGGTGGTTCGAGCCGGATGAGGGGCTTTTCATTGCAGAGAGCCCCAAGGTAATAAGGCGTGCGCTTGCTGACGGCTATGAGCCTGTTTCATTTTTGCTGGAGCGAAAATATATAACGGGTCAGGCAAGCGATATCATTGCTCGGTTTGAAAATGCGCCTGTTTATACGGCAGACAGTGATATACTTACAGAGCTTACGGGCTACAAGCTGACTCAGGGAGCGCTTTGCGCTATGAAAAGGCGAAAGCTTCCTGAAGCTCAGACGCTTATGGATGGCGCAAAGCGCATAGCCGTGCTGGAAGATATTATGAACCAGACCAACATCGGAGCTATTTTCAGGAGCGCTGCTGCTCTGGGGATAGATGCGGTGCTGATGACAAGCGGCTGCAGCGACCCGCTTTATCGCCGCTCCATAAGGGTCAGCATGGGAACGGTGTTTCAGGTGCCCTGGGCTTATCTTGACCAAGGGGCGCCTGATTATGTAGAGTTTTTGCGCTCAAACGGCTTTATGACCGCCGCTATGGCACTTAGGCACGACACGCTGAGCGTTGACTCGCCGCTGCTGACAGGCGCCGACAGGCTGGCAGTTATCCTCGGGACCGAGGGAGAAGGCCTGAAGGAGGAAACGATATCTGCCTGCGACCAGACAGTAAAGATTCCTATGGCTCACGGGGTTGACTCGCTCAATGTTGCGGCTGCGAGCGCAGTTGTTTTCTGGGAGCTGAGAAAAAGATAAGAAAACAAGCCCGAAGACAGGCCGCAAAAGACCGTCCTCGGGCTTTTCTCATAATTCTTTTTATGATACTCCGAAGATTCAATGTTTTTTACCACCACTCGTTCTGTCGCTCTTCGAGCATAACAGCAAGGTCAAAAGGTTTTACTCCGTCATTTTCCTTGCAAAGAGCCTCGATCCTCTCAAGGATCCGATATGCCTTTTTTGCGGTTTCATTAAGATCCTGATCTCTTATATAGTTTTCAAGTCTGCCGCCTGTAAAGCTATTTTCATTGACACCTAAGAATACCGCTTCCATAGTTTTATCATATCTGCCGACAGCACTCAGGATGCCCACAGCGTCAGCAACGATCTCATCCCAGACGGGATCCTTTTGTTCGCTGAACTTTCTTCGGCACAGAAAATGCGTGCATTCATGGGCTTTTCTTATCCTGTGAGAAAGATCCTTCCACTCTGCTTCATCATAGCCAAACGTTTCTCCTTTTATTCCGCTGTAAGGTCCTGTCGAAAGAACGATAACCGTGTCATGATAGTTTGCTTTACAGCTTGTGAATCTTTTGAATTCGGCGAAAGTGTCAGGCTCTCTGCCTGCATCCCGTTCACAGCGGCAGTATTCTTCAAGATGTGAGCGGATGCGGGGCCAGTTTGCTACACCGTCAAGTATACTCGCACCCATAGATGCCGCAACAGGTTCGGAAGAGCACCTGCATCCCATTTTGCGGTAAAAAAGCTCGAAATCGGCACGTCTTTCAAGTGTTATGACCATTACCTCACCGGCCGGAGTCATCTCATAAACTATCGAGTCCTGCGCATCGGTCACAAAATCGGAAAGGTCCTGTCTCTCGGGAACGATCCCCCTCGACACTGTCCTTATATACCCTTCTGTGTCCCCAAGGGGAAGATAAAACTGGGGATACTGCTTTGCAAGATACGCTATAACTCCCTTTCCGTAAATGTTTTCAGGCATTTTCCTTCCCTCTTATGCTGCAAATCGGGCCCCCGAAAGCGGAAGCCCGATCTTTTTTTCAATATTTTATCCGATCATTCGTAAAGCGGATACTTTTTGCAGATATCGCTTACCATTGCCCTTACCTTGTCAGCGTTGCCTTCAAAGTCCTTTGCTGTAAGGTAGATGCACTCAGCGATGACCTCCATATCCTCCTCAACAAGACCTCTTGTTGTTACGGCAGGTGTTCCGATACGAACTCCGCTGGTAACGAACGGCTTCTCGGGGTCGTTGGGGATAGCGTTCTTGTTGACTGTGATATAAACCTCATCCAGGTCGTGCTGGAGCTTCTTTCCTGTTATGCTGAAAGGTCTGAGATCTGCAAGCATAAGATGGTTGTCTGTGCCGCCGGAAACAAGGTCAAAGCCTCTGTCAAGAAGACCCTTTGCAAGTGTCTGTGCATTCTTTACGATCTGCTCGCCGTAAGCCTTGAACTCGGGCTTGAGAGCCTCACCGAAGCAAACAGCCTTTCCTGCGATAACGTGCATAAGAGGACCGCCCTGTGTTCCGGGGAAGATAGCAGAGTTGATCTTCTTTGCAAGCACCTCATCGTTTGTGAGGATAAGACCGCCTCTGGGGCCTCTGAGCGTCTTATGAGTGGTAGTTGTGGTAATGTCTGCATAAGGAACAGGGGAAGGATGCTGACCTGCAGCTACCAGACCTGCGATATGAGCCATATCTACCATAAAGTATGCGCCGATCTCCTTGCAGATCTTTGAGATGCGCTCGAAGTCGATCTTTCTGGGGTAAGCGGAAGCACCTGCCACGATGAGCTTGGGTTTAACTTCCTTAGCCTGCTTTTCCATTGCGTCATAGTCAATGAAGCCGTTCTCATCTACACCGTAAGGAACGAAGTTGAAATATTTACCGGAGATATTTACAGAGGAACCGTGAGTAAGGTGTCCGCCGTTGTCAAGGCTCATACCCATAACAGTGTCTCCGGGCTGGAGAAGAGCAAAGTATACAGCGGTGTTTGCCTGTGCGCCGGAGTGAGGCTGTACATTTGCAAACTTAGCGCCGAAAAGCTCACAGGCTCTGTCGATAGCTATCTGCTCTACAACGTCTACCTCTTCGCAGCCTCCGTAGTATCTCTTTGCGGGATAACCCTCTGCATATTTATTGGTAAGTACAGAACCCATAGCTGCCATTACAGCAGGAGATACGATGTTCTCGCTGGCTATAAGCTCAAGGTTTCTTCTCTGTCTGGCAAGCTCCTTTGCCATTGCCTCTCCGACTTCCTTATCAAAGCTCTCTACAAATCCGATAGTGTCAAGAATTTTCATTTCAACTTCTCCTATTCATTCAGATTATTAACATAACTGCAAACACAGTCCTACCAATGATTATACTACAATATTCTCCCAATTGCAAGTGCTTTAACAGATTTTTTTCATAAATATCTCCGGCCTGAAACTTTCACCCTGCCGGCCGGTGAAGGCACGCCCCGGTTGGGTGGGGGTAATTAGAAAAATTTATATCTTGAAATGTTAATAAAGCTGTGCTATAATAGATAAGAATAAGAACAAATCATACGAGGAGACATACTATGCCTATAAAAATACCAAATGACCTTCCTGCTTTCAAGACACTGGAGGAAGAGCACATTTTTGTAATACCTGCCGAAAGGGCGCTGCATCAGGATATCAGAGCACTGAGGATAGCTATTGTCAACCTCATGCCCGACAAGATAGTAACGGAAACACAGCTGCTCAGACTGCTGAGCAACACTCCCCTTCATGTAGACATCGACCTTATACAGATGAGCTCGCACATTTCTAAGACCACATCTCAGGAACATATGCTGGCATTTTACAAGCCGTTCTCTGAGGTCAAGAGTCAGCGCTATGATGGCCTTATCATTACAGGGGCGCCTGTGGAGCTGCTTGGATTTGAAGAGGTAGACTACTGGGATGAGCTTTGCGAGGTGTTTGAATGGTCGAAGACAAATGTTTATTCCACTGTCCATATCTGCTGGGGAGCCCAGGCTGCGCTCTACTACCACTACGGCGTACCGAAGTATAAGCTGGACGAAAAGCTGCACGGAAACTTCAAGCATCATATAAACTGTCCTGATTTTTCGATACTAAAAGGCTTTGGAGATGTGTTTCACTGTCCTCATTCGAGAAACACCGAGATAAGAAAGCAGGACCTTTACAGGGTGCCTAACCTCAAGATAGTTGCGGAGTCAGACGAAGCAGGGGTACACCTTGTGGCTGACAAGAGCCAGCGGCAGTTTTTCCTTATGGGCCACTGGGAATATGACAGGGACACGCTGGCAAAGGAATATGTCAGAGACAAAAACAAGGGACTTGACCCGAAGATACCGTATAACTATTTTCCTGATAACGACCCTTCAAGGATGCCTGTGTTCAACTGGAGCTGTTCGGCAAACCTGCTCTACTCAAACTGGCTGAACTACTGTATCTATCAGGAAACACCCTATGACCTTGAAGAGCTGGAGCCGTTTAAGATAACTGAATAATAACAGAATAACATAAAAACGAGCATTTCGCTTTCTGCAAAATGCTCGTTTATTTTTATTCTCTTGTATACTTGCCGCCGTCAATGAGCTTCTTTTCAAAGTCATCATGAGGTATGGGTCTGCTGAACAAAAAGCCCTGTGCTATGCCGCATTTGATATCGGTAAGGAAATCCGCCTGGACCTTTGTTTCCACGCCCTCGGCAACAGCTTCAAGCTCCATATCCCGGAGCATATGTATTATGTCTCTCACAAAGATGCAGTCCTCGGTGTTGTCCTCATTTATGTTATCAATAAAAGACTTGTCCAGTTTGATAACATCAACAGGCAGTTTCTTTATAAGCATAAGTGAAGAATATCCCGTTCCGAAATCATCTATCGAGGTACTGATACCATATTCATGCATTGCCGTCACGAAGTTTATCATAGCTTTTCTGTCAACGTATCCGGACATTTCAGTAAGCTCGATCTCCAGATACTTAGGGTCGATACCGTATTTCTCGACAACAGTGATAACATTCTCTGCAAGATCAAAGTTTCGCATATGGTTCTTCGAGAAGTTGACCGACACCCTCACAGGTGTTATACCTCTTTCGCACCAATCCTTTATATCCTTGCACACTGTTTCCAGCACATAAAAGTCCAGAGTACACACCGTGCCGTCACTCTCAAACAGAGGGATAAATGTCATCGGCGGAACGATCTTGCCTTCTCTCTGCCACCTTACAAGCGCTTCACAGCCGCAAAGGGTATCATTTGAAAGATCGACCTTAGGCTGATAATAAACAACGAACTCACGGTTCTTTATGGCCTTCGGGAACATAAACGATATCTCTTTGTTCTTCATAGTGACTTCGAGCATACTGGGCTCGAACCACGCACAGTCACGCTGAAGTATGTTCTTAGCATAATTGAAAGCGGTAGAGATATTGTTCATAATATCCGACGGCGTTGCCTGAGGCGTAATGTTATAAAGACCAAGTCTTGCATTTATGGTGAAAGAACGGATATGACTGTCTATCATCTTTGTTATCTTTACAGCACTAACGAACTTAATAAAGTCCTCAGCCTGCTCTTTATAAACAAGGCCGGCAAAATTATCACCGCCAAGACGAGCTACCTTTCCGCCCTTGCCAAGATAATTAGACAACAAATGAACATATTCACGCAGTATCTCATCACCGTTTCTGGCTCCCGCCTGACGGTTTACGAACTTGAAGGTCTTGATATTAAGATAGAACGCTGTATAGTTTGACAAAAGTCCCATTTTTTTGAGCATACCGCAATATTGGATAAAGCCGTTAGAATTGCTCACGCCCGTAAGATCATCAGTAAGCCGCAGATGATTGGCTATGCCCGACATCTTGCCCTTTCCTGCAAGATTATAAAGCATAAACAAGAATATCTCCAGCCTCTTTCTGTCATCAGCGTCCCAATGCTTGCCGGGGACCGGGAAAGCTGTAATAAAGCAAACGCCTTTGTCACTGGTCTCGATAACGAACTCATAAGGGTCGTTCTCATAACCCAGCACAGAATCGAACAGCACAGCGTTCTCTTCCTTGCAGTTTTCATAGTCAGCTGATGCAGTTATATGATACTCAAGCCTTCCGATGAACATCTCATCCTTTATAGTGACAAAGTTGTCTCTCACGGTCGTAATGACATCCTCCTGAGAGCTGAAATTGCGTCTTATGGCTTTATAAAAACGCATAAAATTATCACTGATAAAAAAATTATCTTTCATGATATGACCTCTTGCTGAATTTATATAGTTCTCATCACTATTCATATATAAATATAACATTTTATCGGGCTTTTGTCAATAAGTTGTTGTGAAAAAGTTCTACATTTTTATATTTTATTAACATTGTCCTGTGCTTTTCTTCCTGTTTAATATTTCACAATATCACTGCAAAACAGCCGATATCAGCATAAAAGCAAAAAGGCAGCCTTCCCTTTTTCAGGGAAAGCCGCCCGAATACTCAGCTTCTGATCTTATAATGAACAGGCATACCGTTTTTCATAGCTATCTTGACCTCGCCCTGGATAAGGGGCAGAAAATATTTGATAGCATCGGGGCTTATATCGTTCTGCGCCGAATTTATCCACTTTGGAGGGAAAAACTTCTCTTTGTTTGCGGTCAGATGCGCATCAACAGAAACTATGTCGATAACATAAGGCACATGGCTTATTCGCTTGAAGGACATCATCTTGCCTGTTTCTCCTGAAAGGGCTGCTCTGACACCAGCGGCGCCTATGCACACAGCCTCGTCTATATCCGTCTTCGAGCAGATGTGCGATGAACAACGCTGCATAACATTGAGCTCGACAGATCTGACCTTGCAGCCTATGCTCTCCTTGACTATCTGCTCCAGAGTCTTGCCTATGCCCGAAAGGTATTCGTGGCCAAAGTTGTCTATGACCCTGGGCTTATCCATATCACGCTTCAGGCGGACTCCCTCGGAAACAGCAATAACGAGCGCCTTGTGCTTTGCCATCATAGCCCTGACATCCTCAAGGAACTTCTCCTCGGTAAAGGGGCTCTCGGGCAGATAGATCAAGTGCGGAGCGATCTCATCATTCGCTCTGAGCACACAGGTCGAAGCAGTTAGCCAACCTGCATGGCGTCCCATTATCTCGATAATAGTCACTGACTCGATAGAATAGACCGAGCTGTCACGGATTATCTCCTGAACAGTTGCAGCAACATACTTTGCTGCCGAACCGAAGCCCGGGGTATGATCTGTCTCGGGAAGGTCGTTATCTATGGTCTTCGGTATACCTATGACCCTGATATCCGATCCCTGCTGTCCGAGATAGTCCGAAAGCTTTGCCACAGTATCCATGGAATCATTTCCGCCGATATAGAAAAATGCGCCGATACGGTGTTTTTCAAGACAGGAAAGTATACGCTCATAAACAGTGCTGTCCTCTTCGATATTGGGCAGCTTATACCTGCACGAGCCCAGAACTGTTGAGGGTGTCTGTCTCAGGAGCTCCATATCCTCGTTGGTCTTGATGATCTGGCGAAGATTCACAAGGTCATCCTTGATGATACCCTCGATCCCGTTGATCGACCCAAAAACAGCATCGATCTCGGGAGTCTTGATAGCTTCCGAAAAAACACCGACCAGAGATGCGTTAATAGCGCAGGTCGGACCGCCTGACTGTGCAACAGCAATATTCATTTATCTCTTTCTCCGTTTCATATAAAAATGCGGTATTTATGCCTTACAAACTGATTATAGCACAGAAAAAAACAAAATAAAATAGATATTTTATGAAGCAGCACAACTTTATAAATATATTACAAAACAATAATATATTAACCGACCCTTGTTGGGGATAAACTACAAAGGCCGCCCGGCACATCTTAGAAAAAGCGCAGCTTTACACCTTTTACTCCATTCTTGTTTTGTCGATCAATGCATATTCTGACATATACTGCACCTTGAACTGATACCGCCAAATTTAGCAGTTCTTGTTTTCATGGTGAGCATATCGAAAATAAATATCTTATCTGTCAGGAGCTTGGCCGAAGAAGTGATGAATTTTATCGCTTCAAGTGCCTGGATACAGCCTATCATGCCTGCCGCTGCACCGATGATGCCGTGGCTCTCACAGGTCTCACAGCCTGTGGGCGGTTCTTCAAAAATACATCTCAGGCAGGCTGTTTCGTGTGGAATGACCGTCATCACCTGTCCCTCAAAGCCGATAACACCACCGTAGCAGTAGGGCTTATCATAGCGCACACACAGATCATTCACCATAAATTTTGTTTCGGCAGTATCCGTGCAGTCTATCACAAAGTCATACCCGTCAAGCAGCTTGGCGGCATTATCTGTACCGAAACGCTCAGGGTACGCCGTCACTTGTATCTTGTCATTGATACCGACCAGCGTATTTTTCAGCGACTGCGCCTTATTCAAGCCTGTTTCACGATGAGCGACCTGCCTGTTCATGTTTGAAAGACACACCTCATCGTGGTCGATAATGCCTATCCTGCCAACACCTGCGGCAGCAAGGTACATTCCACAGGGACAGCCGAGCCCCCCTGCACCTATTATCAGCACTGCCGAATTTTTCAGCCTTAGCTGTCCGGTCAGGCCTATCTGCGCCAGTGTGATCTGCCTGTCGTAGCGTTCGAGCTCTTCCACATCAAACACATCGGACTGCTTCTTCAGCCACTGCATATAGCCACCTTTCAGGCTGTAAGCCCGAAAGCCGCATTTTCTGAAATAAGCCGCTGTTTGCAGACTTTCAATGCCGTATTGACAGTAGAATATCAGCCTTTTATCCTTTCCTGAACTGACATCATCATTTGCGAGGACAGCACCCTCGATATGTCCTTGCTCATAAGACGTTTCGCTTCTCATATCTATCAGAATATAACTCCCTTTTGGCAGTTTCAAAAATTCTTCGAGCGTTATTTCGATCTCATCATTCATGATCGCACCTCTTGTTCCATGATATCACGCAACGCACTTAACAAGGCCTCAATATCATGCTCCGTTGTCAGATGGCTAAGGCTTATCCGCCACGAGGACAGTGCCCGCTTGCGGTCGTGGGTGATCGCCATAACAGGTCTTGACGGTGTATTCGGCACAGAGCACGCCGACTTTACCGAAATGCAGATGCCATTTTCATTGAGCAGTGCCTGCATTTTGCTGCCCTTGATACCCAAACTTGAAACGTTCAGAATATGCGGCACGGCGCTGCCGGGGCTGTTGATGATAAGCCCCGGGATCTTGCTGATCTCGTCACGCAGAAAACGGTTTATGTTTGTAACATAGGAAAAGCGCTCCTCGAATTCACGATCTGCAATCTCCAGTGCCTTTGCCGCCGCAGCGACCGATGCAGTATCTGGTGTTCCGCTTCTGTATATGGTCGTGCTTGCACCGCCGTGTATCAGCGGTTCCAGCACTATCTCCTCACTCTTGTAAAGGATGCCGCTGCCTTTTAGTCCGTAGAATTTATGAGGGGCAAAAGAAGCCGTATCCGCCTGTGTCAGGTCAAGTTTTATTTTGCCGAGCAATAACTGCGTTCTTGAAAATTGGTTTAAC
>DFEO01000157.1 GCA_002368715.1 Ruminococcus sp. UBA3800
GGCGGTGCAGGGGCTCGCCCCTGCCGGCGAGCACCTTGAAACACTCAGCGCAAAGAACCCCTCACTCCTCTTTTCAAGATACCTCCACGCAAAATACCTCATGTCGTCCATCGCATGGTCGTTCTCCTTTATCGGTACGTCCCTGCCTGCACGCTCGTCCCAGCGGTAAAGCGTGAACTCCCGTATAATGTCGCCGCACCCCCGTGCTATCTTTATCCTGCCCTCTTTAAGCGCCTGCGACACCACACCTATCCCCCTCACAACGTCGTTTTTCGCAGCGCACACCCGAAACTTCCCGTGCCGCCTGATACACTCGATGAACGATGCCGCCGACGGGTCGCACACGATACATTCTATCTCCCTTTCCCCGATAAGCTCGGTGAGCGCCTTGTAATGCTCCTCGTCGGTGCGCCTGCTGCCCTCTCTTTTCGAGTCGTAGTAGTATTCATCCAGCCGGTACCACACACCGCCGCTCTCGCCCCACAGCCCGAAGCTTGCAGGGTTCACCGTTCCGTAGTCGCAGCTGACCGCAAACCTTTCGCACTCGGGCACAGTCTGCGCTATGCACCCCTCGCCGAACATAGGATACACCAGCCCCTCGGCAGCGCTCCACCGCCCCAGCACGAACCTCTCATAAAACACCCCCTGATAAAGCCGCTCATAGCGCTTTTTCACACCGTCCGAAAGCGCAGGGTTGTCGCTCATCCTGAAATGGCGCACCAGCAGGTTTTTCTCCTCCGCCTTGTCTATCCACTCCCGTTTGAACCAGTGATAAGGGCTTTCGGGGTTACAGCACACAAAGATCTTCGACCCTTTTTCCGAACACCTTGCCACTGCCTGCTCGAAAAAGCTTCGGGGCATAAGCACCGCTTCGTCAAACAGCGCCCCTGCCAGCGTCACCCCCTGGATAAGCGACGCCGAGCTTTCGTCCTTGCCGCCGAAGAGGTAAAAAGTGTTGTGCCGCCTGCCGAATGACACCTCGATCTTCGACTTCGACGGATAATAGCGGTAAGGCATCTTCATTCGCCGCAAAAATGAGAACAGGTCGGGCAGGATGTTTCTGCCCACGGCGCTCACTGTCTTCGAGCACACCGCAAAGCGTTTGCCGCAAAACCCTGTCATCGCCCACAGCATAAACGACAGCGACAGCGCATAAGTCTTTCCCGAGCGCACCGCCCCGTCACAGATGATCCCGTCATAGCCCGACGTCTTTTTGTCCGACCACCACGCAAACACCTCTTTCTGCCTTTTTGAAAGCCTCTCAGCCATCGCTGTCAGCCCCCTTTGCGCCGTCCGTGTCCTTGTCCCGATAGATAAGCTCTATCATCCTCTGCGCCTCGTCGTCGCCGTCCTGCTCCCTTGCCAGCTCCGAGAGCTTTTCAAGCGCTGCGAGCCTGTCGGCAAACCTTATCTCGACAGCCCCGTCCTTTGAAAGCTTGACCCCTGCCACGCTGAAAAGGTCGAGCCGTTTGAGCGTTCTCGGGCTCAGCTCCTTTTCATAGGCGAGCCTTACGGCATCGTTTATCCGCCCGAATGCCAGCCTCATCAGTCCCTCTCTTACCATTTTCTCTGTCTCGTCAAGATTATTCATCTGTGTTCCTCCTTGTCCGGTGATGCTTACGCTTTTTTTGTCCCCACCGCCCGAAGGCGGAGCGGACGATATTGTCGGTCTCGTCTGATCTGCTCATCATTATTCGTCCTTATCCGGTGATGCTTACGCTTTTTTTGTCCCCACCGCCCGAAGGCGGAGCGGACGATATTGTCGGTCTCGTCTGATCTGCTCATCATTATTTGTCCTTGTCCGGTGATGCTTACGCTTTTGTTCTGCCCCCACCGCCCGAAGGCGGAGCGGACGGCTTTTCATGCCTGCTCATTTCGTTCACTCTGCTTTTTCAGCTGCTTGCTCAGATCAAACCCTCTTGCGAATCTCTCGAAGGCATCAATGTCAAAGGACGTATGCTTCTGCGAGCTGTCGGGCTTAATAGCTTCGGCTCTGCCTTCGGTCTTCTGCTTCTGCTCCTCTATCCACCCTCTGATGACGATGTATGCCTTGTCCGACCGGCGGCAGTGTTTTTGCTGCCACTGAGAAAGCTTAGAGATAAACCTCTTCACCGTCAGACTGTCGGACAGACGGACAAGCTCCTGCTGCTCGTCTTCGCTCAGCTCCACCCGTGAAAAGCACTCCTGCTTCCCGGCGCAGCTCTTCTCCTTGTCTTCATCCTTGTCTTGATATTGATCTTTATCTTGATCTTTATCTTTATTTTTATCAGGCTTGTTTTGGTCGTTTTGCTTGTTTTTGCAGGCGTTTTTGTTGCCCTTCGGCGCTCCGCCCTTTCTGCCCTGCTCCGACCTTATCTCGTGGAGCTTCTCCCATTTTTCCTCGTCACGCCTCAGCTGTGAGCGGATGAACGAAAAAGCCATATCCACGACAGCATCCGAAAACTCGGGCTCCCTGTTCTCGGTGTGGTAAAGCACCAGCGCCTTTAAAAGCGCTCCTGCCTGCCTGTCATCGAGCCGCATTATCTGCTCCTTGTAGGAGTCGTAGACCAAAAATCCCATCGGTCTGCTCATAAGCATTACCTCCTTTCACCTATCCCGCAAAACGGCTGTTTTTGTTGCAGTAAAAATGCAACAATTAATGAAATATGTCCAAAACAAAAGATAAAACATATGTTTGCACAAAAACACCCATTGTTTTTTGTGCGCTGTGATGATATAATTAAAACTTTTAATGTTTATTCCTACAAAAATATTTTACAGCTTTTTACGTATCCGATAAGAGCCGTGAGAAAAAGGCGCAAAAAATTCCCCGAAAGGGCTGTTTCGGGGGCTTTTTAACAAAGTGTAAACTTTCGCAGGGCAAAAAACGCTATGCCTTGAAATAAGGAGCGGTTTGTGGTATAATACTAGTGTATCTTTTTTTGAGAAATCATTTATGGAGGAGATCAAATGGCAAGATCAACCGAGAAGTCCGCTGCAAAGACAGCAGCAAAGACAGCCGCAAAGGCTGCCGGAAAGGCGGCAAAGTCAGCGGAGAAAACTATAACCAAGGCAGAGCTCAAGGAGCAGCTGCTCGACATCCTGCACAACGATTATCAGACAACACCCGATGACGCTACCGACCAGCAGGTCTATGAGGCGCTCAGCAAGATCGTTGTAGGCATACTCAAGGCAAAGAGGCGCAAGTTCACTGTGGCAACACAGTCGGCAGGAAAGAAGAAGGTCTATTATCTTTCGATGGAGTTCCTTATGGGACGCTCGCTCAAGACCTCGCTTTATAATCTTGAGATGAACAAGCAGGCAGCTGCTGTTCTTGATGACCTGGGCATCTCGATAAACGGCATCTACGAGTGCGAGCCTGATGCAGGACTCGGAAACGGCGGTCTGGGAAGGCTTGCGGCGTGCTATCTTGACGCACTGGCAGCCGACGGCTATCACGCAACAGGATATTCTATCTGCTACGAATACGGCATCTTCAAGCAGAAGCTGGAGGATGGCTGGCAGACAGAGCTGCCCGACAACTGGCTCCCGGGCGGTTCGGTGTGGCTGGTGCCTGCTCCCACAAAGGCTGTCGAGGTAAGGTTCGACGGCGAGCTGAAGGAGTATTGGGACAATCAGTATCACTGCGTGACTCACGAGAATTATACCTCTGTTATGGCTGTGCCCTATGACCTGTTCGTTTCGGGCTATGACAGCAAGGCTGTTTCAAAGCTGAGACTGTGGAAGGCAGAGATGGCATCCTTTGATATGTCGATGTTCAATAAGGGCGATTATCAGAAGGCTCTTTCAAAGAACATCATTTCACAGGCTATCACAAAGGTGCTCTACCCCAATGACAACCACGCCGAGGGCAAGAGCCTGAGACTCAGACAGCAGTATTTCCTTTGTGCGGCATCCGTGGGCGATATCGTAAACCAGCATATGAGCGTTTACGGCACGCTTGACAACCTTCACGAGAAGGTGGCTATACACATAAACGACACCCATCCCACGCTCGCTATCCCCGAGCTTATGAGAGTGCTGCTCGATGAGTGCGGTTACAGCTGGGACAAGGCTTGGCACATCGTAAAGAACACCTTTGCTTATACGAACCACACCGTTATGCCCGAGGCTCTGGAGAAGTGGGATGTAAACCTCTTGAAGAGCGTTTGTCCCCGTATCTTCTCTATCATCGTTGAGATAAACGAGAGATACTGCCGTGACCTGTGGGAGAGATACGGCGATGAGGCCAAGGTAACACATATGTCCATCATCGAGAACAACAAGGTGAAGATGGCAACACTCTGCGTTCACGCTTCTCACAGCGTAAACGGCGTTGCAAAGATACACTCCGAGATAATCAAGAAGGAGACCTTCAAGGACGAGTTCCTCGATACGCCTACAAAGTTCAAGAACGTTACGAACGGTATAGCTTACAGAAGATGGCTCTACCAGTCGAACGAGGGACTGACCGAGCTTCTCAGAGAGAAGATAGGTTCGGGCTTTTTGAAAAACGCAGCCGAGCTTTCAAAGCTTTCCGTTTTCAAGAACGACAAGGATGTGCTCGACAGGCTTTATGATATAAAGCACGCTAATAAGGAGAACTTTGCGAAGTATGTAAAGAACCAGTACGGCGTTGTGCTCAACACCGACTCGATCTTCGACGTTCAGGTAAAGAGGCTCCACGAGTATAAGAGACAGCAGCTCAATGCGCTCAATATCATAGCTCAGTATAATTATCTGAAACAAAACCCCAATGCAGACTTCGTGCCGAAGACCTATATCTTTGCGGCAAAGGCTGCCCCGGGATATTATATGGCAAAGCAGATAATAAAGCTTATCTGGAACATCTCCGAGGAGCTGAAGAAGAACAAGAAACTGGGCGAGAAGCTCAATGTTATCTTCCTTGAGGATTACAACGTTTCCCTTTCCGAGATACTGATGCCTGCGGCTGATATCTCCGAGCAGATCTCTCTGGCAGGAACAGAGGCAAGCGGAACAGGAAATATGAAGCTTATGATAAACGGTGCCGTTACGCTCGGAACGCTCGACGGCGCAAATGTCGAGATACACGAGCAGGTGGGCGATGACAACATCATCATCTTCGGAATGAACGTTGACGAGGTGAATGCGTGCAAGGCATCCTACAAGCCTGTTGAAATCTACAACTCGAACGAGGTGGTGAAGACAGCTATCGACACTATCAATTACGGTGTGAACGGAGTTCAGTTCCCCGAGATAGCCGACACGCTGAAGAACACCGACACCTATATGGCTCTGAAGGATTTCGATTCTTATCAGGCAGCACAGAAGTACGCATCCGAGTGCTATACCGACAGGATGAAGTGGCAGAAGATGAGCCTTGCAAACATTGCAGGCGCAGGCATCTTCTCTGCCGACCGCTCCGTCGAGGAATACGCAAAGGACATCTGGGGTCTGACCAAGTGATATCAACGCTCCCTGCTTTCGGGCAGGGAGTTTTTTTGATTTTTTTATTTTTCCGTTGCCATCCGCTCCTTTTTCATCGTATATAAAGACAGAAGCATAAAACACAGCGCATCAAGCGTAAAGCTTAAAAAACGGAGGTAAACATTATGACAAAGCAGATCACAAACGAAAACAACATTCTCGATATCAACCAGCTGGAGCAGGTTTCCGGCGGAGTGGACCTGAAGGTCATCATGACGGATATGTACAGAAATGGGCAGATCGGAGCTATCAAGCAGTACCTCGGCGCAATGTCCGACGGCAGCATCACCTATGACGAGTGTGTGTCGGCAGGTGTCAGCGAGTCGATACTTTCAAACCGTGGCTTTGAAAAGGGCATGGTCGTAACCGTAAGCAAAGACCAACTCGAAGACCTCTGGAACTACTTCGGCTTCCACTAGTGCTCGCCGCACGGCTAATTCCCCCACCCCGCCCGGGTGCGTGCAGACTATTCAATAGCCCCTGCCCTCCCCGGAGGGGAGGGGGATTTTTTTGTGTTTGACCGAAGGGGTATGGGAGCACGCATAAGCTGCGCTTACGCTGGGAAGTGTCCACCCGAAGGGGTATGGGAGCACGCAACGGCTCCGCAGTTGCTG
>DFEO01000158.1 GCA_002368715.1 Ruminococcus sp. UBA3800
CTATGTTTTGGACGAAGAAAAGCCGAAAAGGCTTTTCGAGGAGGCTACTGAGAGGTTCTATTTTGACTGCGTTGTAGATTATTGCTTTCGTGCGAATAAGAGGTGTCGGCTAACGCCGACGATTTTAAATGGGGGCTTTCCGGTCGCCCCCATACCCCTTCGGACATACCTCCTTCGAGTGGGGAAAAGCTGCAATATATAACGACAGAAACCGACGAAAACGACATTGACCGACGAAAGCGACATAGACCGACAAAACGGGGACTTTTTTGTTTATTAACATTTTGTTGTTGCAAATCTTGACGGGATGTGCTATAATTTATCTGTGTTATTATCTCTCGCCGCAGAAAACAGCTGGGGCGAATCACATATGAAAGGAAAGAGTAGTCTTATGAAAAAACTTATGCTTGGAAACGAAGCCTTCGCAAGGGGACTTTACGAAGCAGGGTGCAGGATCGTTTCGTCTTACCCGGGAACTCCCTCAACGGAGATAACCGAGGAGATAGCAAAATACGACGAGGTCTATGCCGAGTGGGCTCCCAATGAAAAGGTCGCTATGGAGGTGGCGCTGGGTGCGTCTATCGGAGGTGCAAGAAGCTTCTGCGCTATGAAGCACGTCGGCCTGAACGTTGCTGCCGACCCGCTTTACACAGCAGGCTATACCGGTGTGACAGCAGGTATGGTCATCGCTGTTGCCGATGACCCGGGAATGCACTCCTCTCAGAACGAGCAGGACTCACGCCACCACGCTATCGCATCCAAGACCCTTATGATCGAACCGTCCGATTCTGCAGAGTGCAAGGAGTTTGCAAAGGCAGCCTATGAGCTTTCGGAAATGTTTGATTCTCCCGTTCTGGTCAGACTGTCAACAAGAGTTTCACACTCCCAGTCGGCGGTCGAGCTTTGCGACAGACAGGAGAAGGAGCTTGTGCCTTATGAGAAAAAGGCCGCAAAATATGTTATGATGCCCGGCAACGCTATCAAGCGTCATCCCGTTGTCGAGGACAAGCTCGCAAGGGCTGCCGAATATGCCGAGACATCACCGCTCAACAGGCTGGAGATAAACGACACCGCCATAGGCGTCATCACCTCGGGCATCTCCTATCAGTATGCAAAGGAAGCGCTCGGAACAAAGGCTTCTTATCTCAAGCTCGGCTGGGTCAACCCCATGCCCTCACAGATAATAAAGGACTTCTGCGAGAAGTGTGACAAGGTATATGTTATCGAGGAGCTCGACGGCATAATCGAGAGCCACTGCAAAAACATCGGTGTCGATGTTGTCGGCAAGGAGGTCTTCGGCTGTATAGGAGAGATAAGCCAGACCATCGTTGCCGAGAAGATCCTGGGCGTAAAGCCGCAGTTCGATACCTTCGACGAGACAGTTCCCGTAAGGCCGCCCGTTATGTGCGCAGGCTGTCCTCACAGAGGATTGTTCTACTGTCTGTCAAAGCTCGGTGTCACCGTTTCGGGAGATATCGGCTGCTATACACTCGGCGCAACACCTCCGCTGTGCGCTATGGATACAACTATCTGTATGGGTGCATCTATCAGCGGACTTCACGGCTTCAACAAGGCAAGGGGTGCCGAGTCTGAAAAGAAGAGCGTTGCCGTTATCGGTGACTCGACGTTTATGCACAGCGGTATGACAGGCCTTGTGAACGTTGCATACAACGCTTCAAACACGACCGTTATCATCCTTGACAACTCGATAACGGGAATGACAGGCCACCAGCAGAACCCCACCACAGGAAAGAACCTGAAGGGCGATCCTGCTTATGCAGTTGACCTCGAGGCGCTCTGCCATGCGCTTGGGATAAACAGCGTAAGAGTAGTTGACCCCTATCATATGGCCGAGACAGAGGCTGTTATAAAAGAAGAGCTCGCAAAGGATGAGCCAAGCGTTATCATTTCAAGAAGACCCTGCGCTCTGCTCAAATATGTAAAGCACAAGCCTGCACTCAAGGTCGATGCCGACAAGTGCGTAGGCTGCAAGATGTGCCTGAAGGTCGGCTGTCCGGCTATCTCGATGAAGGACGGCAAGAGCGTTATCGACCACACCCAGTGCGTGGGCTGCGGCATCTGCACAGAGATGTGCAAGCTCGGCGCTATCGTTGAGCAGTGATAGGCGGCTCGGTCGTGACGACTGTCCTTGTCGTGTGCCCGTTTCTGATAGTTGCGGCGGTGACACTGCCGATAATACTGGTCAGATATCTGAGGGGCGATTATAAAAAGGACGATGAGGACAAGAAAGACGAGTAGGCTGCGTCAGGCTTTGCAAAGTGCATAATGCAAAGTGCATAATAAGAAAATAAGAATACGAAGCTCTCTCACGAAACTATGCGGGGAAGAGCAAAATGAAATATGCTGCTAAGGACAGCGCAGCTTTTGAGAAGCCAAAACCGGAGCATCCACCTCCTCTCCGGGGAGGGCGGAGCTCAGAAGATATCCGCATAAAACTATGCGGGAAAGGGGAATTATAAAGAATGGATACGAAATCTATAATGATCGTCGGTGTCGGCGGACAGGGTTCGCTGCTGGCATCCAGGATAATAGGAAATGTTCTGCTTTCGCAGGATTATGACGTTAAGGTCAGCGAGGTACACGGAATGAGCCAGAGAGGCGGCTCTGTCGTTACCTATGTCAAATACGGCGACGATGTCGCTTCGCCCGTGGTGGAAAAGGGCGAGGCGGATATCATCATCAGCTTTGAACAGCTCGAGGCCGCAAGATATGTGCAGTACCTCAAAAAGGGCGGCCATATCGTGACCTCCACCCAGCAGATAGACCCCATGCCCGTCATCACAGGCGCTGCGAAGTATCCCGAGGATATCATCCCGAAGCTCACGGCAAAGGGCATCGACGTTATCGCTGTGGATGCGCTGTCACTTGCCGAGCAGGCAGGAACGGCAAAGGCATCGAATGTGGTGCTTATGGGCGTTGTGTCCACAAAGATGCAGTTTGATGAGGACGTGTGGCAGAAGGCTCTCGAGCAGTGCGTTCCGCCGAAGTTCCTGGAGCTGAACAAAAAGGCCTTCGCTCTGGGGCGTCAGGCTGCCGGCTGATAATATCAGGCGAAAGTTTTCTGCCGCAATGCTGAGAATATATACACCAAAGGCAAATACTAAAGGAGGTGTGTTCCATTGTCAAAATATTGGAACGAAGAAATTGAATGTATGTCCCGTGAGGACATGACAGCTCTTCAAAGTGAGAAGCTGGTCAAACAGGTAAGACACGTCTGGGATAACGTGCCTTACTACAAGAAGCTTATGAAGGAAAAGGGCGTTACTCCCGACGATATCAAGTCTATCGACGACCTCTATAAGCTGCCGTTTCTGAAAAAGGACGACCTGCGTGAGTGCTATCCCTACGGGCTGCTCGCAGTGCCGCTCAAAGACTGTGTAAGGATACAGTCCACAAGCGGAACGACAGGCAAGCGTGTTGTGGCGTTTTATACCCAGCACGATGTCGATCTTTGGGAGGACTGCTGCGCAAGAGCAATAACTGCCGCAGGCGGAACGAGCGAGGACGTTTGTCAGGTGGCATACGGCTACGGCCTTTTCACAGGAGGTGCAGGACTTCACGGCGGCTCTCATAAGGTAGGCTGTCTTACTCTGCCTATGTCTTCGGGAAACACCGAGAGACAGATACAGTTTATGAGAGATCTTGGTTCCACCATTCTCTGCTGCACCCCGTCTTATGCGGCTTACATAGGCGAGACGCTCAAGGAAATGGGGCTCACCCCCGATGATATAAACCTCAAGGCAGGCATCTTCGGTGCCGAGCCGTGGACAGAGGAGATGCGTCAGGAGATAGAAAAGAGCCTGGGACTGAAGGCTTATGATATCTTCGGGCTTACCGAAACAAGCGGTCCGGGTGTTGCGTTTGAGTGCTGCGAGCAGAACGGTATGCACGTTAATGAAGACCACTTTGTGGCAGAGATAATCGACCCCGATACGGGCGAGGTGCTGCCCGAGGGTGCAAAGGGCGAGCTCGTTTTCACGAGCCTTGACAAGGAAGCCTTCCCTCTGCTAAGATACAGAACGAGAGATATCTGCGTTCTCAAAAGGGGCAAGTGCGCCTGCGGAAGAACGCTCCTGAAGATGACAAAGCCTATGGGCAGAAGCGACGATATGCTCATAATCAAGGGAGTAAATGTATTCCCGAGCCAGATCGAGACAGTTCTGCTCAAGGACTTCAATGCTACGCCAAATTATCAGATCATCGTTGACAGAGTGGGCAACTCCGACACCTTCGAGATCAAGGTCGAGCTTACGGAGGATATGCACACCGACACGATCAAGTCTATCGAGCTGCTTGAAAAGAAGCTCAGCGCTGATATCAAGCAGATACTCGGCATAAAGGCAAAGATAACCCTCTGCGAGCCCAAGAGCATACCACGCTCCGAGGGCAAGGCTGTGAGAGTTATCGACAAGAGAAAAGTTTATAACAGTTAAGGAGGGTGCGCAATGACGATAAAGCAGCTTTCGATCTTTGCTGAAAACAGACCCGGAAGGATATCGGCTATCACGGGGTATCTTGCAGAGGCAGACATAAACATCAGAGCTATCTCGGTCGCTGACACTAAGGACTTCGGGATAATGAGAGTTATAGTTGACAACACCGAAAAGGCGCTGAAGGCGCTCAGGGCAAACAACTGCTCGGTAACGCTTGCGAACGTTATAGCTGTAACTGCGGACGACACGCCCGGCGGAATGGCAAAGATAATGGAAACGCTCTACAAGGAGAACATCAGTGTGGAGTATATGTATTCTGCATTTATAAACCCTGCGAAGAATGTGGCTTGTCTTATCCTGAGGGTGGACAGAAACGATGCGGCTGTCGAGGCGCTGACCGAAGCAGGCTTCGGGATAGTGTCTGAAAAGGAGCTTATAGAGTTCTGAGCGCAGGCAGGGGCGTGTCCCTGCACCCAATTCCCCCACCCTGCCCGGGAGGGGGATTTTTTTGTGTTTTTTTTTCATTTCGTGACACTGCGTGAACATTTGAAAAGAGTCTGATGTGAGCGTTACCCGACGAAAGCTGTAAACCCTGCCA
>DFEO01000029.1 GCA_002368715.1 Ruminococcus sp. UBA3800
AACCAGAACGATCAGCACGGCGGTCAGTCTCTGCCGAAGTTTGATTACGATATGGCACAGGGTGTCAAGAAGACGTTCAGACACAGATACAGAGATAATATCGGCCGTGGGCTTGCGCTGCTGGGCGGCGTCAAGGATTCTCAGAACGTTGCAAAGAAGCTGGCGGAGATGCTTGACGAGCAGGGGCTTGAACCTACTCTTGCAAACGACAACGGCTATCAGGAAGCGGAAGCGCAGTTCCTTGTTAATTTCTGCGATGCAAGGGACGTTACAAGGATCCAGGCTTTTGCTTACAAGAGCTCGGTCAAGGAAACTGACAGAGCCACCTATCAGGCAATGGAAGCGCTTATCCATAATCTCAACACGATGAATTCGAGAGCGGGAGCACAGACACCGTTCTCGTCCATAAACTACGGAACAGACACCTCTATCGAGGGCAGGATGGTAATAAAGAATATCCTGCTGGCAGAGGAGGCAGGGCTTGGAAACGGAGAAACGCCTATATTCCCGATACACATCTTCAAGGTGAAGCAGGGCGTCAACTTTGACCAGGGCGACCCGAACTATGACCTGTTCAAGCTGGCGTGCAGAGTTTCGGCAAAGAGACTTTTCCCGAACTTCTCCTTTATAGATGCGCCCTACAATCTTCAGTATTATAAAGAGGGCAACCCCGACACCGAGATAGCTTATATGGGCTGCCGCACAAGAGTTATCGGAAATGCCAATGACCCGAGCCGTGAGATAGTAACGGGAAGAGGAAATCTGTCGTTCACCACTATAAATCTGCCAAGGCTCGGCATCAAGGCTCAGCGCAATATAGGGACCTTCTTTGACAGCCTTGACGAGATGATGGATCTGTGCATAGCACAGCTTATGCACCGCTTCAGGATACAGTGCCAGAAAAAGGTCAAGAATTTCCCGTTCCTTATGGGGCAGGGGATATGGCTCGATTCGGACAAGCTGACAGAGGACGATACGCTTGAAAAGGTGCTTCGCCACGGAACACTGTCCGTAGGCTTTATCGGGTTGGCTGAGTGTCTCAAGGTGCTTATTGGCAAGCACCACGGCGAGTCTGACGAGGCAAGGGATCTCGGCCTTGAGATAATAACAAGGATGAGAAGAAGGATGGACGAGGAGACCAAGCGCACTGGTCTTAACTTCTCGCTGCTGGCCACACCTGCCGAGGGCCTTTCGGGACGCTTTGTAAAGATGGATAAAAAGCGCTTCGGGACCATAGCAGGCGTTACCGACAGGGACTATTATACAAACTCCTTCCACGTTCCTGTTTATTATCCTATAAACGCTTTCGAGAAGATCAAGATCGAGGCGCCCTATCACAATCTCACCAATGCAGGACATATAAGCTATGTCGAGCTCGACGGCGACCCGCTGGGAAATCTGCCTGCGTTTGAGAAGATAGTAAGGTATATGAAGCAGGCCGGCATAGGCTACGGCTCGATAAACCACCCCGTAGACCGTGACCCTGTCTGCGGCTACACGGGGATCATAGGCGACCGCTGCCCCAAGTGCGGAAGGACAGAGGCCGAGCACAGAAAAGTGGTTACCGAGAAAATACCGAGGATAAGACTGTAATAAAGAAAAACAATAACTCCCGCACAGACGGGAGATATTGTTTTATGTATTAGCAGATATCATAACAGGAGGCGGACAGGAAATGCTTATTCGCATAGCCGGGCAGGTCGGAGAGTCGATAGTTGACGGCCCGGGGATAAGGTATACTGTTTTTGTGCAGGGCTGTCCCCACCACTGCAAGGGCTGTCACAACCCCGAGACATGGGATAACGACGGCGGCGAGCTTATCGACACCGAGGAGATATACAAAAGGATAACAAAGGACCCTTTGCTCGACGGAGTCACCTTCAGCGGCGGAGAACCGTTTATGCAGTGCGAAGCGCTGTGCGAGCTGGCGGACAGGATAAGAGCGTTCCCCGATTATCGGCTCAGCATCATATCCTATACGGGATTTACCTTTGAGGAGCTTATCGATAAGGCTGACCTGACAAACGGCTATATGGAGCTGTTAAAGCGGCTGGACTTTCTTGTGGACGGACCTTTTATCCTTGAAAAGAGGTCGCTGGAGATTTTGTTCCGTGGCAGCACGAACCAGCGCTATATCGACGTTCAGGCATCTCTGCGTGAGGGCAGGGTGGTTGAGGCCGAACCGTTCGGGGATTATTATTGTACAGAAAACAGCAATCGCAGTACGGAATAATTCTCTGTTGAGTGTTTTAAGTGTACAATAAATTTCACAGTTAAAATACAGCATAAAAAAAGAGCCTGTAAAAATCAGGCTCTTTTTTTATTCCTTTTCAAAGGTAGTGTCGTGGGTGATGACTGAGGAGCCGGTCTCACGGCTTACAACGTCTTCAAGTCTGGTGTCAAGCATATAGGCCAGAAACGACACAAGAAAAATGAACAAAGCCACACCGATTATCAGCGCAGGTCTGAATTTATATTCACGCTTTTGCTTTTTGCCGCCGTTTTGTCCCAAAAAGATCACTTCTTTCCTGTTTCGTTATCCTTCTACATAATTATACTATGTTTGCGACCTTTTTGCAAGCCCTTTTTTGATTTTTTCTTATCCATGCTCCGGTATCCTGCTTTTTTCTGATATTATATGCACAAATCTGAAATATATAGGCTTTTGTACTTGAAAAAAATGTGGGGATGTAGTATAATTATAGTGTGTATGGTGCTTCTTGGGAAAGACTTTTCGGGCACCTTTACGGAAAGAGGTAATTCTGATGTGTGGATTTGTAGGCTTTACGAACAATTTGAATAATGCCGAGGATGTGCTCGGTCTGATGATGGACAGGATAAAACACCGTGGTCCTGACTCGGAAGGAAAGTACATCGACGAAAATGTGGCTATGGGCTTTCGCAGGCTCTCACTAATTGATCTGTCCGAGAACGGCAGCCAGCCGATCTTCAATGAGGACCGCTCGATGGTGCTTACATTCAACGGCGAGATATATAATTTCAAAGAGCTCAGAGCCGAGCTTGAAGAGCTTGGCCACAGCTTTTATACCAAGACAGACTCCGAGGTGCTTATCCACGGCTATGAGCAGTGGGGAGAGGATATGCTGAATAAGCTCAGAGGGATGTTCGCATTCATCATTTACGACAAGAATAAGAACGAGCTTTTCGGCGCCCGTGATTTCTTCGGTATAAAGCCGCTCTACTATGCAAAGATGATGGGCACCTTTATGTGGGGCTCTGAGATAAAGAGCTTTCTCGACCACCCCGCTTTTGTAAAGGAACTGAATGAGGACGTTCTGGAGACCTATCTTACATTCCAGTATTCTCCGACAGAGGAGACATTCTTCAAGAATGTCTACAAGCTCCCTGCGGCTCACTGCTTCACCTATAAAAACGGCGAGATGAACATAAGACGCTACTGGGAGGTCAGCTTTGAACCGGATGAAGAGCCCACGCTCGAGGACTGGGTTAACCGCATATCGGAAACATTTGCCGATTCGGTGGAGGCACACAAGTTTGCGGATGTTGAGGTAGGATCGTTTTTGTCAAGCGGTGTGGACTCCAGCTATGTTGCGGCTCAGGCAAACGTTGACAAGACATTCACTGTCGGCTTCGGCGAGGACGAGAAGTATAACGAGATCGGCTATGCAAAGGAGTTCTCAAAGTATATAAACAAGGAGAATTTCTCGAAGGTGATAAGCCCCGAGGAGTACTGGGACAGCCTGGAGAAGATACAGTATCAGATGGACGAGCCGCTGGCTGACCCTGCGGCGATAGCGCTTTACTTTGTGTGTCAGATCGCAAGCGAGAAGGTCAAGGCCGTTCTCTCCGGCGAGGGCGCCGACGAGATCTTCGGCGGCTATAATATCTATCATAACCCGAGGGATATGGCTTCCTATTTCAGGATACCCAGACCCATAAGAAAGGCTGTGGGCGCCTGTGCATCACGCCTGCCTCACAAGCACGGAGTCAATTACCTTATCCGTGGTTCAAAGGACCTTGAAGAGCGCTTTATCGGAAACGCCTATATCTTCTCCGAGAAGGAGCGCAAGGCTATACTCAAAAAGACCACCAATGCTCCGAACGCTATGGAGATAACAAGACCCTTCTATGAAAAGTCAAAGCGCAACGATCAGGTGACACAGATGCAGTATCTTGATCTTCACCTGTGGATGACAGGAGATATCCTGCTCAAAGCCGACAAGATGAGCATGGCTCATTCGCTGGAGCTGAGAGTCCCGTTCCTTGACAAGAAGGTGATGGAGCTGGCAGAGCAGATACCCACAAGGTTCAGGGTCACAAAGGACGAGACAAAGTATGCTATGCGTCTGGCAGCGCTGAGAGCCTGCCCGGCACAGACCGCAAAGAAAGACAAGCTGGGCTTTCCTGTTCCTACAAGAGTATGGCTCAAGGAGGACAAGTACTATAACATAGTAAAGGACAGCTTTACCGGCGGTGTTGCACAGAGCTTTTTCAAGACGGAGGAGCTTGTAAAGCTTCTTGACGATCACCGTGACGGCAAATACGACAATTCACGCAAGATCTGGACAGTGTTCACTTTCCTTGTGTGGTATAAAGCATTTTTCATAAACGAAGTCTGACAATGAGGGGTCAAGCACTTTGACCCGGTGCCCTTATGGGGGCGGAACGGGGGGACTATGCAGAAAAAGATCGAGATCGACCGAAGCGAAGTTATGCGCTATCTTGGGTATCGGACAAAAAAGGCCGATGAAAAGATGCTGGCGCTTATCGACGAGTGCGAGGAGGAGCTCCAGAGGGCTATAATGCCGTCCTATACGTTTCGTATCCTCGGGCTTGAAAGAGTTAAAGAGGGCATATCGGTAGTGTCCACTCCGCTGATACTCGAGGGCGTGGACATCTCCCGTCATCTTGCAGGCTGCTCACGCTGTGCTATCTTTGCGGCCACTGTTTCACTGGGTGCGGACAGGCTTATAAAGTCGCTGGAGGCAAGGGATATGACCCGAGCCTATATAACCGATGCTATCGCAGGAGCGGCGGTCGAGGCAGTCTGTGACCAGGCGGAGGCGGAGATAGCTTTCAGGGCGAGGAGCTTCCGCACCTGGAGATATTCCCCCGGCTACGGAGATTTTCCGCTGGAAACCCAGCCGCTGCTGCTGGATGTGCTGAATGCAGGAAAGCTGCTTGGGATAACCGTTGGCGAGAACAATATAATGATACCCTCAAAGTCGGTCACGGCTGTTATCGGACTGTCAGACCATTCGATAGATCTGACAAGACAGGGCTGCCACCGCAGCTGCAATAACTGCCGTATGAGAAACAGATGCAGTTACAGTATAGAAGAATGACCCTGAAAGAGGAGTTTAGATGAATAATAAACTGAAAGAGCTTTTTGACAGAAAACAGATCATCATCCTTGACGGCGCAATGGGCACTATGCTCCAGAACAAGGGGATGCAGATGGGCGAAACGCCTGAAAAGCTCAATCTCGAAAAGCCCGAGTGGCTTATAGACATACACAGACAGTATATAGACGCAGGTTCGGATATCATTTATACCAACACCTTCGGCGCAAACAGGCTAAAGCTTAAACGCTGCGGCTGCTCGGTGGATGAGGTCATCAAGGCTGCGATAGCGAATGCCAGAAAGGCTGCAGAGGGGACCGACACTCTTGTTGCGCTGGATATCGGCCCTATCGGTCAGCTGCTCGAACCGACAGGGACGCTCAGCTTTGACGAGGCCTACGATATCTACAAGGAGCAGGTGATCGCAGGCGCAGATGCCGATCTTATCGTGTTTGAGACCATGAGCGACCTCTATGAGCTGAAGGCAGCCGTTCTTGCCGCAAAGGAGAACAGCACGCTGCCTGTGATATGCACGATGACATTTGAAGCGACCCGCAGGACCTTTACAGGCACCTGCATAAGCTCCGCCGCAATGACGCTGGAGGCGTTGGGGATAGATGCGATAGGTGTCAACTGTTCGCTGGGACCCAAGGAGCTTTTGCCGATAGTGGAGGAAATGTCACGCTGGACAAACCTTCCGCTCGTGGTAAAGCCCAATGCCGGTCTGCCTGATCCTGTCACCAATGAGTATGACTGCTCGGCCGAGGAGTTTACCGGGCTTGTAAAGGCGTTTATGCCGCTGGGGGTAAAGTTTATAGGCGGCTGCTGCGGAACTTCACCCGTTTATGTGAGGGCTCTGTCCGAAATGACAAGCGATCTCGTTTATAAACCGCAGCATAATCAATTGCCTGCTGCCGTGTGCAGTGCGACAAGGACAGTTGTTATCGATCAGCCGAGGATCATCGGTGAAAGGATAAACCCCACAGGAAAAAAACGCTTCAAGGAAGCACTTGTCAATGGAGATATAGGTTATATCCTTTCTCAGGCTATCGAGCAGACGGATGCCGGTGCGGATATCCTGGATGTGAATGTCGGCCTGCCTTCGATAGACGAGAAGGCAATGATGATAAGGGCGATAAAGGAGCTTCAGGGCGTTGTGGACGCTCCGCTCCAGATAGATTCGACTATCCCCGAGGTGCTGGAGGCGGCGCTTAGGATATATAACGGAAAGCCTATCGTAAATTCCGTGAACGGCGAGGAAAAATCGCTTTCGACCGTTCTGCCTCTGGTAAAGAGATACGGAGCCGCTGTCGTGGGACTTACTCTTGATGAGAACGGGATACCCAAAAAGGCTGAGGAGCGCTTTGCCATAGCCGAGAGGATACTTAACAGGGCAATGGCTGTCGGGATAAGAAAAGAGGATGTTTATATCGACTGCCTTACCCTTACGGCTTCCGCCGAGCAGGCGGCTGTTTATGAGACCGTCAAGGCTGTGGAGATGGTAAAGACAAGGCTGGGCCTGAAGACTGTGCTGGGTGTTTCAAATATCAGCTTCGGTCTTCCAAACCGTGAGCTTGTCAACTGCAACTTTTTGCAGATGGCGCTGACAAAGGGGCTTGACCTTCCGATAATGAACCCGAATGTCAGCACGATGACGGGTGCTGTCAGGGCTTACAAGCTGCTGATGAATATAGATGTCAATTCCACGGATTTTATAGCACACTATTCCGGTGCCGAGCAGACCCCGAAAACGGCAGCTCCGGCAAACAGCAGCAATATGGATCTTTCGGCAGCTGTGGCAGCAGGCCTTAAAGAAGAATGCAAGCGCATTACAAAGGAGCTCCTGAAGGATACCGAGGCTATGGAGATCGTCAATAATATGCTTATCCCTGCACTGGACAAGGCAGGCGCCGAGTTTGAAAAGGGCAGGCTTTTTCTTCCCCAGCTCATACAGACGGCTTCTGCTTCGCAGGCCTGTTTTGAGGTCATAAAGGAGCATATCCTTTCGACAGGCGAGCAGAGCGTTTCAAAGGGAAAGATAATCCTTGCCACAGTCAAGGGCGATATCCACGACATTGGCAAGAATATCGTTAAGGTGCTTCTTGAAAACTACGGCTACGAGGTGCTTGACCTCGGGCGTGATGTTGACTGTCAGCTGGTGGTTGACGAAGCCATAAAACACAAGGTGCCTCTGGTTGGGCTTTCTGCCCTCATGACGACCACACTGGGAAGCATGGAGGAGACTGTAAGGCTTTTGAAGGAGCAGTATCCCGAGTGTATAACGATGGTCGGCGGAGCTGTGGTCACACCCGAATATGCCGAACAGATAGGCGCTGACTATTATGCGAACGATGCCAAGGAATCTGTCGATATCGCAAGAAAGGTGTTCGGAAACTGAACCTGATAACTGAATAAACCCTGTTAAAACCTCCAATGCTTTTTAGCAAAGGAGGTTTTGTTTTATGAAAAAGGTTTGTTTATCTCTTTGTTCGGCTCTGGTGATGACAACAGCGTGTTCGATGTTCGTGCCGGGCTTTGGCAGCGATGTCAAAGAGCACCGCAGCAAGCGCTCGGGGAGCATACGAGTCATAAGCTCTCGGGAGCTGGAGTTTGACTTTGCCATAGGAAGATTTCTCAAGCATCTATTCGGATAACTTATATGTACAATAAAACGGACAGCAAACCCTGCCTTGTCCTTGACAAAAAGCCGCTTGTGTGATATGATTTAAGCTGATGATAAAACCCCTTGACAGGAGGATGAACGATGCTTGAATTCATAACGGGAGGCGCTTTCAGCACAAGAGAAGAGCTTTTGCAGGAGCGCATAAAGCAGGCTGCTCAGAGCGGCCGTGATGTGCTTTGCATCATTCCCGACCAGTATTCCTTTGAATTTGACAGGCAGCTTTACAAGAGCCTGGGAGCAAAGCTTTTTAACAGGATCAAGACCGCAGGCTTCAATCGTCTGAGCGAGCTTCTGGCGAAGGAATACGGCTCGGGCGGCGAGAGCTGTGACGACAGGGTGAGGATCCTGTTTATCTACAAGGCGATCCGTGCTCTCGGAGGTTCGGCAAATGTGAGATACTATAAGAAGGATATCTCAAAGGCGTCCTTTGTGGGAGAGTGTGACCGCCTGATAATGAACCTCAGGCAGAGCGGCATAACCCCCGAAATGATGAGAGCTGCCGCAGAAAAGCACGGCGGTTCGCTGGGAGCAAAGCTTTCAGACCTTGCGTTTATCTATGAGGGGTTTCTGAGCGAGCTTTCGGCTCACGAAATGACTGACTCGCTGTCTGCGCTTGCGGCTGCGGTCGTGCAGGCACGCACCCACGGCTATTTTGTCGGCAAGAGCGTTTTTATCTCGGCATTCACAAGCTTTACAAGTGACGAGTACAAAATGTGTGCTGCCGCTCTTTCTCAGTGCAGCGATATGACAGTGTCGCTCGTTCTTGACGAGCAGTGTACGGCTGCTTTCCATTCTCATCCGTTTGCGGAAACGGTAAGGACAAGGCAGAAGCTGTCGGACCTGGCTGCCGACTGCGGAGTGCCCGTTGTGAACACTCCCTGCCCCGACAGCGGAAAGGCGGCACCGGAGCTGTTATATCTGTCCAAAAATATGTACAACTACAACAAGAGCGCCTATGACGGAAAATGCGGAGCGGTAACTCTTGTCAGCGCTTCCGATATCTATGAGGAATGCGACTACATCTGCTCGCAGATAAAATATCTTGTGCGTGAAAAGGGCTGTGCTTACAGCGATATAGCCGTTATCGTCCGTGACCTTTCAGAGCCGGCACCCGTGCTGGAGAGCGCCTTTGAGCGCTATGATATACCTTACTTCACCGACAGAGGCGAGAGCGCCGAAACGTCGGCTCTGGTGAGATATGTGAATATGCTGTTTCGCTGTCTTCTTACCACTCAATACCGGACGGAGAATATCATAAAGCTGATAAAATCACCCATGTATCCTATGAAGGACATAGATGTTTTCAGGCTTGAAAACTATTGCTATGTGTGGGGAGTTGACAAAGAACTCTGGAAGCAGGAGTTCGTTCCTGCGGACGAGGAACAGCAGCAGGAGCTGCCCGACGGCAGGCTCAGCTTCACCGGGTACATAAACGAGCTGCGAAAGCAGATAATAGAGCCGCTTGAAAGCTTTAAAGCAGCTATCGGTGAAAAGCCCACCGCCAGAAGCATATCGGAGGCGCTTTATGATCTGTTTGTACAGATCGGACTTTCAAAGCAGGCCTATTCTTATCTCAGGCGTGCCGCTGACCTTGACCCTGCCGAGGGCATCGAGCAGGCAAGGGCTCTCAGGCAGCTGTGGGGCAGTGTTATCAGCGTTGTGGGGACTATCTGTAAATATCTCGGGGACGAGCCGATATCGCTCAGGCGCTACTGCGAGCTGTTCGGCTCGATGACAGCACAGCTCAGTGTTTCAAAGCCGCCTCAGAAGCTTGACTGCGTTCTGCTCTGCACGGCAGGGCATTCAAGGACAGGACTTTTCAAGGCGGTGTTCGCAGCCGAGCTGAACGACGGCATTTTCCCTGCAAACGTAACAAGCGGAGAGCTTATAGGCGAGTTTGAAAAGCAGCTGCTGGAGCGTGACGATATGGTCATAGGCCAGAGTGCCGGCAGCCGTTTCGAGAGCGAAAAGCTGATCTGTTACGGCGCTCTCACAAGTGCTGACAGCCGCCTTTATGTGCTGTGGTCCTGCTGTGATCTGCTCGGCGAGACAAAGCGTCCGTCGCCCCTTGCAAACGACCTTATCTCGATGTTCGGCGAGGACGTCATCGTGAACACGTCGCAGCTTGCACCCAGCGAGTTTGTAAGCTCGTATAAGACGGCTTACTATAAATACCTTGAGAACATAGCTTCAAAGGACGAGGACACCCGTGCGATAAGGGCGCTGGTCACACTGTCCGAAGAATACAGCCAAAAGCTAGCTTCTCACTCCGATATCCACGAGGACGGCAGCTATTCACTCAGCCCCGGGATCGCCGAGAAACTGTTTTTCAGAGAGGAGAAAACAAATATCTCGCCTACCCAGCTGGAGACCTATTTCAAATGTCCGTTCTCTTATTTTTGCAAATACGGACTCGGCCTTACGACTCCCTCAAAGAAGGAGATAGGGTTTTCTGACCGTGGACTCATAGTCCACGAGCTTTTGCAGCGCCTTGTAGACCTTGGCAGTGAGGACGGCCCGAAGGGCAGAGCTGCTTCTCGGATGAGCGACGAGGAGCTTGGAGCCTTCGTTTCGGAGTGTGTGGACGACTATATAGCAAGGCACCTGGGAGGCAGCTTCGGAAAGCCTGCGGACTTTGATTACATTGTCGCAAGGCTGAAGGAGTTTGCGCTTGAAGCTGCAAGGTTCGTGAGAGCCGAGCTCGGCGGAACGAGATTTACGCCGCAGCTGCTGGAGTATAAGCTCGATGCCGAGAACGAGCAGCTGGAGCTTTCGGCAGGCGGCGGAAAGAAAATGATACTCAGCGGAACTATTGACAGAGCCGATATATATAAGGACGAAAGCGGCGAGACCTATGTGAGGGTCATCGACTATAAGACAGGAACGAGCACATCCTTTGCATATTCAAAGCTTTATAACGGGCTCAATCTTCAGATGCTCGTTTATCTTACGGCTCTGCTCGAATCCGACAGCGTGCTTGGGGTGGACAAGGCTCACATCAGGCAGGCAGGCATAACCTATTATATCTTCGGCAAAAAGCCAAAGACCTTCGACCAGACAGCCAGCGAGGAGCAGGACAGCCTTACCGCAGAGCAGCGGATATTGTCCTCGTTCAAGCCCGAAGGCAGGACGGTTGATGCGCAAAACGTTCTGCGTGCCTATAACGAGGAAGATTCTTTTGCCTATGTGCCGTATAAGATAAGCAAGAGCACCGGCATAAGCGAGCAGGCTATAACATCAGCCCAGTTCACGGCGCTGCGCACCTTTGCGAAGAACAAGACCGAGGCCTTTGGCCACGAGCTGAGAGAAGGACACATAAGCGCAAGGCCTCTTGACCGCACCTGCTCATTCTGCGACTATACGGGTATCTGCGGCCTGGTGAACCGTGACAATGCGATAGACACCGGCGACAAGACCTATGATGAGCTTATGCGCAAGGAGATAGCAAGACTTGCAAAGGAGGAGACCGAATGAGCACCGAAGTGAAATGGACCGACCGCCAGAAACAAGCGATCGGTGACAGGGGCAAGGGTATGATCGTTTCTGCTGCGGCAGGAAGCGGCAAGACAGCCGTGCTCATCGAGAGGATGATACGCCTGCTTTGTGATGAAAATGAGCGTATGCCTGCGGACAGGCTGCTGGCAGTCACGTTCACAAAGGAAGCTGCCGCACAGATGAGGGACAAGCTTGCGCAGGCCTTTGAAGAGAGGCTAAGGTGTGACCCCGACAACAAGTGGCTGCTGGAGCAGCAGAACCTCTTGCAGCTGGCAAGGATATCGACCATAAATTCATTCTGTCTCGACCTTGTGCGCACGAACCTCGACAGGCTGGATTTTTCGGGAGGTCTGACGATCCTTGAGGAGAACGTTCAGCAGCTTATCTATGACAGCTCAAAGGAGCAGGCTCTGCGTGACCTTTATGCGAGCTCGCCCGAGAGCTATGAGCTTATAATGAGAGCCTTCGGAGAAAACGGCCTTTCGGATGTGCTTGACAAGCTTTACAGCTTTCTGAGGACGATGCCTTTCAGAGAGGAGTGGCTTGAAAATGCAAGAAACAATTTCACGGATGCCGAGACCTTTGACAGGATGATAGACGAACGCTTTGAACGCTGCGAAAGAGCGCTCAAAAAGGCAAGAGCGGCGCTCGACCGCTTTCGTGACATTGCGGCTTACAGCGATGACTATCTGATACTGAGCGACTTTGCCAAGCTTTATGATAACGCCGAGAGCGACGCCGAGCTGATGGCACGGCTTGAAAAGGCGGTAAAAAAACGTGACACGGATGCCATAGCCGCAATGCCTGTCAAGCTCGGAGCTATAAAGACCCCAAGAAAGAGCAAAAAGCTCGATGCGCTCGATCCTGCGGCAAGAAATGTGCTGGAAGAAAAATGCTCGCTTGCAAAAAACGAGCGAAGCATCTTCAAGGCCGCTCTGGATGAGATACACGGCTGCTTTGATCTCACAAGGCGCCAGATGCTTGACAATATGCTCGCAAGCGCTGATCTTCTGGATGTGCTGGCAGAGGTTTGCAGGTGGATAGATGAGCTGGCGCTGGAGCAGAAGCTGGAGCGAAACGGAATAACATTTTCCGATGCGGAGCTGCTGGCAAAGGAGCTTCTTGTAAAAAAGGAAAACGGCAGGCTTGTTCGCACTGAGCTTGCCGAGCAGATAAGACAGGACGGGATCTTCGGTCTTATCTTCATAGACGAGTTTCAGGATGTGAACAATCTCCAGGAGCTTGTTTTCCGTGTGCTGTCCGATACCGATGACCTTGATATAATGGGCAGGAACGTGTTCGTGGTCGGAGATGTAAAGCAGGCTATCTACAAGTTCAGGCTCTCGAATCCCGACCTTTTTATAAAGACGCTTGACGATGCACGCAGGGACGAGAACAAGCAGCAGCTTGAAGCAGTCATACTGAACCAGAATTTCAGAAGCAGGATGCAGGTGATAAGCTTTGTCAATTTCTGCTTTGATTCGCTTATGTCTGTGTCCTGCGGCGGAGTTACATATAACGATGACCACGCACTTGTAAAGGGAGCGGACTATGACGAGTCTGAACACTCGACAAAGGTGCTTCTGATCGACAATGACCCTGCATTCAAAAAAGAAAACGGCTTCAGCCGTGAGAATTATGAGTGTGCAAGACTTATAAATGATATGCTCCAAAAAGGCGAGCCCGTAAACGACAAGGGCAAGCTCCGCCCGTGCCGCCCGGGAGACTTCTGCATCCTTGTGCAGACAAATGCCGAGGGCAGGGCAGCCTCTGCCGCCCTTGAAGCGGTGGGGCTCAAAAGCTACACAAAGGATACCGACGGCTATCTTGCTTCCCGTGAGATACAGCTGGCTGTAAATATCCTGCGTGTAATTGATAATCCTATGAAGGACATACCTTTAGCAGCGCTAATGCTCTCTCCGATAATGGGCTTCGGACCGGACGAGGCTGCAAGGGTGGCGGCATTTGCGACAAGGGGAAAAACCAAAAGGCATTTCTGGCAGGTGCTGGTGGCCAGCGATGAGAGCAAAAGAGATGCCGACAAAAAGGAAGCCGAGTTTATCGACCTCGGGGATGAAAAGCTCCAGCGTAAATGTCAGGAAGCGTTTCGCCTTATCGACAGGCTGAGGACCCTTTCTATGAATATGAGCCTGGAGAAGTTCATAGGCCGTGTCTACGACATGACCGACCTTATGGGCATAACATCGCTTTATCTCGATGCCGACAAGAAGCGTGCAAATCTCAGACTGCTTTTGCAGTATGCCCACGCCTATGAGGAGAGCAGCTCGGAGGGGGTTACGGGCTTTATAAGATATCTGGACAGTGTTTCCAAAAACGAGAAAGCTTTCAGCAAGGCGGTGACTGCCGTTTCGGGCTCCGGCTCGGTCTGTGTCAAGACCTATCACGCATCGAAGGGACTTGAATATCCCTTTGTCTTTCTGACACAGCTCGACCGTGAGATCGAGAGCAGGACATCAGACCTTATCACCCACAATGATCTTGGCTGTGCTTTTAGCTTCACATCCCCCGACGGGATGATAAGGCACCGCAGCCTTTACTATGATAAGCTGAAAAAGACCGAAGGCTTTGAAGCGCTGAGCGAAGCCATGCGTCTGATGTATGTGGGCTTCACCAGAGCACGGGAGCAGCTTTTTGTGTGCTATGCGCCTGCCTATAAAACGAATGAGAGCTTTGAGACTGCACTGGGTAAGAAGCGTGTGCTTGCAGACTCGGTAAAGGACAGCGACGGTCTTGCGGACCTTGTGACAGGCTGCGGTTCGATGCTTGACTGGCTGACCATAGCGCTTGTAAGGCAGCACGACAACAGCGGCTTTTGCGGCTGGCTGGGCGCCGAAGGCTTTGCAGCACAGCGGTCAAAGCTTGATGACCCCGATATCGAGCTTATCGACCTTTCGCAAAACGCCGACGCCCCGGAGAAACTCAAACAGACAGACGAAAAGGAGCAGCACTTTGACAGCCGTCTGCTTGACAGGCTGAAAAAACGTGCGGACTTTGAGTACAGATCACCTGTCGGCGGTGAAGAGGCACCGCCTGCAAAGATGACTGTCACGGAGATAGTTGCTTCCCGAAATGCCGAGAAATACGGCGAGGCTCCCGACCTGTTCTTTCCGAATCTTCTGCGCCTTGACGAAACTATGGATCAGCTTTCGGCGGCAGAGAGAGGAACGTTCACTCACAAGTTTATGGAGCTTGCGGATTATAAAAAGGCGAGCATCAGCGTGAGCGCCGAGCTTGAACGGCTGGTCAGCGAGGGCTTTTTCACAAAGCGTGAAGCAAATGGTGTTTATAAAGATGCGCTGGAAGCGTTTTTCAGGAGCGGGCTCTGCGCCCGGATAATGGCATCTCCAAAGGTGCTGCGTGAGAAGCAGTTCCTTGTCAGCTACGACGACCTTGACCTTCCGAAGGAGTTTGACAAGTATCTCGGCAGCGGCTCGATGCTTCAGGGTATAGCCGACTGTATCTTTCTTGAAGACGATGGCTATGTGCTGATAGACTATAAGACAGACAGGTTCAAAGACGAGTCGGAGTTTGAGAAATATAACGAGCAGCTTGCCCTTTACAAGGCAGCGCTCGATCTTATCCTTGACAAGCCTGTAAAGGAATGCAGGATCTGCTCCCTGTGGCTTTTGCGGATGAAAGGGTGATATGAAGCTTTGAGCGGCGGAAGTGTTTTCTGCCGCTTTTGTTTTTTTAATTTTGAGTTGCCATTTTGGTTTTATCCTTCGTATAAACAAACAGAGCGGCAAAAAGCTGCAGAAAAAAGGAAGGAAGTAAATGACAATGAAAGAACAGAACAGACAGAAGAAAGCAACCAACCAGAGATCACTCATGCTGCCGCTGGTGATAATGACTAACATTGTATCGCTTGCGGCTGTTGTAACTATAATGGCATCGGTCAAGGCTGACAACGACCCCTCGCTGCAGAGCACCGATACGGTGCCTCAGACGACTTCGGCCGTTGAGGTGAAGGACACATCCGTTCCGACACCGAGGCTGCCGCTGACCCTGTCATCAAAGCCAAAGAGCGCACAGAACACTCAGAGCAGAGATGCCAAGGCAAAGGCTGCCGAGGCTCTGGCAGAGGCAAAGCAGGAGCAGACAGCCGCACCTGCACCCAAGGAGCTGAAGCCCGAGGAGAAAAAGGTCATAAGCGTTGAGGTCAATGCACCCGAGCAAAAGGCAGAGACAGCAAAGCCCGAAGCACCGAAGGCGGTTCCCGCTGTTGCCGAAACACCTGCCGAAAGCACAGAAACGTCAGTTTCTCAGACGGACACCGTATACGAGAGCCCATATGAAGGCGTATTCGTGGTCGATGAGTCTGCCGGCATCCATGCTGTGGTAAAGAGCACCGGCCCCGACGGGCAGAGCAGCGTTGTGGTACGTTTCCCTGTAAGAGAGCACACCTTTGTCGAGTGGAACTTCAGCGGTAAGTTTGATGATGACGGGATGCTTTCCTATACAGACGGCAGCAAGACCGTAAAATACGTTGATGAGTGGGGGCAGGACATACAGTATCCCCGCACATACTTCATAGACGGCACCGGCACGATCCGGGTGACGAACGAGTCCCTCTTCTGGCAGGAGAACGTTGATAACATCGGCGAAGGCCTTGTGTTCAGCCGTGTGGTATTCTGATAAAGACTTCTTCATTTCATAATCATATACCATCTTCTACATCTTCCCTTATACTGAAAACACCCCGTTTGAGAGCATATCTCATACGGGGCGTTTTCATTTGGCAGGCGGCTTTTTCAGGATCACGGCAGCTGCGTTCGCTTTGACTTGACTTAAACGGCGATCTGTGGTATAATGTGATTTAACATTGAATTTAGAGGAAAGGACGGCTTATTTATGAAAATGACAGTCAGCAAGGCTATGGTCGAGGCACTGAAAAAGGAGAATATAAAGGTCGTCTTTGGCTATCCCGGAGCTGCGATATGTCCGTTTTATGATGCTCTTCTTGAGGCGGAGAACAACGGGGATATAAGACATATCCTTGTAAGACACGAAGCTAACGGCGGCCACGAGGCAAGCGGCTATGCCAGAATGACAGGCAGACCTGCGGTCTGTATAGCAACATCGGGCCCCGGTGCGGTGAACCTTGTGACAGCTATCGCAACGGCTTACGCAGATTCGATACCGCTTATCTGCATAACAGGCCAGGTAAATACCGAGCAGATAGGCTCGGACGCTTTTCAGGAGGCGGATATAACAGGTGCGGCGGAGCCGTTTGTAAAGCACAGCTATCTGGTTAAGGACCCCTCTCAGATAGGCAGGATATTCAAGGAAGCATTCTATATTGCAGGCACCGGCAGACCCGGTCCTGTGCTTATCGACGTGCCTATGGATGTCCAGAGGGCGGCTGTTGACTTCAAGTATCCGGAGAAATGTGAGATAAGAAGCTACAAGCCCACAACAAAGGGCAATTATGTCCAGATCAAGCGTGTCATCAAGGCGCTTGAAAAGGCAAAGAAACCGCTTATCTGCATAGGCGGCGGTGTTTTTGCTTCAAATGCCAAGGAGCAGATAAACGAGCTTGCAAACAAGATGCAGATACCGGTCATAACCACGATGATGGGTATATCTGCTTTTGCGGATGACGACCCGCTTTTCTGCGGGATGATAGGCACCCACGGCGTAAAGAGGGCAAACTATGCCGTGAATGAATGTGATGTGCTTTTCCTTGTAGGTGCAAGGGTGGGCGACAGAGCGGTCAAGACGCCGCTTGCTCTTGAAAAGACAACTCAGATAATCCATATAGATATAGACCCTGCCGAGATAGGAAAGAATATCGGTGCGGATATACCGCTTGTAGGAGATGCAAGGCTGGTTCTCGAACAGCTTATCGAGATGTCCAAGCCTCTGGATCACAGCGAGTGGATAGCTCAGATAAGAGAAGTGGACGCAAAGCGTAAGCTCTCGCCTGCTCCGAAGAATACTATCCAGCCGAGAGAGTTTATTAAGAAGCTTTCCGATGCTCTGCCGGACGACGCTGTTATCTGTGCCGACGTGGGACAGAACCAGATATGGACCTGCACGAGCTACGCTTTCAGAAAGGGCGGAAGGCTGCTTACCTCGGGCGGAATGGGAACTATGGGCTATTCCGTTCCTGCGGCAATAGGCGCAAAGCTTGCGGCACACGGGAGAACTGTCTGTGCAATCTGTGGAGACGGCGCTTTCCAGATGTCTTTCATGGAGCTGGCAACTGCCGTTCAGCACGGTGTTGACATAAAGATAGTAGTTATGACGAACACAAGGCTCGGAATGGTAAGAGAGCTCCAGACGGTGGGTTATGACGACAGGCAGACAGCAGTTTTTCTTGACGGCTCGCCGGACTTTATCAAGCTCGCAGAGGCATACGGCATCAAGGCTGTGAGAGCCTATGATGAGAAGACAACAGAGCAGGCGCTGGCCCTTTTGAAGGAGCCAAAGGGCATCTGTCTCGTTGAGGTCGTTGTCGATAAGGATATGCCTACGCTTTGAACGGGGCTGTTTTAACAGTATAAGATAAAGATGTTCAAAAAAAATTAACAATCAGATGTTATAATATTCAGAGATTTCGCAAATGGAGGAATTTAAATATGAAGCACACGATTTCTGTTCTTGTTGAGAACCACAGCGGTGTTCTTTCGAGAATATCGGGTCTGTTTTCAAGAAGAGGCTTCAATATCGAAAGTCTGGCGGTAGGTCCGACTCACGATCCTTCGGTCTCGAGGATCACTATCGTTGCTGACGGTGACGAGCATACGGTAGAGCAGATCGAAAAGCAGCTCAACAAGCTTATCGAAGTCATAAAGGTCAAGACCTTTGCAAAGGACGAGTTCCTTGCAAGAGAGGCTATGATAGTCAAGCTTTCGGTCAGTGCTGCCAAGCGCAGCGAGGTCATGACCATTGCGGAGATAACGGGTGCAAAGGTAATGGACATGACCCTTTCCACTATGACGCTCGAGCTTTGCGACACCTATGCTAACCTTTGCAGATTTGAAGAGGTCATCGAGCCTTATGGGATAGTAGAGATGGTAAGGACAGGAACTATCGCTATTGAGAAGGGTTCGGAGGTACTGAACCCGAAAAAGTAAGTCTTATATAGCCGAAGGGCTACATAAATATAGTTTATTTTTATTTTACTGGAGGAATTCAAAATGGCACAGGCAAAGATCTTTTATCAGCAGGATTGCGACCTCAACGTTCTCAAGGGCAAGAAGGTAGCTATCATCGGCTACGGCTCACAGGGTCACGCTCACGCTCTTAACCTGAAGGAGAGCGGGATAGACGTATGCGTTGGACTTTATGAAGGTTCCAAGAGCTGGAAGAAGGCAGAGGACCAGGGTCTCACAGTTATGAAGACCGAGGAGGCAGTAAAGGCTGCTGACGTTATTATGATACTTATCCCCGATGAGAAGCAGGCAGCTCTTTATAAGAGCGCTATCGAGCCTAACCTCACAGCAGGCAAGACACTTGCTTTTGCTCACGGCTTCAACATCCACTTTGGATGCATCGTTCCGCCTGCAGACGTAAATGTTATCATGATCGCTCCTAAGGCTCCCGGCCACACTGTAAGAAGCGAGTATCAGGCAGGCAAGGGAACACCCTGTCTTATAGCTGTACATCAGGATGCTACCGGTAACGCACAGGATATCGGTCTTGCTTATGCAGCAGGTATCGGCG
>DFEO01000093.1 GCA_002368715.1 Ruminococcus sp. UBA3800
AAGCCCATAAAGCTCAGGGAAACTATCGCCGCAGCTATCATCGTTGCCGGCACGCCCTTGAACGTCTCGGGGAAATCACAGCCCTCTATCCTTGACCTGACACCGCTGAAAAGCACCAGTGCCAGCGTGAACGCAGCTCCTGTTCCGAAGGCGTTGGTGAGTGACTGTGTGAATGTATACTTGTTGTCTATGTTTGCGATCGTTACGCCAAGCACAGCACAGTTTGTGGTGATAAGCGGAAGATAAACGCCGAGCGCTCTGTAAAGCGGCGGCAGCTTTTTCTTCATCACCATCTCGACGAGCTGAACAAACAGCGCTATCACAAGGATAAAGGCTATCGTCCTCAGATATGTTATCTCAAAGCGCTCCAGCAGCATATAGATCGGATAGGTAACGGCTGTTGCACACACCATTACAAAGATAACGGCAGCTCCCATTCCCACTGAAGACTTGATCTGCTTTGAAACGCCCAGGAACGGGCATATGCCCATAAACTGTGAAAGCACGATATTATTGACAAAAACGCAGCTGACGATTATCATTATATAGCTCATACAGCCTCAGCCTCCTTTCCGTCACATCCGGCCTTCTGCTCATCCGAGCAGCTTTCCTTGTGAGGACATGACGAGCATCCGACTTCCTTCGGAGGCTTTCTGTCTTTTATTTTGCAAACTATCGCTATAAGGATACCCATAACGAAAAATCCGCCTGCCGGCATAATGAACACTGTCATCGGGTGTTTTGACAGCCACGGCACAGCAAAGCCGAACCACGACCCTGTCCCCAGCAGCTCTCTTATGCTTCCCATACAGAAAAGAGTGAGCGTGAAGCCCAACCCCATCCCAAGACCGTCAAGAACGCTCTTGAAAACCGGGTTTTTGCTTGCAAATGCCTCGGCACGCCCGAGGATGATGCAGTTTACCGTGATGAGCGAGAGAAACACACCGAGCTGAGAATGCAGAGCCGGCAGATACCCCTTCATAAGGAAGTCGATAAGGGTAACGAACCCTGCAATTATAACGATGTAGCTCGGCAGCCTTACTGTCTTCGGGATAACGTTTTTCAGACACGATATGACAAGGTTCGAGCACACCAGAACAAAGGTGGTCGCAAGCCCCATCCCTATACCGTTTGAAGCAAGCGTCGTTACCGCAAGCGTGGGACACATCCCCAGCAGTGTCACAAGGTTCGGGTTCTCTTTTATGATGCCCTTTGAAAATTCATACCAGTTTGAATGCTCAGCCACCGAAGATCGCCTCCCTGTGCTCAGAATAAAGCTCCAGACACTCCGATACCGCTTCCTTCATACCCTTTGAGGAGAAGGTAGCAGCAGTCACATTGTCGATATCCTCGGTGCTGTCGCCCGGCGCAAGCTCCAGAAACTTGTCTGTAAAGCTCTTGTCTTGTACCTTCGTACCAAGTCCGGGAGTTTCGCCTATGGAGAGAAACTCTATCCCCTTGACCCGTCCACCGATGTTGAGTCCCACCAGGATATGAAGACCGCCCTTTGAATAGCCGTCTGCGGTCATCTCTATGATACAGTTTTGTTTTTTTCTGTCGATAATTATACTGTTGATATTTTCGCTGCCGAAGGTGACAGGGCTTTTTTTGCCGTCATTTTTTTCAAGGAGTATCTCATAATCGCCCTTGCCGAAGATGTTTTCACAGCCCTTTTGCAGGTCATCCGTCATAATGCCCGTAAGGTCCTTATATGTGGCGTTGTAGGCAAGCACCAGAAGCCCCGAGATGACAACACAGATGATAGTCAGCACAAGAGGCGGCATTATTTTTTCTTTCATTGCCCGTCCTCCTCTTCAACTATGTTTTTAACAAAACCGAAGGGCCTTGCGAGTATCGCCATATCAATGTAAGGCGTCAGGATGTTCATAAGCAGTATCGAGAAAGATACGCCCTCGGGATAAGAGCCCCAGAAGCGTATAACACAGGTTATCACTCCGCACCCGATACCGAAGATCACCTTTCCACGGCCCGTTATCGGCGTGGTGACATAGTCGGTCGCCATAAAGAACGCTCCCAGCATTATGCCGCCCGAGAGTATCTGATAAAGCGGATCCTGATCCATAAACCACGAGAACACATACACTGTCCCTATAAAGGCAGCGGGCGCATGAGGAGTGATGATCTTTACGACCATAAGGTATACACCGCCCAGGATGAGTGCCGCAGCCGAGGTCTCGCCCAGACAGCCGCCCGTCTTTCCTATGAACAGGTCAAAATAGGTCTCGGCTCTCGTTGCGATCGGCGTTGCCGAGGTAACTATCTTGTCGGGGTTGTAAAAGGGTATTACCCACCGTGTCATCTCGCCCGTAAAGGAGAGCATAAGAACTATCCTTGCCACAACGGCAGGGTTTGCAAAGTTCTGCCCCAGTCCTCCGAATACCTGCTTCACCACTACTATCGCCACAAAGGTGCCTATTGCTGCTATCCAGTAGGGGAGAGTAACAGGGAGATTAAAAGCCAGTATCATCCCTGTCACGGCTGCCGAAAGGTCACCCGTGGTGTTCGGCTTTTTCATAACTATATTGCAAAGGCGTTCCCACACGATAGCCGTGAGCATACAGAACCCCGTGAGCATAAGCGCTCTGCCGCCGAAGAAATAGGCAGACGCAAAAAGCGCAGGGCACAGGGCTGCCATAACGTGCATCATTATCTTTGAAGTGGTCGTGCCGCTCCTTATATGAGGAGACGGACTTACCGTAAGCTTTTCCATCCGCTGCTCCTCCTTATCTTCTCAGTAATTCTTTTGCAAGCTGGTTCTTTTCAGCCAGCGGTCTTTTTGCCGGACAGACATAGGAACAAGCGCCGCAGTTTATGCAAAGGCCGATCTTCAGCCGTTCGAGCCTTTTCTTGTTGCTGCTGTCATAGGCTTTTTCAAGGTATGTAGGCATAAGCCCCATAGGACACGCCTTTATACACCGTCCGCATCTTATGCAGGCGGTCTGTTCGCTTTCAAGCAGTTCGTTCTTTTTCTTCTCGGGCTTCTTGAAGGCAAGGACACAGTTGTTAGTTTTGAGAAGAGGAAGGTCCCTGTCATAGATGCAGATGCCCATCATCGGGCCGCCGCAGATTATCTTGTGAGCCTTTTCAATATCCGTATCTGCAAAATTAAGTATATCCGATATAGCTGTTCCCACAGGGACTCTCACATTGCAGGGTGTCGAAACGATGTCGCCGTCAACGGTAACACGCCTGTTCACAAGGGGTATGCCTGTTTTGGCATAAGCGCCGATAAACCCGACAGTGCTTACGTTCAGAACGATAATGCCCTGAGATGACGGCAGCTCGCCCTCTGCAACTATCCTCCCCGAAATGTTATATATCAGCACCTTTTCGGCACCCTGAGGATAGGACGAGCGCAGGCTCTTTACAATGATATTGTCATACTGCGCTGCTTTTTCCATCATATTGCGTATAGCCTCGGGCTTATTGTTCTCTATCCCGATATACGTTTTTTCAATGTTCAGCATATCCATAACGAGCACGATGCCCTCTATCACATCGTCCCCGTTCTCAATCATTTCTCTGTCGTCGCCAGTGATATAAGGCTCGCACTCGGCAGCGTTTATTATCAGCGTATCCACATGGGTCTTCTCTTCGTTATAATTGAGCTTCAGGTGTGTCGGGAATCCGGCACCGCCCAAACCGCAGCAGCCTGATTCTCTCAGCGCCTGGCAAAGGCTTTTTTTGTCGTGGATATCAGGCGGCTTTATCTGCGGGTCAAGCTCCTGCCTGCCGTCGGTCTCTATCTCCACCGCCTTGCACACCGAGCCGTTTGCACGCAGCCTTTCGGTTATGCCCGTAACCGTCCCCGAGACCGAAGAGTGGACAGGACACGACATTATCTGCTCGTTGTCACCAATCTTTGTCCCGACATAAACACGGTCGCCTTTTTTGACTATGGGTTCGCAGGCCTTTCCCATGCTCTGCCCCATAGAGATAGTCACCTTCTCGGGAAGCGGCAGATCAAGTGTTTCACACCCTGCGGTATTTTTATTATGTTTCAGCTTAATACCGTTTATCTTCATAGTATCTCCTTAACAAAACGGAAAATAGTTTTTTTGCCCGTCAGACCGAAGCCTTTATCAGTGAGGTCCTGCCCCAGCTCCTGAGCACATCGACACTGGCAAAACTTGCTGCTTTCAGTGCTTCAAGCTCATGCTCCAGCGTAAGCGGAGTATCGTAGTGGCAGATGATGTCATAGCCCATGCCCTCCTCGTGTCTGAGACGGTCAAGGTCGTCAAAATTCTTTCGTTCCTCAAGCTCCGATTCAGCATAATAGTCGCACAGCAGGAAATATCCTCCGTGCTTCAGCGCCTGGCGCACACGGCGGAACAGTGCTGCCTTGCTGCGCTGAGTATAGTGGTGGAGCGCTTCAACGCTGACCACCGCATCAAAGGCTGTGATGCCGAAGATTATATCAAAGAACGAACCCTTAACGGCTCGGAGCTTTTTGTCGGGAAATTTTGCTTTCATTTTGTCGAGCATAGCCTGCGAAAGGTCGATGCCTGTCACGGCAGCCCCGGGGTTTATGGCAAAGAGGTATTCAAGCTCAAGCCCTGTTCCGCAGCCAAGATCAAGTATCCTTGCACCGTCCTTTTTCGGAAGCTGCAAGGCAGTGAAGGAGTAAAACTCCTTGGCACCTTCGATCTGCTCGAGCATATGAGACTCGTATGTGTCGATCCTGCTTTCAAAAAACTTATCCATTCTTTCAAGCATAAATTTATCCCCCTAACATATGGCCTTGCCAAAATGGTATCAGATCATCTTAAAACCGTCGCCTTTTAGTTTAACATCGTCCTTTATGCTGTCGGAGCACCTGATCTGTCCGCTGCTGTCAACAGCTATGACGCTGATCTCTCCGAGTGACAGCCACTTTTCAAGCTCTTCGGTCCCGCCCAGAAATATCCGTGTCGAGAGAAAATCCGTCAGTATGCCGCTGTCGGCGATAACGGTCACGGACAGAAGGTCGGAATCTGTCGGTCTTCCTGTCTTTTCGTCAAAAATGTGACAATAGGTCACACCGTCTGCTGTGAAAAAACGCTCATAGCCGCCCGATGTGGAAAGAAAGCATTCGTCAAGCTCCACCTCGGCACACAGACCCTCGGCTTCTACGGGGTCCTTTATCCCCACGGTGAACCTGCTGCCGTCGGGCTTTTTGCCATAGCACAGCACCGATGACCCGAAGCTTACCACAGCCGCATCCGTTTTTTCTTTGTCAAGCTCTTTTTTGATCTCATCCAGCGCATAGCCCTTTGCATCACACCCAAGGTCTATCTGCGCTTCCCCAAGAAGCGTTATGTTATCAGCGTCAGTCCTGATATTGGAGATGTCAACGCTTTCAAGTGCTTTGTCTATCTCCTCATCGGAAGGCACCCTTGGCTCGCCGCTGATGTCCCACAGCTTTGTAACAGCGCCTATGGCGATATTGCAGCCGCCGTAAGTATCATAAAGCTCAAGCGACCTTTCTATAACATCAAGTGTCTGTCTGCCGGCTTTTTCCAGCCTGCCTTCAGAGTTTAGTCTGTTTATCTCGGAACCCTCATCATAGGCTGAAAGCTTTTTTTCAAGCCCGGTTATCCTGTCATATATCTTTGCCGTGCAGTCGTCTTTTGAATAAACTGTCACCTCACAGGGACAGTCCATAGCAAAAAAAGTCCGCTCAAAGCGCTGCACAGGCGCATTTATCATCATCACCGCTCCTGCTGCAACAAGCGCAAGGCCTGTGCCTATGGGCAGGATGGTCCTCAGTTTTTTGTTCATATCGCTCCCGTTAGGTCTTGTTTTTTTTCGGAAAATGTGTTATACTTATCCGAGAGCGTTCAGGATGCGTTCGGCTCCGGATATGAAAGACTGAAGCTTGCTGTTCTTGTCAACGGGCAGCTCCAGAGCGTCCGTATCAACGCAGCAGCGGTTCAGACAAAGATATATCTCATCATATACGGCCTTAGGCAGAAACTCTTTTCCAATCTCGAATGCCCTGTCATACGGCAGCGAGAACACGGCGTCACTGTTGTGGCGGTTCTGTTTGTACAGCATCCTGAAAACAAGGTAGACCGTTACGCACAGCGAAGCAGAGCAGGTAAATTCCAGCTCATCCGAGCCGCCGGCCTTTAAAAGCCCTGTCAGCAGCGAGACTGCATCTGTCAGGCTCCCGGAGATATCTTCCTTTGCTTTGTTTACAGGCTTTTCGCCCGTAAGCTCGCACAGCTCAACGTTATATGCCTGAGCAAGCTTTAAGGCACACACGAGAGAGGGAGTGCGCTTAGCGCTCTCGATATCGGACAGAGCCGACTGGCTGAGTCCTGCCGCTTCGGCAGCACGAGCCTGAGTGAGTCCCGACTGTCTGCGTGCCTGGCGAAGCCTCCGGCTTATCACAACGGCGTATTCTTTTTCGTTATCCTTGTTCATAACACCGAACGCTCCCTTGTGTTCTGTATACACATATATTATTATACTATATTTTAATCGTTTTGTAAATAGCTGTTTTAAAATTTTTCATCAGATCTCAGACATTTTACTAACAAAAACAGACTGCCCGAGAAGCAGCCTACAACAGCCTGACGGCAGGCGGTATCAGGAGGACGATATGAAGGGTTACAGGATAGTGTTTTTCAGACACGGAATGACACAGGCAAACACCGACGGAAGATACATAGGCAAGACCGACCTTCCTCTCTCATCCGAGGGAGCACAGCAGCTTTACGATCTGCTGGAGAAAAACGAGTATCCGCCTGTTCAGAAGGTGTACACATCACCTCTCAAAAGGTGCTTGCAAACGGTCAGCATACTCCAGCCAAACAGGCTGGTAGCCGAGATGCCGCAGCTGAGAGAGATGGATTTCGGTGAATTTGAGAACAAGACCGCTGACGAGCTTATGGAGACCGAGGCCTACAAGGAGTTTATCAAGGGCGGCCTTGATAACCCTCCTCCGGGCGGCGAGTCTGTAAGGGAAGTTATGAACCGCTGCTATGAGGCACTTAATATCATCATTTCCGATATGATGTATGAAGGCCTGACTTATGTCGGCGTCTGCACACATTCGGGCATAATAATGAATATGATGGCAGGGTTCGGAGTCCCGAAGGCAAGACCGATCGACTATGTCTGCGGTTTCGGCGAGGGATTTGAGGTGCTGGTCACAGCCTCTATGTGGCAGCGCTCCGAGGCGTTTGAGATAGTCGGCTCATATCCTCCTAAATATGAGCTTCGGGAGGACTACACTCTGGAGGATGCGTAGATTTTGAAAGGAGCAGCATTATGACTGTCGAGCAGATAAAGATAAAGTCCAGAGCCAGGTTTCGTGACAACGGCGGAAACTGCTTTTCGCTGTCTATGTTTATGTTTTCGATAGTGGGCTTTCTGTTTGTGTTTTTCTCTTCTGTCCGGCTCATTTTCGAGGAGGTCGGCTGGGAAAAATACTTCTCGCTCAGAAACCTCAGATACGACAGTGATGTTACGATATTCTGGGCTGTCATACTCGCTCTTATCACTCCGCTGTTGATAGGCGAGTGGTGGGTAATAAACAGGCTTTATGTTGATATTGCAAGGGGAGAGGATTTTGTTGAAACAAAGAAATACCTCAATGCCCATGTCAATATTTACGGCCTGAAGACCCTGCGCCTGACGATAGATATGTTGCTTCGCAAGTTCATAATGCTCATCCCGGCTCTTGCCGGCGCATACGGAGTCTATTATCTTGCGGCAGGTACACCTCATGCACAGCTGAGCTCGCTGAAGCTTTTGCTGCTTATGCTGTGTATAGGCTTTACGGGCGTGTGGCTGGGTATTTTCACAAGATATACTATCTCGCTTGCTATGGTCGGTCAGATAATGCTGCTAAACCCCCGTGCCAGCATTTCAAAGGCGGTGGCTCTTTCAAAAAAGCTTATGGAAGGCAACCATATGAAATATTTTGTGTTTCACCTGACCTTTGTGAAATTCATCCCTCTTTTCGTTTTCATATATCCGCTTTTTGTGGTATATCCTTATTATAAGATATGCAAGGTCACGTTTGCCGAGGAGATACTTGGTGACTACTGGCAGGACAAACTGAGGGCTACCGTGCGCCGCTGGAGAAGGTACAGCCTGTGAGGTTTGCGGTCAGCTGTGAGGAGAACGGCAAAAGGCTGGATAGCTTTCTGCGGAGCAGGGGAGTTTCAAGAAGACTGATAAACTCGCTCAAGCGTACCGAGGGCGGCATTACCCGCAGGGGCGAAACGGTGAGGACCGTGGACAGGGTCTTTTCCGGTGATGAGATAGATCTTTATGAACCGCAGCAGGTGCGCTCGGCAGAGAAAACGAGCGTGCCTGTTCTTTATGAAGATGAGCATTGCATAGTGTTCTCAAAGCCGCCGTTTATGCCCTGCCACCGTTCGCACGGTCATTATGACGATACACTGGAGATAGAGTTTCACAGGCTTTATCCCGACCTTGCGTTTCGCTGTATCAACAGGCTGGACAAAAACACCAGCGGCTGTGTTATCGCCGCAAAGACGCTTGCGGGAGCATCCTGGCTGCAAAAGAGCGTCAGAAAGGTATATGTGGGGATGACCAAGCACGATGACCTTGCGGGCGGCCGGATATGCGCCACCATAGCAAGGCAGGAGGGAAGCGCTATAAAAAGATGCGTGAGAGAGGACGGCAGATTTGCCGCCACCACTTTTCTGAGACTGGAAAATATCAAAAATTTAACCTTGACCGCTTTCATCCTCGAAACAGGGAGAACCCACCAGATAAGGGTCCATTGTGCCCACAGGGGGCTGCCTCTGCTGGGGGATGATCTCTATGGCGGTGATACATCATTTATGAATAGACAGGCTCTGCATTGTGCTAAGGTCAGCTTTGCTGTACCGTTCACAAATGAACCTATTTCAGTGTTTTCGCCTCTTCCTGAGGACATGGTGAAACTGGTGGGGAAAAACGTCGATGTAAAAATTTTGTGAATTCGTATCTATTATATACTGAAAACGTTTACTGAAAACCTTTACTCAAACGGTAAGAGCCGGTAATAGGCAAAATAACTAAAATGGGTGAGAATTGTTATTGCAAAATGCCGATTGATTATTTTTTAAGTTTTTGATATTATATTTATGGGCAAAAACTGTCTATGGCGTGTGTTTTACGATAAAACACCGTTTCAAATCAAGGAGGTTATTTTGATGAAAATGACAAAAAGGATCCTCGCAGCAGCTTGCTCGCTGACACTTGCAGCAAGCATGGCAGCCTGCGGAAGCAGTTCCGACAGCAGCTCAGGTTCCAGCTCTGCAGCACCTGCAGCATCGCTGACAGACAGCCAGAAGGAAAAGATCGCTGATCTTCAGAGCCTTCTGCCTGATGAGAAGCTTGAGAACACTACTATCAAGTGGATGGCACATTATGACCTTAATCCAAAGGACGGTCAGGTAGTAGACCCCGGTCTCCAGCTGTTTAAGGACAAGTATGACGGAAAGATCAAGTTTATCCAGACAACTTGGGATGACAGATACACGGCTCTTGCTAAGGCTGTTATGTCAAACGATTCGCCTGACTTTTTCCCGGCAGACGATATGGATGCATTCCCTAAGGGTGCAATAAAGGCAATGTTCGAGCCGATCGACGATTATATTGATCTTGATTCCGAGCTTTGGACACCTTCAAAGAGCGTCTGCGAAGCAGGCTTCTTCAACGGCGGCCACTATATCGCAGGTATCGACGCAAGACCTCAGTATGTTTGTATCTATAACAGATCCACAGTAGAGGATGCAGGCTTTGACGATCCTGCTGAGCTGTTTGCTGAGGACAAGTGGACATGGTCTGTATTCGCTGAGATGTGCGAGGAGTTCACCAATGCCGATGAGGATAAGTATGCTCTTGACGGCTACTGGTACGGCAAGGCTCTTAATGATACTTCCGGAAAGCCGCTTATCGGTATCGAGAACGGTAAGCTTGTAAACAATATGGCTGATCCTGCTATCACAAAGGTTCAGGATATGATGTATGATCTGGCAAAGAACAACGTTGTATTCCCGAGATGTGATAATAACTGGAGCACAAGAGGCGACGGTTCGACAGGTGAGGGTCTGGGTTCAGGTCTGACACTGTTTATCCCTGTTGGTACATGGGCTATCGAGGGACCCACCGAGTCTACAAAGATCTTTGGTGACGTAGAGGGCGGCGACGTTATGTTCGTTCCTATGCCAAGACTTGACGACGGTGACGGCAAGTATTATGTATCTGCCGGTATCCACGGATTCCTTCTCTGCAAGAACGCTCCCAATCCTAAGGGCTGGGCAGCTTATATGAACTGCCTCCAGGTATCGAAGCAGAACGCTTCCGATATAGGCGATGAGCAGCTCAAGGACGAGTACAAGTGGACAGATGAGATGATCGAGATGAGACACACTGTTTACGATCTCGCAGCTGAGAACCCTGTATTCGACTATCAGGAGGGTGTAACTCCCGAGCTTTCAACTCTGATGATGACAGTTAACCAGGCTACAATGGTAACAGGCGGCGGCGCTACCTCTTGGAGCGAGTGCGTGGCTTCCAACAAGACAGCCGTTGACTATCTGCTCGACGAGTGCAACTCCAACATTTCTGACGTTCCTACTGACAAGTAATTATTTATCAGAAATTACATACCCCCGCTTTCGTTGGCGGGGGTATTTTGTATTTACAGATAGTCGAGATCTGAACGAAAAGCCCGGGAAACTGTCGGGATAAGGCGTTTTGGCACTTGACTTTTTGTTAATTTCATATTATAATACTATTAAGATTTATACAAAAGTTTTTCGCAGACGAATAGAATTATATGCAAGGAGGAGAAGATATGGCAAAGATCAAGGTCGTTACGATAGGCAGGACCTATTGCTCGGGAGGTTCGGCTATCGGAAAGCTGACAGCAGCTGAGCTTGGTGTGAAATGCTTTGACAGGCAGATCGTTGAAATGGCAGCGTCACTGAGCGGGATCTCGATGGATGAGATAAACAAATATGAGGAAGCGCTGCTCAATCCGCTGAAGAACCCGATAAGCCTTTTGGGCAGAAACCTGCCGGAGCGTATTTTTGATGCTGAAACAAAGGTGATATATGACATAGTGAACAATGAGGGCAGCTGTGTCATCGTGGGCAGGTGTGCGGACTTTATCCTGAAAAACAAGGTGAGAATGCTCAATGTGTTTATAAATTCTGACCGTGAGAAAAGGATAAACTGCGCTATGAAGGAGCACGGTATCAAGTTTGATGATGCTGACGGTCAGCTGAAGAGATATGACAAGAAAAGGGCGGATTACTATAACGCCAACACTAACAAAAAATGGGGAGATATGCAAAGCTACGATCTTGTTCTTAACAGCGGAACACTTGGTTATGATATGTGCGCAAAGATCATCGCAGCTGCGGTGAGGGAGAGCGAATAAAAAAGCAGCATCCTTCGGGATGCTGCTTTTAGTTTGCTACTTTGCGGTTATATCGGCGGTCCTGCCGTTTGTCACCTTTAAGAGGTCCGAAGGGGAGATGATGATCTGAACACCTATCCTTCCGCCGCTTATGATGATCCTGTCATGGTCAAGGCAGGAGCTGTCTATCACAGTGGGAAACTGTTTTTTCATTCCCACAGGAGTGCAGCCGCCTCTGATGTAGCCCGTTATCTGGTTTATCTCTTTAACGTGGATCATACTCACCGATTTTTCTCCGACACTAGCGGCAGAAGCTTTCAGGTCAAGCTCCTTGTTTACAGGCAGGACAAAAACAAAATATCCTCCGCTTTTGCCCCTGGTCACAAGTGTCTTGAACGACTCATCATAGCTTTGCCCCAGCTGATCGGCAATATGGCAGCCGTCGATAAATTCGCCGCACTCATATGTGTTTATCTCATAAGACACTTTAGCACGGTCAAGCATACGCATAGCGTTGGTCTTCAGTTCCTTGCCCATAGCCTCTCCTTCCGGAACAAAAGCTTCCTACGGTCAGCTCGTTCGCCCTGCCGCCGAAAGGCATCAGGAGCATCGTTTCAAAGTCCGTGCTTATGAAGCTTGTCCCATTCCATATCCTCTTTTGAATAGTAATCGTCATCGTCCTCGATCACATTATACTCTTTGTGCGGATAGCCTATCTGCTCCCACAGCTCATTTATAAGGTAGAGCTTTGCCGCAGTATCCTGAAAGACAAGCTCGGCTTTTTGCGGCGCTTCAAGCGAGCTCACGCCGCCTTTTTTGTCCCTCAGCTTAAATTCCGAGCGCTTTGCATTATCAAGCTCGCACACCAGCACCCCGGAATTTGTCTGCCACGACCGACTTACCTCATCAAACCAGATAACGACCTCGAGATAAGCGCCCTTCCCCTTTCGCTGGGAGTGTTCAAGGTGATCCTCATATATCCGTGTGTAGACATCGGCCTGCCGCCAATAGGCAAAATACCAGTAGAGCAGAGCAGCAACAGCGATGTTTCCGAGCCCGAGAATAATAAGAAGTATCTTTGCCAGCATATTTTCCGCCAGCACCCCGATAAGAGTTATCGCTGCACCCAGAATGAGGTTTTTAAACATATTGGACCTCATTTTTTTGTGCTCTTCAAGGTCATGGAGCGCCTTTTGCCGGCGGCCCGAGCGTGTCAGCCTGGGAGGATATTCATAAAGTATCATCGCTGCTCCTCCCTTCGATGCACAGAAGCTGTCCAAAAATATGGACTCTTACTTCAAAAATCCGTTTATTATCTGTTCCTCGGCTTCAGCCTCGGTAAGCCCGAGCGTCATAAGCTTTATCAGCTGGTCGCCTGCTATCTTTCCGATAGCTGCTTCGTGTACAAGGGCGGCATCAACGCAGTTCGCTTCCAGAGCAGGCACTGCAAGGATCCGTCCGTTGTCCATGATAATGGAGTCACATTCGGTGTGGCCGCTGCACTCTGCATTCCCCAGCACGCAGAGGTCGAGCTTCTGGAAGCTGTTGTCCCTTGCCACCGACCTTGAAACGACATCGGCGCTGGAGCCGTTCCCGTTAAGCGATACCTTATAAGCGCTTACAGCCTGCTGTTCGCCGTGGGTCATAAGCCTTTCCGAAACTATCAGCTTTGCATCTGCTTTCAGCTCAGCGACCGTGGTCCTGTTGGTGGAGTCAACGCCCTTTATCTGCACCATTTCCATTTCCATGGTGCTGCCTTCCTCCATATATACCTCGGTCCTCGGGTCAAGTATCCTTTTTCCGGTTCCTTCGCCCGAGCCGTAGTGCTTTTCAACATATTTTATCTTCGAGTTCTTTCCTATAAAGAACCTGTGTATACCATCGTGCTCCGAGTCCTGTGTGCCGCAGTTGTCGATACCGCAGCCGGCAACGATAAGGACATCGCAGTCCTCACCCACATAAAAGTCGTTATACACTGTCTCTTTAAGTCCGCTCTCGCTGAGAACAACGGGTATGTGTACACTTTCCTTTTTTGTTCCGTCCTTTATGCGTATATCTATTCCGCTGACATCGGTTTTTGTCTGTATGTCAATATTTGCGGTGGTGTTCCTGCCGACAGACTTGCCGTTGGCTCTCAGGTTATAAGCTCCCTCGGGAACATCGTGGAGGTCAGCGACCTCTTTTAGCAGCTGGAGCTGCACTGCGTCCATTTTAGCCATTTTCACCGCTTCCTTCCTCTATCTTCGGACAAGCCGACTGTGCCACGCCGCTGCCTATGAGCTCTGGCATTATCTCATCCCTTGTGCCGTGTCTGCTGACTGTTCCGTCAGAAAGCACGATGATCTCATCGGCGATATTCAGTATCCTTTCCTGATGTGAGATAACGAGGATAGTTCTTGTCAGACCGTTCCTTCTCATATTCTCAAAAATGCGGGTCAGGTTTCTGAAGCTCCAAAGGTCGATACCGGCCTCAGGCTCATCGAACACTGCAAGCTTAACGTTTCTGGCAAGGACGGTAGCTATCTCTATTCTTTTGAGCTCGCCGCCCGAAAGGGAAGCGTTGACCTCACGTTTGATATAGTCCTTGGCGCAAAGACCGACCTCACTCAGATACTGGCAGGCATCGCTGATAGAAAGGCTTTTGCCCGAAGCGATCCTCAGCAGGTCATACACAGTCAGCCCTTTAAACCTTACGGGCTGCTGAAAAGCAAAGCCGATACCCATTTTTGCACGTTCTGTAATGGACTTGTCCGTAATATCCTCGCCATCGAGCAGGATAGAGCCGGACGAAGGGCTGATGATACCGGCGATCATCTTAGCGAGGGTAGATTTACCGCCGCCGTTGGGGCCTGTTATCACGACGAATTTATTATCATCAATGCACAGGCTGATGTCCTTGATTATCTCAACGTTTTTTCCGTCGGTGTCGGCATCGAATCTGATATTTTTCAGTTCAAGCATAATTTCGCCTCCATAGAATTATCACTTTACTATTATACCATTTTATAAACCCAAAGTCAAATTAACAATATATAAACAGCAGGGCAGGTGCGTGCACCTGCACCGCCTCCCCCACCCCGCCCGGGAACGTGCAGGCTAACAGATAGCCGCCGCCCTCCCCGGAGGGGAGGGGGGTGCATTGCTCGTACTTATCATTTCGTGACACTGCGTGAACCTTTGAAAAGAGTCTGATGTGAGCGTTATCC
>DFEO01000122.1 GCA_002368715.1 Ruminococcus sp. UBA3800
CTGGGCAGGGTGCGTGTTGACATCACAGCAGGCACCGTGCAGCCGAAGCCGATGAGCATAGGCACTATGCTTCGGCCCGAAAGGCCGAGCTTGCGCAGGATCTTGTCCATAACAAAGGCGACTCTTGCTATATATCCGCTGTCCTCGAGTATAGAGAGGAAAAAGAAAAGGATAACGATAAGAGGCAGAAAGCTGAGTACACTTCCGACACCCTCAAAGATGCCGTTTATTATCAGGCTGTGTATAACGCTGTTCACATCCGCCTGCGTAAGCGCCTTGTCGGCCATGTCGGTAAGCTTTTCTATGCCGCTTTCCAGAAGCCCCTGCAAATAATCTCCTATGACCCCGAAGGTCAGCCAGAACACCAGTGCCATTATCGCTATGAACGAAGGGATAGCGGTGTATTTTCCTGTGAGAATGCGGTCGATGCGCCTGCTCCTTATCTGCTCACGGCTGGTCTTAGGCTTTGTCACACAGCTGCGGCACACGTTCATAATGAATGAAAAGCGCATATCCGCAACAGCTGCATTTATATCAAGGCCACGCTCTTTTTCGGTCTGTCTGATTATCTTTGAAACTATCTGCTTTTCGTCGTCGTCCAGCTCCAGCTGCTCGATCACCAGGTCGTCGTTCTCTGCCACCTTGCTTGCGGCAAACCTCAGCGGGAGCTCTTTGTCCTCGGCATGATCCTCGATAAGGTGCTCGATGCTGTGTATGCAGCGGTGGACAGCTCCGCCGTGGTCGCTCTTTGCACAAAGGTCAAGATTGAGCGGCTTTTCCTGATAGTAAGCAACGTGCATTGCGTGGTCGATAAGCTCGTCGATGCCCTGATCCTTGGCTGCGGAGATCGCCACCACAGGAATGCCCAGCATCTCTTCCATAAGGTTTATATCTATGTTGCCGCTGTTTGCGATGAGCTCGTCCATCATATTCAGTGCGACGACCATAGGCACGTTCATCTCGATGAGCTGAGTGGTCAGATAAAGGTTTCGCTCTATATTTGTTACATCTACGATGTTGATTATCGCAGACGGTTTTTTGTCTATCACAAAATTTCTCGAAACTATCTCCTCGCTGCTGTACGGCGACATCGAGTAGATGCCGGGAAGATCTGTTATCAGCGTGCCGGGTCTGCCCTTGATCTCGCCGTCCTTGCGGTCCACGGTGACACCGGGAAAGTTTCCTACGTGCTGCTTCGAGCCTGTCAGTCGGTTGAAAAGGGTGGTCTTTCCGCTGTTCTGGTTGCCCACCAGCGCAAAGGTAAGCTTTGTGTCTCTGGGTATAGGCTTTTTGCTTGCCTCCGGGTGAAACCTTCCTGCCTCGCCAAGACCCGGGTGTTCGGTCTTTTTGTGCTTTTTGCGCTCTTGTGCCTTCTGCTGTCTGCTGTCGGCAGGCACCACCTCTATCTTTTCGGCGTCGGCAAGCCTTAGCGTGAGTGCATATCCGTGGATGCGAAGCTCCACAGGGTCGCCCATAGGTGCATACTGCACCACCTCTATCTCGGCTCCGGGTATTATGCCCATATCCAGAAAATGCTGTCTGAGGGCGCCCTCTCCGCCTATGGACTGCACACGGACCGTTTCGCCTATTTTTGTATCCTTGAGTGTTTTCATCCGCTTTTCTCCTTATGTTCGTTCTCAGTTAACTTCGATGATAGCCTAAATTTATATCTTTGTCAAGACGTAAGCGTGAAAGATTTTGTAACTATTTCATTTCACACAAAAACGGGGTTTACAACAGTCGCTTTTTGTGGTATAATGGTCACGAATAAATATACGTTCGGAGTATATCATTAAAATAAAATGCAGAGGTGGTACATATATGCAGATAAGCGAAGTCCAGGAAATGATAAGGCAGCTCAAGCAGCAGAAGGATATCTGTATCCTTGCCCACAGCTATCAGGCAAGGGAGATCCTTGAGGTCGCCGACATAACAGGCGACTCCTACAAGCTCAGCGTCGAGGCGGCAAAGGTCTCAAACAGGAACATTCTTATGTGCGGCGTCCATTTTATGGCGGAGACCGCAAAGATGCTCTCTCCCGACAAGAGGGTGTATCTTTCCCATGTTGATGCGGGGTGTCCTATGGCGGAGCAGATGGATCCCGAATTCATCGAGCAGATAAAGGCCTGTGAGCCTGATCGCAAGGTGGTCTGCTATGTGAACACGACAGCTGCACTGAAGGCTGTCTGTGATGTTTGTGTCACAAGCTCATCGGCTGTGAAGATAGTTAAGGCTATGGAGGATAAGAAGATACTTTTTATCCCCGACTGCAATCTCGGCGCTTATGTTCAGAAGGCTTGTCCCGAAAAGGATATAATGCTCCTTGAGGGCGGCTGTCCCGTTCATGCGGCCATAACAGCTGACGAGGTGCTGGAGGCAAAGGCCAAGCATCCGGATGCGCTCGTTCTTGTACACCCCGAGTGCCGGCCTGCTGTTACAGAGCTTGCGGACTTTGCAGGCTCCACCTCGGATATAATGAACTTTGCCGCAAACAGCGATGCAGGGGAGTTCATCATAGGCACAGAGAACTCTATCGCAGAGCATCTCCAGTACCGTTTCCCCGAGAAGAGATTCTATGTTATGTCAAAGAGGCTGATCTGTCCGAATATGAAGCTGACGACTCTGATGGATGTTTACAGAAGCTGTCTGGAGGTCGGGACCGATACAGACAGAGAAATAAAAATGGATGACGAGCTGATATCAAAAGCCGTTGTCTGCATAAACGAAATGATCCGCCTCGGCGGCTGAATAAGGGTGACTTGCTTTGAGTAAGAAGGTTTATGATAACAGGGAGCTGTCGTGGCTCAAGTTTAATGAAAGGGTGCTTGAGGAAGCGCAGGACAATAACACTCCGCTTCTGGAAAGGCTGCTGTTCTCATCTATATATGCCAGCAATCTTGACGAGTTTTTCAGGGTGCGTGTGGGGTCTATCTATGACCAGTCGCTGGTAAATGACGAGGAGAAGGACAATAAGTCAAAGATGCGCCCCTCCGAGCAGCTGGCGGCTATCTTTGCAAGGGTCAAGGAGCTGGCTCCCGTAAATGACAAGACCTATTCTGTCATAATGAAGGAGCTGGAGCTGAACAACATTTTCTACAAGCCTGTAAAGAGCCTTTCAAAGACCGAGCTTGAATATCTGGAGGCTTATTTTGCCTACGAGATAAAGCCGTTTCTCAATGCGTTCATTATCGACAAGCGCCACCCGTTCCCGTTTCTTGTAAACCAGAGCATATATGCCGTGACAAAGCTCAGCGCAAAGTCCGGGCTGCTGGTGGGCATAGTCGGATGCAGCGAGAAATTCCAGAGGGTGATCTTTCTGCCTGCGGATGACGGAGCGATAAGCTTTGTGCTGGTGGAGGACGTTATCCTCAGCTTTATCGACAGAGCCTTCACAGGCTATAAGGTCGAGGAGAAGACCCTTATAAGGGTGACACGAAATGCCGACATAGATGTTGACGAGGGGTTTGACTCGGAGCTTGATTTCAGGGAGAATATGTCGGAGCTGATAAAGAAAAGAAAAAGGCTCTGCCCTGTAAGGATGCAGCTTTCAAAGCAGCCCTCCGAGGCTGTGCTCGGGGAGCTTTTGTCAAGGCTGGAGCTTTCTCCCAGACAGGTATTTTTGCAGAAATGTCCGCTGGATATGTCGTTTGTGTTCTCTGTGTTCGACAAGGCCAAGGACAAAAAGGAGCTGTTTTTCAACAGGCTGGAGCCACAGGCTTCACCTATGATAAAAGAGAACGTTCCTATGATAGAGCAGATAGACAAGCAGGATCTCTTCCTGTCCTATCCTTATGAGTCTATCAAGCCTTTTATTCGTCTGCTCAATGAAGCTGCTGCGGATGAGAGCGTTGTTTCTATAAAAATGACGCTTTACAGGGTGGCGAAGAACTCGAAGATAATAAAGGCTCTCTGCGAGGCCGCCGAGAACGGCAAGGAAGTGCTCGTTCTGGTCGAGCTCAGAGCCCGCTTTGACGAGGAGAACAATATCGGCTGGTCACAGGTGCTCGAAGAATCGGGCTGCCGTGTTATTTACGGGCCGCAGGGGCTGAAGGTGCATTCAAAGCTCTGCCTTATCACACGGAAGATCGAAAGAAATGTTAAATATACCGTTCAGATAGGAACGGGTAATTATAACGAAAAAACAGCAGGCCTTTATACGGACCTGTGTCTTATGACATCCGACAGGGAGATAGCAGAGGATGCCTGTGAGGTGTTCCGGACACTCCAGATAGGCGAGCTTGTCGAAGACACAAAGGCGCTGCTTGTTGCCCCGAGATGTCTTCAGAACAAGGTGCTTGCTATGATGGATGAGCAGATAGAGGCAGCAAAGGCGGGCAGGGATGCCTATGTGGGGGCAAAGCTGAACTCCCTCACCGACAAGGCCATAATCGACAAGATCATCGAATGCTCACAGGCAGGCGTCAGGGTGGAGCTTGTGATAAGAGGTATCTCCTGTCTTGTGGCAGGAGTGAAAAAGATGACCGAGAACGTGACTATACGCTCGATAGTCGGGCGCTATCTCGAGCACGCAAGGATCTATATTTTCGGCACGGGTGAGGACAGAAAGGTGTATATCTCCAGCGCCGACTATATGACCCGCAACACCACCCGAAGAGTAGAGGTGGCAGCGCCTGTGCTGGATGAGCAGATAAAGAAAAGGGTGCTTGACATTTTTGCGCTCCAGATGCGTGACAATGTGAAGGCCAGGGTGATGCAGCCCGACGGCATTTACAGGCGTGCCGAAAGAGGCGATGTGGCTGTGGACGCACAGGCTATCCAGTTTGCCGAGAGCTATGCAAACGCACCTCTCCCCGAGAGAAACACCGCCGAGCCGCCAAAGAAAAAAGGCTTTTTTGCAAAGCTCAGGGCTTTGTTTTCAAAGAAAAGCCGATGAAGATACAAAAAAACGCTTACGGACTTTTCCGTAAGCGTTTTGTTTTTTAGTCCATAGCCTTTTTGATAGCTGCCAGGAACTCGTCATATTCCTCAAAAGCAGGCAGCTCGGGGTGCTCGGCCTTGATAGCCTCTGTCGATTTGAACAAAAAGCCTGCCTTGCTTGCCTGTATCATAGCAAGGTCGTTGTGGCTGTCGCCTGCCGCAATGGTGGTGAAGCCTGCGGACTGGAGCGCTCTGACGGTGGTGAGCTTCGACTTCTCGCATCTCATCTTATAGCCTGTTATCTCACCGTTCTCGCCGACCTCCAGCGAGTTGCAGAACAGCGTGGGATATCCCAGCTTCTTCATAAGAGGGCCTGCAAACTGATAGAAGGTGTCGCTCAGGATAAGCACCTGTGTAAAGCTCCTGAGCTCGTCCAGAAACTCCTTTGCGCCGGGGAGCGGATCTATCTTTGCGATAGTTTCCTGTATCTCTTTAAGTCCGAGGCCGTGCTCCTTGAGGATAGCCAGCCTGTATTTCATAAGCTTGTCATAATCAGGCTCATCCCTTGTGGTCCTGCGAAGCTCGGGGATGCCGCTCGCTTCTGAAAATGCGATCCAGATCTCGGGAACGAGAACGCCCTCAAGATCAAGACAGGTAACATACATATTCATATAAATTCCTCCTAAATCACTAAATACTCTAAGATTATATCACAATGCAGATAAACATTCAAGAGCATTTTGTGAATTTTATAACAGGATTTTCAGACTGCCCTACATATTTCCCGTCAGGTTCATTATCACCGACAGCGCAGCAACAGGCGCTGTTTCACACCTGAGTATACGTTTGCCGAGCCCCGTGAGCACAGCCCCCGAAGCCTCGGCTCTGTCTGCCTCCTCCTGCTCGAAGCCGCCTTCGCTGCCGATAAGCAGTCCTATGTCTCTTTTTCCCTCCAGAGTCTCCCTGCAAAGCGACCTGCCGCCCTTTTCATAGCAGACAAGAGAAAGGTCACAGTGCTTCATCTGTTCAAGGCACTGCTCAAAGCTAAGCAGGGGAGTTATCTCCACCAGCTTTGCTCTGCCCGACTGCTTGCAGGCTTCGAGAGATATGCGTCTCAGGCGCTCCAGCTTCTTGTCAAAGCTTTTTTTGTCCGGCCTTGATACGCACCTTGAAGTCAGTACAGGACATATCCTGCTCACTCCCAGCTCCGTTGCCTTCTGAACGATAAAGTCAAGCTTGTCGCCCTTTGGCACAGCCTGAAAGAGCGTGACAAAAACATCAGGCTCGTTTTCGGACTCTTTTTTATCCAGTGTCTCACAGCTCACACACTCGTCCGAGATAGTCAGTATCCTTGCCAGATACTCGGTCCCGCCCGAGCATACCGTTATCTCATCTCCGAGCCTCATCCTCAGGCTGCGGCCTATGTGTCTTGCATCGGGACCTGTTATATTTATCATCCCGCCGGAAATATCATCGCAGAAAAACCTTGGCATCCTTTCACCCTCTTACAGTGCTTTGCAGCCCGATAACACAGGCAGGGCCGCAAAAATATTTCAGTTTTTTTCAGAAATAATACAACAACTTTTCACACGCATTACACAATGAAATAGTATCATATGCACATAACAACGATATGTTGGCTTCTACCCCGAGCCATCATATATATGCTTGTAGATTTTTTGTCTACTTGCTTCTCCCCTATAATTTTATTTTACGGCTCCTGCGGCATAGCTGCGGGAGCTCTTCTTTTTTGCAGAAAAAAGGCAGCACCGCAATGGTGAAGATTCAGCGGTGCTGCCGGAGTTTGGTCTGTCTGTTTTGTCAGCCTATGCCGTCCGCAAATGTGATCGGAACTCCGAAAAGCACACCTGCGTTCGGGATATCGAGATCTCCCGTTATGCCTATGATAGCATCTCTTGCTGTCTGCACCTGTTCCTCGGGGACAGCCATAAGCAGAAGCTTGCCCTTTTGTGAGGGGTCTGCGCCGTTAAGTATGGCACGCAGTGCGTTGATGGCCGGAAGATTATCCATCTGCGATATCGACTTTGCCATCCCAAGGCTGTCGATCACTGTTCCTCCTCTTATCCCTGCACTGGCAAGAGCCTGCATGATATCATCAACTAGCTCGATCCTCTTGATTATCAAAAACAACAACTGCATCTTCGATCACTGTCCTTCCTTTTTTTATTATTTTGTTATCCGTATACCAAACTGGTCAGTTTCTCCATATAAAGGATGCCGCTGTCCAGTCCTCCAGCGTTTTTATCTCGCAAAGCTCGAAGCCCTGTGCCTTTACGGCGTCTATCACTTCATCCTTGCGGCTGTCGATTATGCCCGAGATGATAAGCTTTCCGCCTGCCTTCAGAAATCCCGGAAACAGCGGCGCCATAGCCAGCAGAACATCTGCAACTATATTTGCGCACACCATATCGTAACCGCTCCCGAGGCTTTCTCTGAACGCTCCGTCATCGATGACATTTCCGCACACGGCTTTATAGTGCTGTATATCTATATGGTTCTTTTCGGCGTTCTCTGCTGCTATCTTTACCGAGTTTGCATCAATGTCCACAGCCGCAGCGCTCTGAGCCCCCAGCAGCAGAGCCGCTATGGAAAGTATGCCGCTGCCGCAGCCAAGGTCAAGGAGCCTTTCGCCTTTTTCAAGGTTTTTCTCTATAAGCTCCAGACACAGTCTTGTGGTATTGTGCTGTCCTGTTCCAAAGGAGGCCGCAGGGTCTATCTCTAAGACAGTCTTATCCTCCCAGCCTTTGGCATCCTCCCACGAGGGCTTTATAAGCAGTCTCTCTCCCACAGCTATGGGCTTGAAGTACTGCTTCCAGTTGTTTGCCCAGTCCTCCTCGGTAACGTTCGCAAGCTCATATTCCAGCCTGCCGAAAAGCCCATTTTCATCCCTGCTTTTCAGCGCTGCGAGCTCGCTCTTGACGCTCTCCAGATAATCCAGCCCCTGAGCATTCTCGGGCAGATAAGCGGTTATGACCGTTTCGCCGTCTGAAAGCTGCAAAAGGTCATCGTCTATATAGTCCCAGTTCTGATCCTTGTTTTCAAGAAACTCCTTGAAATCCTCGGGGTCCTTTATAACAAAGCCGTTTATCCCCAGTCCCAGCAGCGAGCCTGTTACGGCTTCGATCCCCTCTGTTGTAGTGAAGACATTTATCTCGACCCAGTTGATAATGACCGCCCCTTTCCTTGATGATAGTTATGATACGGCATAACACCCTTTATGATTATATCACATAAATGATAATTTGTAAAGGGTAATAAATGAATTTTTTATATTGTAATATAAATTTTCCGTTTTTTTCCTTCATATAAACACATACGGACATCCCGTTTTTGCAAAAAGATGTCCGTATGCTTGTTCATATCACTTTTGTGCATAGACCTCTTCCCGTATCAGCTTTCTGCACCTGTCAAAATCGACACCGAGCACCGATTGTCCGTCCTCTGTGGTGTCGTAGTAGTAGGAATCATCGTCCGGGAGTCTCAGCGACTCGACCTTATAGTTCATCGAGAACAGCGCCTTATAGAACAGGAAGAAAAGGTCGGTCCTCGACATATTCGTCACAAGGCTCTCCGATGCTGTCCTTGCAAAATCCATCATAGTCAGCGGTCCGCTCTTTTTCACCTTATCAATGATCTTCGAGATGACCTCTCTCTGTCTTGATGTTCTCTCAAAGTCGGCATTTCCGACATATCTGAGTCTTGCATAAGCAAGCGCCTGATTGCCGTTTAACAGAAGGTTTCCGCCGTGCGTCAGATAGTCAGAGCCTTTTTGCTTTTGCATTATCTTGTTCTGCTCAGCCATCGGCGGGATCATTCCTTCGGCTTCCTCGTCTGTGACCTTCATCTTTATGCCGCCGATAGCATCAACGATGTCCACGAATGAATAGAAATCTATGTAAACATACTCGTCCACCTGAACGTCGAAGTTATACTCTATCGTGTCCATAAGAAGCTCGGCGCCGCCGTAAACATAAGCGGCATTCATCTTGTCCCAGGTATCACATTCGCTCCCGTCGGCATAATAGCCCTTGATGTTTACATACATATCCCTCATAAACGAGGTCATATATATCTTCTTTGTCTTCTTGTTTATCGAAAGAAGTATCATCGAGTCGGTGCGCCCACGTTCCTCTATCGAGCGTGTGTCCGAGCCGATGAGCAGGATGTTTCTCACATCATCGCTTGAAATGGCTGCATCTGTTTTCATCCTCTTTCCCTTATCGACTCTCTTTACCAGACCGCAGTAGTGCCATATCATAAGGTTTATAACAAGTGCGAGCACAAGGATGACCGCAATGAGTATCCTGAAAAAGTTTTTTACAGGGTGGCTCTTTTTTTTGCTGTATGGCTTGCTGCTGTTTTTAAGATCACCCTCGTGGAGCTCATAACTGTTTCGGTAAGCGTTTTTTTCTTTTCTCTGAGCTCTTTTCTTAGCTTTTGGGTTGCTGTGCTGAGGCGCACGGCTGCTGCCCGAAGAGGAGTGCCGTCTTTGTCCGCCCGAAGAGGACGGTCTTCTGCCGCTTTGGTGTGACGGCTGTCTTTGCCTGCCCTGAGCAGGCCGCTGATAGCTGTCCTGCTGTTCATCGTAGGGCTGCTGTTCATACGGCTGCTCAGAATAGGTCCGGCCGTTGCGGTAATCCGACTCGTAGCCCTCGTCATAAAAATCATCGAAGTCATAGACTCCGCCCAGGTTTTCATAATGGTTATCATCGTTTCTGTTGTTTCTGTCATTTCCGGGCATCTGTCTGCCTCCTTTGTCTTATATCATCTGTTTTTTATATTATCCCTGCTGCCGAGCACACAGCGATAGTGACCGCTCCGAGCACAGCTGCGACCGTCACGGGTGCGCTCATATAGGCGCCCAGCTTTCCCCTGACCGACATATCCGTGTGATATTCGGGCAATGCAAAGGTGTCCTTGTGGTATCTTATCTCTCTGACAAAGGCACGGATACCGAAGATCATCAGCATAAGCACCACGCAGGCAGGGACGATAAGTCCGATGAATGCGACCTTGTGGTGGGATATATATGAAAGGTCGTTTTTTGAAAGCGACTCCTCCAGCTTGCTCATATCAAGGAATCCCATAAAGATCGACTGTACTGCACCTATCGAGTTTATTATGATATGCAGCAGGAGCGACGAGAACAGAGAACCTGTTTTTGCCACAAGGAATGCCGCACAGGTGCCCATCACAGCTGCATAAAGTATCTGGGTGTAGGTCCCGTGCCACAGACCGAAGCTTATTCCGACAGCAAACACCGCTGTCCAGCTGCCGATGCGCTGGGCGTTCGAGAAAAGCGCACCTCTGAAAAGGATCTCCTCATAGAACGGTGCAAGGATCGCCATTGCAAGGATATTGGACAGCACGCCGAGGAAGGTGGGGTTTGCGTTGAACGACACGGTGTTGAACTGAGTTTTTGATATACTCTGCACCGCAACGAACACGAACGAATTGATATAACTTGAAGCGTAGATCAGCCCCAGAGACATAAGTATCCATCTGGCGAGGGTCTTTATTTCGACATCGGGTTTTCTCAGGTGTTGTTTTATTCTCAGGTCGTGGTCAGGGTCGAAGACCTTGAACACCAGCAGGCACAGCGGCACCACGAAAAGATACTGGACCACATAAGCGGAGATATTGAGGATATCAACGTAGTGTTCCGAGCCTTTGAAAAAGTGGGTGATGACCATTCTGTCCAGTCTTATCAGGACGACATCGAGGATGTAGAACACGATAAGCGCTCCTGAGTTCAGGTTAGATATACGTTTTGTCAGTTTTCGTGTATCCATTAAGAGCTGCCCCTTTTTTGTAAATTTCGGTCAGGCTTTATTATAACACCTGAACCCCATAATGTCAAACCAGGTGCGTGCACCTGGACCGCCTCCCCCACCCCGCCCGGGAGCGTGCAGGCTACTCAATAGCCCCTGCCCTCCCCGGAGGGGAGGGGGTAGGTTTAGTCTTAGCTTTTCATTTTGTGACACTGCGTGAACCTTTGAAAAGAGTCTAGCGTGAGCGTTATCCGACGAAAGCTGTAAACCCTGCCA
>DFEO01000071.1 GCA_002368715.1 Ruminococcus sp. UBA3800
GAGCTTCTTGTTAAAGCGCCCACAGGGTACAGCTCTCTTGAGGGGACACTGGATAGAGATGTGCTGTCCTCCGGCACAGTGGGACTTGTCGGTTCGCCTGTTGAGATAGAGCTTGAAGGCGCAAACGGGATAGTCACTTTTACTGTTGACACGCAGCAGCTCGGAGATATACCGTTTGAGAATCTGATCGTTTTGAAAAGCGGTCACGGGATGAGCTTTGACGAGGTAGCCTCTGCCGTAAAGGACGATAAGATAAGCTTTGAGATAACTGAGTCTGATACATATATGCTGGTCGATTCCTATCAGTGGCGGGCAGCCTGGGGAGATGTTGACCCGGAGCTTGAACACGAAACAGCGTTCAGGGTGGGAGATCTCGGCTTTTCGCTCACGATCCCGAAAGGTGTTGCGCCTAACAGCGTTTCGGATTACTGGCACGCCGAGCATAACGGTGAACACCAGATGATGAGCAAACAGCTTATGCACCAGAACCAGCAGAAGGATGCTGATATCAAAGCAGAGCTGTATGCTTGGAGATATCCGAACGAAGAGGACGACTGCGATGACCCTGCGCCGTATATGAGCTTTGATGAGCGCATCGAGCAGCTGCGGTCCATAGACAGCGATATAATAAAGATCGAGAGCACTAAGGAATGGGAGCTTGGCAATGGAAGAAAAGGCTTTGCTGTTGTTTTCCACTACCCTGCCGATGCTGAAAAAGGGATCGGCGAACAGACGACTGTCGAGGGCTTTTATGAGTATTCCGATGATACATATATCCTGTATACTCTGACCTTTTACAGTTATGAACAGGAAACTGTTGATGCTTGTCTGAAAAGCGTAGAAAGCTTTAAATATTATCAATAATGAAAGGATGTTTGAAATGAAGTTTGAATCCAAATGCCTTCACGAAGGCTACACACCAAAAAACGGAGAACCAAGAGTAGTTCCGATAGTTCAGAGCACGACATATGTTTATGATTCCACCGACGATGTGGCGGCGGTGTTTGACGACCCGACCAAGAGCCTTATCTATTCAAGATTTGAAAACCCGACCACCGATGCGGTAGAAAAGAAGATAGCCGCTCTCGAGGGCGGTGTCGCTGCAATGTGTACATCATCGGGACAGGCAGCTTCACTCTTGTCGATCCTTAATATCTGCGAAGCAGGCGACAGCTTTATCTCTTCGTCCTCTATCTACGGCGGAACTGTGAACCTGTTTGCTGTGACCCTGAAAAGGATGGGGATAGAGTGCATCTTCGTTGACGTTGATGCGACAAGAGAAGAGATCATGGCAGCCTTCAAGCCAAACACAAAGGCTGTTTTCGGTGAAACGATAGCAAACCCTGCTCTTACCGTTTTCGATATCGAGCTGTGGGCTGAATGCGCTCATGCAAACGGTGTGCCGCTTATCGTTGACAATACATTTGCAACACCTTACCTTTGCAGACCTATCGAGTGGGGCGCTGATATAGTTATCCACTCGACCTCAAAATATCTTGACGGTCACGCTGTTCAGGTGGGCGGAGTTATCGTTGACAGCGGAAAGTTCGACTGGACACAGGGCAAATTCCCATGTATGACAGAGCCTGACGAGAGCTACCACGGAACTGTATATACAGAGGCTTATCCCTTTGCGCCTTATATTGTTAAGGCAAGGATGCAGCTTATGAGAGATTTCGGCTGCTATCCTGCGGCTAACTCCTCTTTCCTGCTCAATCTCGGCATCGAGACACTGCCTGTCAGAATGGACAGATACTGTGAGAATGCTTTAAAGGTCGCACAGTTCCTGAAAAGCTCCGACAAGATAGAGAGCATCACATTCCCTGCTCTTGAGGGTGACAGGTATCATGAGAAAGCTGTCAAGTATCTTGGCGGACGTTCTTCGGGTGTCATCTCGTTTGTGATAAAAGGCGGCAGAGATGCTGCTGTGAGGTTTATGGACAGCCTGAAGCTGGCGTCTAATGAGGTCCATGTTGCTGATATACGCACCTGTGTTCTTCACCCTGCTTCCGCAACACACAGGCAGCTCACAGACGAACAGCTCGTTGCCTGCGGCATAAACGGCGGAATGGTAAGGTTCTCTGTGGGACTTGAAAATGTTGATGATATCATTGAAGATATAAAGACAGGCCTTGCGGCTGTATGACAATGACACAAAAAGCGGTATGCCCGAACCGAGCATACCGCTTATATTATTTCTCTTATTTTACCGAGTTTATCCTGAGGATCTGCCTTATATCCCTGCCGATAAACGGCATAGGTGCAAATTTCATTATTATTCTTGATATAAGCCGCTCATTGTACATCTCGTGAAGATCTCTTATACTGAGGTTTGTCGAGACGATCACAGGCTTATCCAGGTTCATTCGTCCGTTGATGATCTCATACAGCTTGGATTCTGTAAACTTGGTCCTGAACTCTGAGCCAAGGTCGTCAAGGATAACGAGATCGGCTGACATCAGAATATCCATCGTCTTTGAGTCAGATCTGCCAAAGTGCTCGTCCTCAAGCTGTGAAAACAAAGAAGGCACCGAGAAGAATACAACGCTTGACCCTTTTTTCATCACTTCTCCTGCGATACAGGAAGAAAGAAAGGTCTTGCCAAGCCCTGTGGGGCCGTAGAAAAACAGCGAGTCCGAATCGGCTCCGAATTCCTCGGCATATCCTTTGCAGTTATTATAAACGACAGTCATACGCTGTCTCGCATTGTCTCCGTCTATCACTTCATCGGGATAATAATCCAGCCTGAATTCTTCAAAGGAATGTATCTTCATCCCGCAAAGACCATTCAGATCTTCTATCGTCAGCTTATTCAGCAGCTCAGTCAAGCACTGACAGCGCTCACCGTCACGGTAGCCGGTATCATGGCATTTAGGACAGGTGTAATGATAGTCGATATAATCGGGAGAAAAGCCGTTTGAAACAAGTATCTCTGATATCGAACGGTTTATCCTTTCGGTCTCGTCACGAAGCTTATATACAGCCTCGGAAGTGCTTGCGTTCCCGGAGCCTATTGATCTTAATAATTCAAACCTTTTCTTATCAAGCGTCCCGAGCATCGTTTTTATCTCGGGAGCTATTGAAAAAGCGATGAGCGATCTGTCACGCTGCTCTGTTTCAGCGGTGATCCTTCGCTTCCTCAATATCTCGTGCGCCCTTTCGGCTGCGTTTCTGGTATATTTCATATCTGTCTCCGTTCGTCAGACTTTTTTCGCCTTGCTAAGGTCAAATCCTCTCGCAAAGCGCTCAAATTCATCAAGGTCATAGGAAGCTGAACTGCTTTTTGATGTTTCGGCCTTTCGGCTCTTGAACTTTGTATCCTCCTCACTGACCTGAGCAGGGGTCGAAATGCTCTTTGATGCCCAGTTGGTAAGGATAGAGTTCACATATTTGAAATTGAGCTTATTAGTGTTGTCCATGCACTTGTTATAGGCTATCTCCAGCATCTCGATAGTAAAGCCCATTTCCTGCCACGATCTTATGTATTCCACCTGAGTCGGTGTTGGCTTTGTAGTTATGCCGAAGGCTCTTAAACACCTGTTCTGATAATCCAGCGCCGCACTGGCTCTGATTATCTCCTTTTCTATCTGCTCATAAGTAGTGATATCCTTTTCATACCAGCTCTTCATCACCTGAACAAGGTAAGCCACCCTCGTCTTTTCCAGCATAAAGCAATACTGCGCTGTAAGAAGAATAGAAGGAACCGAAAAGCCATAATATTCATAAAGAGCGATAAGCTCTCCCTGCTCGGTGGAATTTATTGTTCGCTTTAAAACGGTCTGTATCTCGTTAAGAAGATGCGCAAGGTCCTTATCGCTTTTGGTCTTCTCGAGTATCTCCGAATTTGTATATCTTATCGCAAGCTTTCTGCTGACATTAGCCGCTGTGGGATCGATAGCCTTTACAGTGCCTACCCTTTCGGCTTTAGGCACATCAGCGTCAGCAGCCTGAGTGACAGCACCGGCTGACGAAAGAACGCCGCAGCCCTGCCAGTATCTGAAAGCATCGTCTACAACGCTTTCGCTGACACCGCACGATAAAGCTATCTGTGCGCCATCAAGCTCGTGAGAATTCTGAGCAAGAGCAAAGATAAGCACCTTCAGGAAAGCTCCGTCACACAGCTTCAGGTGGTCGTTTGCAACAGTTGACGGAACGCTGAAAACGCTTCCCCATTTATCACAGTCAAAATAATACTTCATAAAATCCTTCCAGTACACAATTAGTCATATAGAATTATAGCACAAAAGCTTCAGATTGTAAAGAGTCAACAGCAAAGATGTTTTAAAATGACCGTGTGAAAAAGGTGCAGGACGGGCTGAGAAAACAAGGTGAAAAGCAATGGCGGAAAAATGAGCGATTTGTTTAAAAAATGTTGACTTGAATAATAAAATGTGGTATTATATATAGGTAAAATTGTGTCTACCGGAAGGAGGATCACCTACGGGTGAATTTTTATGGCTTTATTTAAACTTGAGCCCGCTTTTAAAGACTATCTTTGGGGCGGGACCAGACTGAGAGATGAATATGGAAAGAAATGTGACTTTGACAAGGTCGCTGAGAGCTGGGAGCTTTCGTGTCACAAAGACGGCGAGAGCATTATAGCAGACGGCAGGTTCAAGGGGATGACACTTTCCGAGTATATCAGAAAGGAAGGGAAAACGGTCCTTGGAACAGCCTGTGAAAGGTTTGAGAGCTTTCCTATACTTATCAAGCTTATAGATGCAAAGGACAACCTTTCCGTTCAGGTACACCCGGACAACGAATACGCTCAGCGTGTCGAGGGTGAATACGGCAAGACCGAGATGTGGTATGTCGTTGACTGTGACGAAGGAGCGGAGCTTCTGTACGGCTTCAAGCATGAGATAAGCAAGGAAGAGTTTGCCCGCAGGATAATGGACAACACACTTTTAGAGGTCACAAACAACGTTCCCGTTCATAAGGGCGATGTGTTCTTTATCAGATCGGGGACACTTCATGCTATCGGCAAGGGGATCCTTATCGCCGAGATACAGCAGAATTCAAACACTACCTACCGCATCTATGACTATGGCCGTGTAGGCAAGGACGGCAAGCCCAGAGAGCTGCATATCGAAAAGGCGAAGGAAGTAACAAAGCTGGCTCCTGCCGAGCAGTATCCCGAAACACCTGTCGAGCAGAAAGACGGCTATGATATAAAGCTTCTTTCAAAGTGTGAATACTTTACAACATACAGGGTGAACGTTTCGGATAAGGCGGAGCTTGCAGCGGATGAGACAAGTTTCAACAGCATCCTTGTTCTTGAAGGCGAGCCTGTTATCACCTGTGGAGATGAGAGCATTTCGGCTGTAAAGGGCGACAGCGTTTTCCTGAGTGCAGGGAGCGGCAGCTATACAGTCAGCGGCAAGTGCTCGTTCGTGCTTACTAAGATAGATCAGGAGTAGGATGATGTTTGGAAATCTGAAACTTAACCTCGCAAAGGAGATAGGCGAGATCGGCGCTCTCGTTGTCGCTGTTGTGCTTGCGATAGTCTTTGATCTGGGGTTCTGGATAGGGCTTCTGATTTTTATAGGACTTGAGATACTGTATCTGGTGATATACAGCGTTTGCGAGAAGAAATTTGCAAAGCCCGAACCTCAAAAGCCCAAGGAGGAAATAAACTTCCACGAATATGATGACGAGGAAGAAACAGAAGAAGAAAAATAATTATATGGAGGAACATATATGAAATACTATATCGGCATTGATCTTGGAGGGACCAATATCAAAGCAGGTGTTGTAAATGAGAATTTTGAGATAATCTCAAAATCCACCTGCAAGACAAACCTTCCGAGACCTGCAGAGGATATCTGCAGAGACATGGCAAAGGTCGCTCTTGAAGCTACAAAGCAGGCGGGACTCACAGAGGATGAGATCGAATCCGTCGGCATCGGAACACCCGGAACTGCAAACTCCGAAACAGGAGTTATCGAGTATTCAAACAATCTCGGGTTCCTTAACTTCCCGGTCGTAAAGCTTATGCAGACCTTTATCAACAAGCCGTGCTTTGTTGAGAACGATGCAAATGCGGCTGCCTACGGTGAGTTTGTGGCAGGAGCTGCAAAGGGCGCCAACGATGCTGTGTGCATAACGCTCGGAACAGGAGTCGGCGGCGGTATCATTATCGGAGGCAAGATCTATTCAGGCTTCAACTTTGCCGGAGCCGAGATAGGCCACACCGTAATTGACCCCAACGGTCCAGAATGTACCTGCGGAAGAAAGGGCTGCTTTGAAGTGTTCTCATCTGCAACAGGACTTGTCAGAATGACAAAGGAAGCGATGTTTGAGGACAAGACCTCGATCATGTGGAAGATGAACGATGAGGACGGAAAGGTGTCTGCAAGAACTGCCTTCAACGCTATGAGAGCAGGTGACAGAGCAGGAAAAGAGGTCGTTGACAAATATATAAGATATCTTGCCTGCGGAATAACGAACACTATTAACATTTTCCAGCCAGATATCCTGTGCATTGGCGGCGGCGTGTGCAACGAAGGAGATCCGCTGCTGCTCCCGCTCAAGGAACTGGTCGCAAAGGAAGTCTATACCAAAAACTCCGAGAGAAACACAGAGATCGTTATTGCAAAGCTTGGAAATGATGCAGGCATCATAGGTGCTGCATTCTTAGGACTTAATAAGGAGAGATAGATCATGGGATTTCTTGATAAAGTTGCTGATTTTTTAGATGACGGCAAGCTCAACGGTTCGGCTGATAAATCGAAATTCAAAGAGGGCATGAAAAAGCCCGAGGATAATGCACAGGCTGCTCCTGCACCTGATGCCGGCACAGCGGCACCTGTAAACAATCAGGTTCCTGCTCAGCCGCAGGCAAGTGCTCCTGTAAGCACGCCTAAGGAGGAAGTGGTTTTTATTGAACCGGGCGTTGAAACAACTGTCAAAATAGGCTTTGACAATGCAATCATATATATTGACAGCAATAACCAGACTGTAAAACTTGCAGGTCATGGAACGGTTCGTGTTGAGTTGAGCACAAGACAGAAATATAATGATATCAAGAAGATTTTAGAAGCTGATTTCAAAGGCAATTGTGTCAGCATGATAACATCATACAGACCGCAGCCGAGTCAGATCCAAAAATACACTAAAGAGATCGAGAAAAGTGCAAGCTATATCTCAAACGCTATACCATATCTTACTGTTAAAGCGACAAGCATTATGCTTAACGCCAGTCCTGCACCCGGCGAAACTCCAATGCTTTGATAATTATTCATCTGCTTTGCAGAAAAAAATATAATAAAAGAAGGTAATTATTATGTCAGAATCAAAATCTTTTTTCTGTGACGGAGTAGACAAGGCTCCGCAGAGATCACTGTTCAATGCGCTCGGTATGACTGCCGAGGAAATGAGAAGACCGCTCGTTGGTATAGTTTCTTCATACAATGAGATCGTACCGGGCCATATGAATATCGACAAGATAGTTGAGGCCGTTAAGTTGGGCGTTGCAATGGCCGGAGGGACTCCGATCGTGTTCCCTGCTATCGCTGTCTGTGACGGTATTGCTATGGGTCATGTGGGTATGAAGTATTCTCTCGTTACCCGTGACCTCATCGCTGACTCTACCGAGTGTATGGCGCTGGCTCACCATTTTGATGCGCTCGTTATGATCCCTAACTGTGACAAGAACGTTCCGGGTCTGCTTATGGCTGCCGCAAGAGTAAATGTTCCTACTATCTTTGTTTCGGGCGGCCCGATGCTCGCAGGCCATGTGAAGGGAAAGAAGACCTCTCTGTCCAGTATGTTTGAAGCGGTAGGTACCTACAACGCCGGCAAGTTTACGCTCGAAGACGTTGAGGAGTTTGAGAACAAGGCTTGTCCGACCTGCGGAAGCTGCTCGGGAATGTATACGGCAAACTCTATGAACTGTCTGACTGAGGTGCTCGGTATGGGTCTCAGAGGAAACGGAACTATCCCTGCTGTTTATTCCGAGAGAATAAAGCTTGCCAAGAAGGCAGGTATGCAGGTAATGGAGCTTTACAGACAGAATATAAGACCGAGAGATATTATGACCAAGGAAGCATTTATCAATGCTATCACTGCTGATATGGCTCTCGGATGTTCTACAAACTCTATGCTCCACCTTCCTGCTATCGCTCACGAGTGCGGTGTTGAGCTTGACCTTGATTTTGTAAACGAGATCTCCAAGAGAACACCTAACCTCTGTCACCTTGCTCCCGCAGGCCACACCTATATGGAGGACCTTAACGAAGCCGGCGGCGTATATGCAGTTCTTAACGAGCTCAATAAAAAAGACCTTATAAATACCGAGTGCATGACTTGCACAGGAAAGACCTTAGGCGAGAACATCAAGGGAGTTGTGAACAGAAATCCCGAGCTGATAAGACCTATCGATGATCCATACAGCCAGACAGGCGGTATTGCTGTTCTAAAGGGCAACCTTGCGCCTGACACCTGTGTTGTAAAGAGGTCGGCGGTTGCTCCCGAGATGCTTCAGCATGAAGGCCCTGCAAGAGTGTTTGACTCCGAGGAAGATGCTATCGCTGCGATAAGAGGCGGAAAGATCGTTGCAGGCGATGTTGTTGTCATCAGGTATGAAGGCCCTAAGGGCGGCCCCGGAATGAGAGAGATGCTCA
>DFEO01000090.1 GCA_002368715.1 Ruminococcus sp. UBA3800
GTCAAGGAGGCTGTGTTCCCGTTCAATATGTTCCAGGAGGTAGACCCTGTCCTCGGACCCGAGATGAGATCGACCGGTGAGGTATTGGGTATATCGCCAAGCTTCGGTGAGGCTTATTATAAGGCTCAGGAAGCGACCAGAACGAGCCTTCCGAAGGAGGGAACTGTCCTTCTCAGCGTTTGCGACAGGGACAAGCCCGAGCTTGTTGAGATCGCAAAGGCCTTCAGTGATCTTGGCTTTAATATCCTTGCGACAGGCAAGAGCTATGATATGATAACCGAGGCAGGCATCAAGGCAAAGAAGATCTTCAAGATCTATGAGGGCAGACCAAATATTGCCGATGAGATCGCAAACGGCGAGATCCAGCTTATCATCAATACGCCTGCAGGCAAGACAAGCGTTCACGATGACAGCTACATCAGAAAGGCTGCTATCAAACACAGAGTGCCTTACATAACCACAATGGCTGCCGCAAAGGCGAGCGCTGAGGGTATCAAGGCGATAAAGCATGATCTGCATTTCGGAGTCAAGTCGCTCCAGGCACACCACGCTGATATTACAGAAGAATAATCCAACAAGAGCTGCCGTTTTTGCGGCGGCTCTTTTCGTATATAATACAAGTGCATTTTTGTATATAACGCCGAAAATCTTTCTTTTTTCTTGATCTGTGTAATGTTCTGAGCTTCCTAAGCGATCATTATACAGGGAGGTGCAAAGCATATGCGTAACAATGATCCCGGTGTTCAAGCGCTTGAACAGATAATAAGCAGATATAAGAGCACGGTCTATGGCATAGCGGCAGCTATGCTCAGGAACAGACACGAGGCCGATGACGTCTTTCAGGAAGTGTTTTTGCTGTATTATAAGAAAAAAATAGATTTTGACAGTGAGAACGCCAGACGGACATGGCTTATAAGGACGACAGTGAACAAATGCCGTCAGGCAAACAACAGCATCTGGAACACAAGAGTGGATAAGACTGATGAGATAGAGATAGCCCAGGACTTCGGCTTTACCAATGAGGAGAGCAGGGTGTTCGCAGCTGTGAAGGAGCTGGAGGGCAAAAACAGGCTCGTTGTTATCCTGCATTATTTTCAGGGACTGAGCGTTTCCGAGATAGCAGAGCTTCTTGGCGATCGACCGAACACTGTGAGCGTAAGACTTAACCGTGCCAGAAAGCTTTTGAAAGAAAGATTGGAGGAAGACGATGAAAACGGATATTTTTGATAGTATCAACCAAAAGCTTGCTCCTGAGCAAAGCGTTATCGACGAGCTTCTTGAAAAGGCAGAGAAAAGGCAGTTTCCCATCGAGCCTGTCATCGAGATGAGCGAGCAGGCGGTTTTGAATGACGATATCTCACAGCTCGATATCGATAAGCCGGACGATGAGCAGCCCTTTGAAGACGAACCGAGGATAAAGAGCCGTGCAGGCGCATTAGTGGCTGTCGCTGCTGCGGCGGTGCTGGTCTTTGGGATAGGCGCTTTTCTGCTCCTTAAGAGCCCGCCGAACGTGGATACCGCCGAAAGCATAACATCCTCTCAGGCTGCAGAATCGCTGAAAAAAGCAAACACGAACGCTAAACTCGTATTTGCGACCGTGAACAACAGCTGTGCCGATCTGGTTGCCGACGGAAGACGGCTTGAGATAGAACAGTACAAAAATACGGACAATTACAGAAAGGCAGTCCGCATTTCCGATCTTGAGAATGCCGATGCTGATAACTGGATAGAATACAGCATATACAAGGCTTTTGAGGATAACTACGCTGCTGACGGGTATATCTATTTTGAGCTTGATGAGCAGGAAGGAGTTACTTTTGCCCAGTGGGCAGAGAATGACGAAACAGGCATAGTCGGGCAGTATCCCGACCCTGAGACCGACCCCGACAAAAAGCATAAGATAGGTCAGCGTATAGAAAAAAAGTCCGACCGGACAGAAAACAATGTGGACATGGAAAACGTAATTGATGATCTTTCCGTGAAAATAAGATACGGCACAGTTTCGCCGATCGGACTTACGGTAGATCTGGAGCGCCTGAGCGATCTTGAAGAGGGCGTTGTTCAGAATGTTATGGCAGAATACGGGCTTTACAGTATGGAGAGCGGTTCACCGGTCGAGCTTGATTTTGTCAGTGACGCAAGGGGTTATGAAGAAAGAAAAGGCGAGCTGAAAAACAAGGGCGATAAGCTTTCGTTCAGATACGACTGGAGAGAGCTTTACGGCGAGCTGAGCCCCGGAGATTACCGAATGACGATCAATGTCAATACCATCGGTAAAAACGTTAACTCCACCTATGGCTTTAATCTTGACTTTACCATAAGTGAGCCTGATAAGCGTATTTCGGAAGAGTTTGACGATCTTGCCCTTTCTGTTACTAGTGTTATGCAGGACTCCGAAAAGACCGAATTGGGTCTCAGGCTTGTCAACACCAGCAATGACACGGATGTCGATGTTGTCTGCACGGGAACATGGAATATTTTTGAAGGTTCACACCACCAGCTATTTGAGTATAAAAACGGCGTTTATAAGGAAATACCTTGGACCAACTCAAAGTCGGGACCTGCCGTCGAGTCCGGGAGCGAGCTTAAAGCAGGCGAGAGCATAGACCTGACCCTTGATCTCACCGAAGCCTACGGAGACTTATCTGCCGGACAATACAAGATAGAATTCATTTTTGATCTTTACAGTCCTGACCATAATATCGATTACACAGCTCCTGCCATTAGTTGTGAATTCAGCATTCCGGACACACCGGCAGAGGTCCCCGATGTAACGGGAATGGATGTTATTGAAGCAAAGCAAATGATATCCGATGCCGGTTTCAGACCGATCATAAGAGACCAGTTTTCGGATGATGTAGAGACAGACAAGGTCATCAGAACAAAGCCGGCAGCAGGAGAAAAGACTTTTGCAGACAGCGAGGTACAGCTGCTTGTGAGCATAGGACCGGTTTCTGATTATCTTTCAAAGGATTGGGGGCTTTACGGCGAAGTAAGCAATGTAACGAACACAGGCTGCACACTGACACTGAAGAGTGACGGATCGGCAGCAGCTTTTGATGTTAGTACGGGTGAGGAATTTGTGATAGGCAGACTTGATGAAAGCGGCAATTTTGAGCAGCTGCCGTTAGTGAAAGAAGCCTACTGGAACGCTATCGGACTTACTGTAAAAACCGGTGAAGGCGAAACTACTGCTGTGGATATAAACTGGGAGCCGTATTACGGCGTTCTTCCTGCCGGGATGTATGCTTTGCAAAAGACTGTATACGCAAGCTCCGCCTCTGACGGCGATCAAGCGTCAAGGCAGATAACTCTGACTTTTGAATTTGAGATAAAATAGAACAAAAGATCTATATACCTAAAAAGCGACGGAAACCGAAGCAAGCGGAGTCCGCCGCTTTTATCTCTTTACAACACAGAGCATTTATGATATAATGATATCCTGATGTTTTTTGATCGAAGTTTTTAGAGTGAGGTATAAAAATGAGCAAGTATAAATATTTTGTTTTTGATTTTGATCTGACACTGGCCGACTCTTCCGAGGCGATACTTATGTGCTTTAAACACACTCTCGAGCAGTTCGGCTATCCGTCCAAGGACGATATGACGATATACAAAACGATCGGCCTTACACTTGTGGACGGATTTGATGTCCTTACCGACACTCCAAACAACCCTCAGCGTGAGCAGATGAGAAAATGCTATGTAAAAAAAGCCGACGAGGTCATGGTAGAGCATACTTATTTCTACGATGATACGATCGCTGTTTTGCAGGTGCTCAAGCACGCTGACCGCAAGGTAGGCATAGTGTCAACAAAGTATCGCTATCGCATAGAGCAGACCTTTGAAGCTAAGGCCGGCTCCATGCCTGTGGATATCATCGTCGGCGGTGAGGACGTGACCGAAGCAAAGCCCGATCCGCAGGGACTCGATCTTATTATTGAAAAGTTCGGAGCAGATAAATCTGATGTTCTCTACATCGGCGACAGCTATATCGATGCCGAAACAGCAAAGCGTGCAGGCGTAGATTTTGCCGGAGTTACCACAGGTTCAACGACCAGAGATGAGCTTGAAAAGTATCCTCATATTTATATAGGAAAGAGCCTTCTGGATATTTTTCAGAGCATATAAATAAAGAGTAAATATAGTATTAAATAACCGTGAAAAACTCTTGCTATTATCTTGGAAAAGTGATATAATAAAATGATTAAAGATGCTGTCCTTTTTCTTTGCTTTTTGGCGCATCTCAGTGCCCTGACAGCAATATTTCATTTGCGATAGGAGAACCGTTATGATAAAGAGTATGACAGGCTTCGGCAGAGAGCATATAGTTAACGAAAAGAGAGAGATCATCGTCGAGATAAGGTCGGTGAACCACCGCTATTATGAGTTCACCTCACGCACACCGAGAGCCTACGGTTATCTTGATGAGAAGCTCAAGGGCTTTCTCAAAAGCGGTATCTCGAGAGGCAAGGTGGAAGCGAGCGTTTCTATCTATAACCTTGAGGGAACGGATGCTGAGATCGAGCTCAATCTCCCTGTTGCAAAGGGCTATGTCAACGCTCTGAGAAGTGCAGCGGATGAGCTTTCGATGACAGATGACCTTGCACTTTCATGTGTAGCAAGGCTTCCTGATGTTTTTACAGTAGTCAAGAAGACCGAGGATGAAGAGGTCATCTGGAATGAAGTGAAGGCTGTTGCACAGACTGCGCTTGATCGCTTTGTCGAGATGAGGAGCGTCGAGGGCGTGAAGATGTATGAGGATATAAGCTCACGTCTTGATACCATCGAGAAAGCTGTTTCGTTTATCGAGCAGGAAGCGCCCAAGTCTGTTTCGGCATATCATGACAGGCTTTACAATAAGATAAAAGAAAGTCTTGAAGCACTTGGCAGGAGCGATGTTGACGAGCAGAGGATAGTGACAGAGGTCGCTGTTTTTTCCGACAAGGTGGCTGTGGATGAGGAGACCGTAAGGCTCAGGAGCCATATAGCACAGTTCAGAGAGCTTATCAAGAGTGATGAGCCGGTCGGAAGAAAGCTGGACTTTCTTATCCAGGAGATGAACCGTGAGATAAACACCACAGGCTCCAAGTGTAACGACATCGAGATAACGAGGACTGTCGTTGAGGTAAAGGCCGAGATTGAGAAGATAAGAGAGCAGATACAGAATATAGAATAATGGAGTTTTTATGAAGCTTATAAATATCGGGTTCGGTAATCTGGTATCATCTCTGAAGGTCGTCGCTGTGGTTTCGCCTGAGTCGGCGCCTATAAAGAGAATGATACAGGAGGCCAGAGAAAAGGGAATGCTCATAGATGCGACCTATGGCAGAAAGACAAGAACCGTCATCGTTACCGACAGTGACCATATAATTCTTTGTGCTGTAACTCCCGAAACTATCGGAAGCAGAGCGGACAGCAATGAGGAGGATGAAGATGAGTAAGGGCAGACTGTTTATCGTATCGGCACCGTCAGGCTGCGGAAAGGGCACTATCCTTGCAGAGGTGTTCAAGGACAGAAAGGTCTACTATTCTGTTTCCTGTACCACAAGAAAGCCCCGTGAGGGCGAGGTGGACGGTGTCAATTATTTTTTCCTGTCAGAGGATCAGTTCTCACAGATGATAGCCGAGGACGGCTTCCTGGAGTATGCTACCTTTGCCGAGAATTCCTACGGCACCCCGAGAAAGGCCGTTATGGAAAAGCTGGAGCAGGGGATAGATACTGTCCTTGAGATCGAGACCAAGGGAGCCTTTCAGGTAAAGGAGAAGATACCCGAGGCAGTGATGATCTTTATCCTGCCCCCAAGCGTAAGGGAGCTTGACAGAAGGCTTCGCAAGCGTGGCACTGAGGATGATGAGACCATAGCCAAAAGAGTCTCACAGGCCAAAGGTGAGATAAGAAAAGCTTTAGATTATGACTATGTTATAATGAATGATGATCTTGACCCGGCGATAGCCGATTTCAAGGAGATCATAGATAATTGCACAGATCCTGATGCGAGAGCACAGGGTTTTAAGACTAAGAACGAACAAGTCAAGAAAATGATAGAAGAGGTGCTTGAAAAATGATGTTAAGACCATCGGTATCAGAGATACTGTCAAACAACGAGAGCTATTATTCACTGGTGATAGCTGTGGCTAAGAGAGCAAGAGAGATAACACAGGACGCTCTTGATGAAAAGAAGGTCCTGGATGTCAAGCCTGTTCAGTCTGCTGTCGAGCAGCTTGCAAACAGGGATTACAGGATAATCGAGGACCCTGCACTCAAGGGCTGATAAAGCAGACAAAAAAAGGAGCTTGTCATAGATGCGTGGTGTGTTTACAGTCGCTAAGGTCGCAGTCAGTGCGGCTTCATACAGTTTTGACAAGCTTTACAGCTACCATGTCCCGAAGGATATGGAGAGCCTTGTCAGTACAGGTGTAAGGGTGCTTGTGCCGTTTGGCAGGGGAAACCGCAAGGTGATAGGCTTTGTGACCTCTCTTTATGAGGAGTCAGTCTATAACGAGGCGGTAAAGCCGATAATTTCCGTCGTTGATGAGCAGAGCCTTGTGACGGACGAGATGATGCGGATAATCCTCTGGCTCAAAGAGCGCACCTTCTGCACTTATTTTGAAGCTTACAGGGCAGCTGTCCCGAATGGTTTTTCTTTCAGCGTTTCGAGCCATTATGAGCTTGTGAACACCTATATCGACGAGGAGTCGCTTTCGGATGACGAAAAGGATGTCATCCGCTTTATGATGAGTACAAAGTCAAAGCGTGATGTTGACACAAGACTCAGCGACCGCTCCGACAGGAAGCTGAGGAAGGCTGTTGACAGCCTTATTGATAAGGGATATCTTGAATGTGATGACCTTTTCAAGCGAAAAGTCGGCGATGAGACCGTGAAGATGATAAGACTGACTGACGGATATCTCAGCGGCGAGCTTGGTGTGACACTAACACCAAAGCAGAAGCTGGCGGCCGACCTTTTAGAGGAATGCGGATGCGCATCTGTCAAAGAGATTTGCTATATGACAGGCTGCACCTCCAGTATAATAAAAGCGTTGATCGACAAGAAAGCGGCTTTCTGTTATGATTATGAGGTCATGCGTGGGGCTGTCGGCGAGATGACCGAAAGAGAAGACCCCGACAGCATAATACTGAGTGATGAACAGAAAAAAGCCTTTGACGGGATAAGCGCTCTTATGGATGCGTCCAGGCCCTCGGGAGCCCTGCTTTACGGGGTCACTGGGAGCGGCAAGACCAGCGTGTTCATAAAACTGATAGACAGAGCCTTGAAGCAAGGCAGGAGCGCTATGCTCCTGGTGCCGGAGATATCGCTTACACCACAGATGCTAAAGAAGTTCAGAGCCCTTTTCGGCGACAAGATAGCAGTGCTCCATTCGTCCCTTTCAATGGGACAGAGGGTCGATGAGTTCAAGCGTATCAAAAAAGGTGATGCAAGGATAGTTATAGGCACAAGGAGCGCTGTGTTTGCACCGCTCGACGATATAGGTATCATCATTATGGACGAGGAGGGCGAGCCCTCCTACAAGTCATCGTCATCACCCAGGTACCATGCGAGAGATGTTGCGGTCCAGAGGTGCGGATATAATGATGCGGTGCTTCTTCTGGCTTCGGCAACACCGTCTCTGGAGACCTTTAATGACGCTGTAAAGGGCAGGTTCAGCCTGTTTGAATTAAGACACAGGTATTCTGGTGCAAAGCTGCCCGAGGTAAGCATAATAGATATGCAGAAAGAAGCTGCTGAAGGAAACAGCGGCCTTTTCAGCAGAGAGCTGAGAGACGGTATAGAGAATGCACTGTCGAGAAATGAGCAGGCTATACTGCTTCTTAACCGCCGTGGGCACAGCACCCATGCTTCGTGTATGGATTGCCGCAAGCCCATATCCTGCCCCAACTGTGAGCTGCCCCTTACCTACCACAAAAAGAATGACCGCTTTATGTGCCATTACTGCGGATACACTATGGACAATCTTCGTGTCTGTCCCGAATGCGGCTCTGACAAGATAAGGTTCGGCGGTGTGGGGACGCAGAAGGTGGAGGATGAGCTGCTGAAGCTCTTCCCCGGTGTCGGGCTTCTCAGGATGGATGCCGATACAGCTTCTTCAAAGTATTCCTATGAGAAGAATTTCAAGGCCTTTGAAAACCATGAGTATGACATTCTTCTGGGAACACAGATGATAGCAAAGGGACTTGATTTTCCCGATGTGACCGTGGTGGGCGTGGTGTCGCTCGACAAGGCACTGTTTACAGGTGATTTCAGGAGCTACGAGCGTTCGTTCTCGCTGCTGACTCAGGTGGCAGGCCGCTGCGGAAGAGGGACAAAGCCCGGAAAGGCCTATATACAGACCTTCGTGCCGGATCACTATGTTATAAATCTTGCTGCGGCTCAGGACTATGACGGCTTTTTCCGTGAGGAAGCGGCACTCAGAAAAACGCTTATATATCCGCCCTTCTGCGATATGTGTGTGTTTGGGTTCTCATCTTCCATGGAGAGCCTGACGCTTGAAGCTTCAAACTGGGCCTCTGCAAGGATAGCTCAGTTTATAAAAGAAAACAAGGTCGATTTCCCGTTGAGGGCTTTGGGGCCTGCTCCGTGTACGCTGGAGGTCATCAACGGCAGATACAGATACAGACTTATATTAAAAGCAAAGAACACCGCTTTGTTCAGACAGATGATAAAACAGGTCCTTACCGACCTCGGAAATAACAGCCGTTTCAAGGCGGTAAGAGTATTTGCTGACATAAACGGAGACATCGGTCTCTGATCGAAAGGAAAGTAAATATATGGCAATCAGAAAGATCCTTAACAAGAGTGACGAGATACTCCACAAAAAATGCAAGCCCGTGACCGAGTTTGACGACAAGCTCGGTAAGCTGCTCGACGATATGACAGAGACCCTTAAACAGGCCGAGGGCGTAGGCCTTGCAGGTCCGCAGGTCGCAAAGCTCAGAAGAGTTGTGGTCATAATACTTGAGGATCAGGTGTATGAGCTTGTAAACCCCGAGATAATCGAAAAGAGCGAGGAAGTCCAGAGAGTGCTTGAAGGCTGTCTGTCCTGCCCCGGCGAGTGGGGTTATGTTACAAGGCCGATGGCGGTAAGATTCAAGGCTCAGAACAGAAAGGGCGAATGGTATGAGATGTATGTTACCGACCTGTTCGCTCAGTGCGTTTGCCACGAGATCGACCACCTGGACGGCCATATCTTTACCGAGATAGTTGAAGAATTTGTTGATATAGAGGATAATAAATGAAAATAGTTTTTATGGGAACACCGGATTTTGCGGTCCCTACACTGAAAGCGCTCTATGAGAGCAGCCACAGCGTCGAGGCTGTGTTCACTCAGCCCGACAAGCCCAGGGGCAGGGGCTATAAGCTTATGCCGCCCCCTGTAAAGGAGCTGGCGCTGGAGCACGGCACACCTGTTTATCAGCCGCAGAGCCTGAAAAAGAATGCGGACGAATTTATCAGGGTGCTTGAAGATATCGCCCCTGACTGCATAGTTGTTGCGGCTTACGGAAAGATACTTCCGAAAAAAGTGCTTGAGCTCCCGAGGTTTGGCTGTGTCAATGTTCACGGCTCGCTTTTGCCGAAATACAGAGGGGCAGCGCCTATCCAGCAGAGCGTCCTTGACGGTGAGGAACAGACAGGCATAACCACTATGCTGATGGGCGAGGGGCTTGACACAGGCGATATCCTTTTGCAAAGCGCAACGCCTATCGGAGAGAATGAAACAGCCTCAGAGCTGTTTGACAGGCTGGCCGATATGGGCGCACAGCTTCTTTTGCAGACGCTTGAAAAGCTTGAAAACGGCGATTTGACTCCGATAAAGCAGGACGAAGCACTTGCAAGCTATGCAGGGATGCTCGATAAGAGTATGTGTGAGATAGATTTCTCAAGACCCGCCTTTGAGGTGCATAAAAAGATATGCGGTCTTTCGGACTGGCCGTGTGCGGTGACCTGCCTTAATGGCAAGCGCCTGAAGGTCTACCGCTCTGAGATCATGCGTGATATGGAGCCGGGTACTCAGCCGGGAATTGTCCTGGATGACAGGCTTTCAGTTTCATGCGGCGACGGTGTGGTCAGGCTGACCGAGGTGCAGGCCGAGGGCTCAAAGAGGATGAAGGCCGAGGATTATCTCAGGGGCAAGCCTGTGGCAAAGGGCACAAAGCTGGGCTAGGCTATGGGAAATACCAGAAGTTTCGTCCTGAAGCTGCTTCTGAGGCTTGAACAGGACGGTTCATATTCAAATATCCTGCTCGATAAAAAGCTCGCAGCCAGTGACTTTTCAGAGCAGGACAAGCGATTTGCTGCGGCTCTGTTTTATGGGATGATCGAGCGAAGGCTGACGCTTGACACCGTTATAGATCATTACTGTAACAAAAAAAATCAGAAGCTCGGTGCTGAGGTGAGAAACATTCTCAGGCTCGGAGTATACCAGCTCAGGTATATGGACTCCGTTCCTGACAGCGCTGCCGTGGACGAGTCGGTGAAGCTTGCAAAAAAAGTCAGAAACCCCGCTGCTGTGGGCTTCGTCAATGCCGTTCTCAGAAGCTTTATCAGAGATGACAAGCGCCTGCCCACGGTCAAGGGCAGAACAAAACAGCTCTCTCTTGAATACTCGTGTCCCGAGTGGCTCGTCGAAAAGTGGACTGAGGATTATGGCAGCAGTGCCTGCGAGAGGATACTTGCAAGTGCTATCGGAAAGGCTCCGGTCTATGTCAGGTTAAACACTGTGAAGCTTGCTGAGGATAAGATAATATCCGCCCTTGAAGAGCAGAGCGTCACTGTGACAAAAACAGCGGTGGACGGCTGTGTCAGGCTCAGCTTCGGCGGCTCTGTCGAGGAGCTGAAAGCTTTTAAAGATGGCCTTTTCCACGTTCAGGACCTTTCGTGTCAGCTTTGCTGCAAAGCTCTGGCCCCTCAGAGAGGCGACACTGTGCTCGATCTGTGTGCGGCTCCCGGCGGAAAGTCTTTCACGATCGCCGAGCTTATGTCGGATGAGGGCAGCGTGTATGCGTTTGACCTTCACGATAACAGGGTAAGGCTGATAAGCGAAGGCGCAGGAAGGCTTGGGCTTTCCTGTGTGAGAGCATCTGTGAACAATGCCAAGGTCTTTGACCCCGATATGCCAATGGCCGACAGGATCCTTTGTGATGTTCCCTGTTCGGGGCTCGGTGTCATAAGGCGCAAGCCGGAGATAAAGTATAAACCTCCGAAAGAGCTTGAAAGGCTGCCTGAGATACAGCTCGACATTATCAAAACGTCCTCACGCTATCTTAAAGCCGGCGGCGTGCTGGTATATTCGACGTGTTCGCTTTCGGCTGCCGAGAATGAGGATGTCGTAAGAAGGTTTCTTGAAGATAATAAAGACTTTGCTCCGGAACCGCTGGGGGATGCCTTTGGCGGCAGGAGCATGGATACGCAAATAACGGTCCTGCCTGATGACTATGACTCTGACGGCTTCTTTATAGCTAAATTTCGCAGATTGAGGTGATAGCTTGATAACTCTTGATGAAAGCGGAAAAATCGATATTCTTGACCTTGGATTTGAGGAGCTGGAGCAGCAGGTAAAAGCTATCGGAGAGCCACGCTTCAGGGCGGCTCAGATATTTGACTGGCTCCATGTGAAAAAAGTCAAAGAATTCGCTCAGATGACCAATATTTCTGCACAATTGAGAGATAAGCTCGAAAAAAAGTTTTGTATAAAATCACTATTTGTTGTAAAAAGACTTGAATCGAGTACCGATAATACTGTAAAATATC
>DFEO01000017.1 GCA_002368715.1 Ruminococcus sp. UBA3800
TCTAACTTTTTGGGGTCAGTTCAAATAGGGGTGCGGCTCTTTTTGTATAATGCAGGCTAATCATCCACTTTCTTTAAAACGTATCCATAGTCTTCTGCATTCCCGTCCTTATCATTGAAGATCAGTATTAGCTTATCTGATGTATGTTCTTTAATTGTAAATGATCCTACTGCGTTTTCAATATCATCATCTTTTGTTTCTAAACAATACACGATATCATCTTCGTAAACAAAATAATAATTTTGAGTTTCGTTACCTTTCGTCGTTGACATCATATCATCATCAAAAGTAAAAGATATGTCTCTTTCATCGGCTACTTCTTGTCCTTTAACGTAATTTGCGACACGTTCCCATTTTCCTTTAAGAAAACTTCCGTCATCGCCGCAGGAACCAAGGATGAAACAAAGCGTAACTAAAGCCATACTAACTATTATTTTTTTCATAAAACCACTCCTTTTTCAATAATTCCTTGCTCAGATAGTTATATTTATTAGTCTAATCTGACTAATTCTAAATATATTATAGCCTATTATGGTTAATTTGTCAAGCATAATTAACCATTTATGGTACAATATATTTAAAGGAGTGAGGGATATGCCAAAGTATCAGAGAATAAGAGATCTAAGAGAGGATGCAGACAAAACTCAGACAGAGATAGCCGAGGTCCTGGGCACAACTCCTCAGTATTACGGGAAATACGAAAAAGGCGAGCGTGAGATTCCTCTGATGAGAGCTATCGAGCTTGCCGATTATTATAATACAAGCCTTGATTATCTGGCAGGAAGAACGAATGTAAAAAACATTTCTGCCGATATGCCCCTTGACTCCGATGAAACGAAGCTTGTTGAGCTTTACAGAGAGCTTTCAGAGAAAAACAAAGGAAAAGCCGAGCTTTTTATAGAACAGCTTTATGAATCACAGTAAAACGACCGTACTGCAAACATCGCAATACGGTCGTTTTTATTTGCATATTCTTTTATCACATCAGGTCATTCAGGAGAATGTATATCCCAAGGAGTATCAGGACGGCTCCGCCTGTGAGCTCTGCCTTGGTCTTGAAGGACGCTCCGAACCGGTTGCCGATAGCGACACCCACAAAGCTTATGATGAACGTGACTATACCTATCACCGCTATCGCAAAGGGGATGTTCACCTTGAAAAACGAAAGGGTCACGCCCGCCGCAAGGGCGTCGATGCTGGTGGCTATGGCCAGCATGAACAGCTCCTTTATATCAAGCCTTTGCTCCTCCTCCCGGGAGACTGTCTCGTTTCGCTCCTTTATAGCTTCGACCACTGTTTTTGTGCCGATAGCCCCCAGCAGCACGAACGCTATCCAGTGGTCATAGGCCTCGATGGCCTTTGCAAACTGCTTTCCCAGAAGCCACCCGATAAGCGGCATCATAGCCTGAAATCCACCGAAAAACAAGGCTATGATCGCAGTGTGCAGATAGTTTATCTTTCTCATTTTCAGCCCCTTGCAAACGGACACCGCAAAAGCGTCCATAGCAAGCCCGACCGCCAGGATCAGGATGGCAAAAAAGGTCAATATCCATCATCTCCGTTGTCATCTTCAAAGAGAAAACCGTTTTCTCTCAAAAGGGCCACAGCCGCCTTATGGTTCAGCCCCTTAACTATATGTTTGTTGGCCTTATCGTTGTTTGTATACACTGTAATGCTGCAGCTGCCTCCAAGGCGCTGGAACGGGTGTCTTGTCACCTCGATCTTGGCTATCTTGTTAACGGGCGCTGTCACCTTGTGAAACTTATACCAGCTGCAAAACCCCATAGAGCAGAACCCGTCCTCAAACCCCATAAAGGTACATCTTGAAGCTGCCGCCTTGACTATCGTCAGCCACACCATGGGTATGGTCAGAAACACAGCTGTCATCACTATCTCTCTGTGCCAGTTCGGGAAATAAGGATAAGCTATCCTTGCGGCTATCCCCGGAACAAAGGAGCACAAAAACGGCAGCAGCATAAACAGCGGTATAGCCAGCTTGTCGCTGGTGTCTATGCTTCCCCTTACGGGAGGGAAGTTCGGCAGCAGCTGCTTCATCGACTCGTCGATACGGCTGTTTGTGGTTATGGGAATTATCGCTGAGATCTCACGGTGTCTTTTCCCGTAGCCGGAGCAGCCCACCTCAACAGTTGTCACCTTGAACAGCTTCATAAGCAGCGACTGGCGGTAATCAATAAAGTTTATGCGTCTTTTTCTGAGAACATGACGTCTTTTTGCGCCCTTGCCGCTTCGGATGACAAAGAGCCCCGAGGCCTTGGTGCAGGAGAAATTCCAGTGGCGCATAAGGTTTGCCACGAAGGAGATCAGCCACAGCCCGAAAATAAGGGTGGCACCGGCAAGTATATATGCCGGGATGACCTCGATTATCGGGGCAGACTCGATCCTTTCATTTACCTCACGCAGCAGTCTGAACTGGACCTCACGGCCCATTATCCTGTATGCCTGGAAGATCACACCCACCACGACCAGCATACCGGAGAAGGTGGACGAGAACAAAAACGAAAAGGCCAGCAGGTCTTTTTTTCGTGAACGGTAGACATATTTTTTCTTGTCCTTGGCCACGGCGGTTATGCTGTGATAAAGCTCGAAGGCTTGTTTGCGGTTAAGGTTGAAGGATATGGTAGAGCGCCTGTTGGAGGCTGTGCCCGTGTCGATATAAATGGTGCAGGAATGAATCAGCCTGTCAAGGTAGCCCTGGTTGAGAGAAAAAGCCGATATCTCGGAAAAGCGCACATGGGTCGAGCGCAGCCCGAAAAACCCTGTGTGTACCGTTACCGACTCATTGTCGTAATAATAATAGACCGATAGCCAGCGCAAAAAAGAATAGCCGAATATGACGGCCAGCACCAGTATCTCCAGCCAGTGTGAACGGATCCAGCTTTCAAAATCAAATCTGACAGCGATAAGATATTTTGCCAGCGGCAGAGCCAGCAGCCAGAACTGCTTGGTGGCATAGGAAAGGATCCTTATGGGGTGCTGTCTTCTTTTGAAAAAGGCTCTCACCCTGCCGGACTTTTTTTCGCTATTTTCCATCAGCACCCTCCTCTGTGGCCGCAAAGGTGCCGGTCGACGAACGTTTCCTTATCTCGTTATTTATTATATCCGTTATCTCTCTCGCATCGTTCTGCTTGATGAACGAGATGATTATATTGGTGCCCTGAGCATTAAGAACAACGATATTGAATCCGAAAAGGTTCCCGAAGGGAACTATGATCGTGGTCACCGATTTGACCGAGGACACAGGCATAAGCTGTTTTACCGTGACGAGCACACCCGTGCTTACGGTCACGGCTTTCGGGGTAACGGTGTAGAAGGTGTTGAAATAATAGGCAGGCAGAAGGACAAAAGCAGTAAGCACTCCGAATATGATTATCGGTATGCGGACATATACCAGCGAGAACGGCAGATAGTCCTCGGTATATTCCACCACCTTATAGAGCACACGAAACAAAGCCGTCACTATCACCATAGTGATAAGCACCGGCAGCTTTGCAGGCTTATACTTCTTCATCCTCCTCACCTCCCTTTGACCCGAGCGCTTTCGGGGGAGACCCTTTTGAAAAAGGGTCCTCCCCCGTACCCCCTCCCTAAAACTTCTATGTCTTTCCGGCAGGGGGCTGCTGATATCATATAATAAGATGTAAAAACGACCCTGTGCTTACTCTGAAAACGCCGCAGCCCCCTGCCGGAAAGATTTAAAAAGTCTTTGGAAAAGGGTTTGGGAAAGAACCTTTCTTCAGAAAGGTTTTTCCCAACAGCGTGTGTGATCAAAGCTCGGCTTCGGCGTGGCGGGTGACATGGCAGCCGACATTTACCGAAACGGGCAGCCCGGCGATATGTGTCGGAGCCTGTTCGATATTGACAGCAAGGCAGGTCTGGGTGCCGCCGAAGCCCTGCGGGCCTATGCCGAGGGCATTTATCCGCTCGAGCATTTTCTGCTCCAGCTCACGGTAAAGGGGCTTCGGGTTGC
>DFEO01000057.1 GCA_002368715.1 Ruminococcus sp. UBA3800
GTATCTCGGGAAGAGAGAACGAGGTCAGAGAAAAGATACTGGAGCTGATATCGCAAAAGGCAGAGATAAAAGTCGATGCGCTCGGAAATATCATAGCCTTTGTCAGGGGCAGAAAGGGTGCCGGCAAAAAGCTTATGATATCGGCGCATATGGACGAGGTCGGCTTTATGGTCACCTATATAAACGATGACGGTACGCTGTGCTTTTCGCCTGTCGGAGGGATAGATCCCAGAGTCTGCTTCGGCAAGCGTGTTGCGGTCGGCAGGAGCAAGCTGACAGGTGTTATCGCTTCAAGCGCTATGCACAATGTCCCGAAAGCGGACCGGTGTAAGGTGCCGTCGTTTGACAAGCTCGTGATCGACATAGGTGCCAAGGACAAGCAGCAGGCAGAGAGCCTTGTAAAGCAGGGCGACAGCGTTTATTTTGACGGCGGATATATCAGCTTCGGCGACAGGATGATAAGGTCAAAGGCGATAGATGACCGTGCAGGCTGTGCTGTGATGATAGAGATGATAAATGAAGGCGTTGACTTTGACACATATTTTACCTTTGTCGTTCAGGAGGAGATAGGGCTTCGTGGCTCGGGCTGTGCGGCTTTCACCGTGGAGCCGGACTTTGCCATAGTTTTAGAGGCAACCACTGCCGCAGATATCCCCTCGGAGAGCGGTGAGGACCGTGTGTGCGAGGTCGGCGGGGGGGCTGTGGTCTCTCTTATGGACAGACACACGGTTTATGACAAGGGCCTTTGCGATGCGGCGTTTGAGCTTGCAAAGCAAAACGGCATACCCTGTCAGACAAAGACAAAGATAGCCGGCGGCAACGACGCAGGAGCTATCCATATATCAAGGGGCGGTGTGAGAACGGCGGCTGTATCTGTGCCGTGCAGGTATCTCCATTCGCCGTCCTGTGTTATTAAAGAGGACGACCTTATAAGCGTTTACAAGCTGGCCAGACTGCTGGCAGACGGGATCCACAGAAATGATTTATGAAACTAAGAAGGTCACCGAGGAGCTTCTCGGAGGGCTTAAAAAGAACAATTACACAAGGCGGATAAAGTCTCATTTTCGTGCCTATGGCACAGACTATGGGTTTCTCAGGTTCTTTCTTATCGAGGACAACGGTGAGCGGACAGGGATGATATCAGAGTTCAATTCCACAATGATGATATCGACCTTTGAGGGCAAAAGGTTCTCGAAGGCTGTCCTGAAGGAGCTTGCGGGGATCATAGGTCTTGTCATGCCTATGCAGATAGAGCTTGAGGAGGAATATGGCCTGAAGCTTGCGGCTCTTGTCGGGGACGAATATTTTGCAGATAAAAGGACGGAATTTGCTTTTGTTACAAAAAACGAGCTGCCCGATATGGACGTAAACGAGCTGCCGAAGCTTGACGATGTCTATAAGATCCTGGCGCAGAGCTTTCCCTCTATACGGGACTCCTATCAGCTCTGGCTGACAGACACATCCCACAGGGTAAGGAGAGGGCTTTCCCAGTCTTTCCTGCTGGGGGATTACACCACGGCAACTATCCAGTATATAGTGGACGGTGTTGCTCTGGTGGGCCATGTGGCCACAGTTCCCGAGGAGAGAGGAAAGTTTCATGCAAGGCGCCTGCTTTACTGGATAGGCGAGCGCCTTAACAGGGACGGCTTTGAGGTAAGGCTGTTCGCAAGGCCCCACAGGGTCAGCTATTATGAGGAGATCGGCTTCCGTGAGGTCGGGGTCGATCATGTATTGGAGAGAAAAAGTGATGAATGATAACATTTTTGAGATAGATGACTCGCTCCTTGCTCTTGCAAAAGAGGCGGAGGAGGAGTGTTCACAGAATTTCAGTATGATCGACGAGATCGCGGAATATAATGGAATGAAGGTGCTCAAGGCATTTATTGATAACCGTGTCAGCGAGGGCTGTCTCAAAGGGACCACAGGCTACGGCTATTCCGACATCGGCAGGGAAGCCGCAGACAAGGTGTTTGCCCAGGCTTTTGGCGGCGAGGATGCGATAGTCCGCCACACCTTTGTAAACGGCACCCATGCTCTTTCAACGGCGCTCTTCGGCGTTTTAAGGCCGGGAGATCTTATGCTTGCCTGCACAGGCAGACCCTATGACACCCTTGAAGAGGTCATAGGCATCAGATACGAAAAGGGCAACGGCTCGCTGAAGGACTTCGGTGTTGAGTATGCTCAGGCGGACCTTCTTGAAAACGGGATGCCTGACCTGGAAAAGATAGCAGAGCTTTCAAAGGGTGCAAAGATAGCCTATATCCAGCGCTCACGGGGATATTCGCTCAGGCCCTCGCTCAGCGTCAGCATAATAGGCGAGATAGCAAAGGCCGCAAAGGCCGCAAACCCCGGTATTATCGTTATGGTAGACAACTGCTACGGTGAGTTCGTTGAAAAGCAGGAGCCGCTTTCGGTGGGAGCCGACCTTATCATAGGCTCGCTTATCAAAAACCCGGGCGGAGCCATAGCCCCCACGGGAGGTTATATCTGCGGCAGGGCAGACCTTGTGGAAAAATGTGCCGACCGCCTTACCTGCACAGGAATGGGCAAGGAGGTGGGCGCTACGCTCGATACCCCGAGAGAGATACTCCTCGGCTTTTTCATGGCGCCGCAGACAGTGGCCCAGGCAGTAAAGACCTCGGTCTTTGCCTGCCGCCTTTTTGAAAAGCTCGGCTTTGAGACCTTCCCGAAGTCAGGCGAGACCAGAACCGATATAATAGCGTCTATCCTGCTTGGCAATGAAAAGAGGCTCACCGCCTTTTGCAGAGGCATACAGAAGGGCTCGCCCGTTGACAGCTATGTTACCCCCGAGGCGTGGGATATGCCCGGCTACGACTCGAAGGTGATAATGGCAGCAGGCACCTTTACGATGGGAGCGTCTGTCGAGCTTTCGGCTGATGCGCCCATAAGAGAACCGTTTGCGGTCTGGCTCCAGGGAGGGATAACCTATCCCTCGGGCAAGGCAGGCATACTTATGGCAGCACAGGAACTAAAGCGCAGCGGAGCGCTGTAAAAATAAAGGACGAAAAGAGGGATACCTTATGGCAGAGATATTCAGCGTTACAGTTAAGGACATAATCGACCAGCTCAAGCTTGAAGTGGTCTATGCTCCCGAAAACATCGACTCTATGCTCATTACAGAAAACGACTGCAACCGACCGGGACTCCAGCTGATGGGCTTTTATGAGTACTTCAATGCCGAGCGTGTGCAGATCTGCGGAAATATGGAGTTTGCTTATCTGGCATCGCTTGAAGAGAAGAAGAGATACGACAGGATAGAGGCTTTGTTTGAAACAAAGATACCGCTTTTTGTCGTTGCAAGAGGACACGAGCTTTATCCCGAGATGATGGAGCTCGCAAAGAAATACAGCGTGCCGATAGCAAGGACGCAGGACAGCACCACCGCTTTTATAGCAGCGCTCATCGGTTATCTCAATGTAGAGCTGGCACCCAGGATAACAAGGCACGGAGTGCTCATTGAGGTCTACGGTGAGGGTATCCTTATCGTGGGAGAGAGCGGAGTTGGTAAGAGCGAGACTGCTATCGAGCTTGTCAAGCGTGGTCACAGACTTGTGGCAGACGATGCGGTTGAGATAAGAAAGACTTCGAGCCGTACCCTTGTGGGCCAGTCGCCCGACAATATCCGCCACTTTCTGGAGCTTCGAGGCATAGGCATAATCAATACCAGAAGGCTTTTCGGTATGGGTGCTGTAAAGGTGTCCGAGAAGATCGACCTTATCGTCGAGCTGGAGCCCTGGGACAGCAGCAAGATCTATGACAGGATGGGTGTTGACAACGAGTATACCACTATCCTGGGCATCAGGATACCGAGCCTTACTATCCCAATAAAGCCCGGACGTAACCTTGCGGTCATCCTTGAGGTCGCCGCTATGAACAACCGTCAGAAGAAGATGGGCTATAACGCAGCGGCAGAGCTGCTTTCAAATCTCGGTCTGGATATGGACACCAAGGATAAGGTCAAGAACTGGGATTCATTCTGATACTTTGATAAATGGAGCGAGAAAATGAACAATGACATAAGAACAGACGGGCTTCTGGCTCTTGCCAGAGAGCTCGAGTGCAGAGTGGTATACGATGAACCGCTCTCGAAATATACTACTTTCAAGACCGGAGGTCCCTGCTATGCGATGATAGACCCCGGCTCGGAAGACAGACTTGCAAGACTGATAGGTGAGGCGAACGCCAGCGGTGTGCGTCATCTTGTTATGGGAAATGGCTCGAATATCCTGTTTGATGACAAGGGATATAACGGCGTCATCTTCCTTATGGGTCAGTCGGTGGACGAGATAAGGATGCTTGATGAGAACACTATATATGCTCAGGCAGGCTGCCCGCTGATAAAGCTCTGCCGCTTTGCGCTGGAGCATAACCTTACAGGGCTGGAATTTGCCTACGGCATACCGGGAACTGTCGGCGGAGCCATTTATATGAACGCAGGTGCTTACGGCGGCGAGATCAAGGACGTTATCAAGTCCTGCACCGCTATAAGACCAAGCGGAGAGATACATGTGACAGAGCTGGTGGATATGGGGCTGGGTTACAGAAAAAGCTGCTTCCAGCATAATAAGGAGATCGTGTTCAGCGGTATCTTCTCGCTGGAGAACGGCATCTATGACGATATCCAGGACACTATGGTGGACCTTATGGGAAGACGCCGTGCAAAGCAGCCTCTTGAATATCCGAGCGCAGGCTCAACGTTCAAGCGCCCGGAGGGGCATTATGCAGGCCAGCTGATCGAGGAATGCGGACTTGCCGGCTTCAGCATCGGCGGAGCCGAGGTGTCGGAGAAGCACTGTGGCTTTATCATAAACAAGAACAATGCCACCAGTGCCGATATCATGGCACTGATAAAAGAAGTCCAGAAAATTGTACAGAAAAAGACCGGCATCCTGCTCGAGCCCGAGGTAAGGCTCATCCCTTATGAGGAATAAGCAGGGC
>DFEO01000001.1 GCA_002368715.1 Ruminococcus sp. UBA3800
ATTCAAAAAAAGAATTCTTAAAAGAAAGGCACAGAAAAAACATAATAAAGCAAGACTATAAGGTCAGTTTTCCAAATACTGTATGGGCAAGTGATGTTACATACTTTAATTACAACCATAGACCTTACTATATTTGCGTAATACTTGACCTGTTTTCAAGAAAAGTTGTTGCGTATAAAATATCCAAGGTCAATTCTACTCATCTTACCAAAGCGACTCTGCTAAAAGCTATTGCAGCACGAAAGCCAGATAATCGCTTGATTTTTCATACAGATAATGGACCTAATTATGTCTCATATACGTTTGAAAGAGCATTGCATGAAAATAATATAGAACACTCACGTTCACGCCCATACAACTCCCGGGACAATGCGGTTTGTGAGAGTTTCTTTTCCTCTCTGAAACGTGAGGAGCTTTACCGCCGCAAGATAACAAGTGAGAAAATGCTTTACAAGCTGGTAGATGAATATATGATATTTTACAACACTAAACGCCCGCACGACACCTTAAAAAACAAAACTCCCGATGCTTTCGAGCGTGAATACCGCGCAAAATCAGGAGTTTATGAAGATCTGTAATTAGACTCAGGGGTTCAGATGTTAAACTTTTTTGTGTTTTGTTTTCATTTTTAGACGATTTTATATTTCGAGTTTAGATTTAGCATAATTTATCATCCTCGCAAACGGCGTATTTGCAGAGTTTCAGAGCATAAGAAAAACCCGATCTGAACTTGGGGGTTCAGATCGGGATACTCCTATCAAGTGGTGCGGCAAACGGGACTTGAACCCGTACGTCAAGGACACACGCCCCTCAAACGTGCCTGTCTGCCAGTTCCAGCACTGCCGCATATTTGCTGTGTTCTCAAACTCAGCTTTTTTATTATATCACTCCTGAGGTGGTTTGTCAAGTGTTTTTTTCAAAAAACTTTTCCTTTTTTGAGCTTTTTTTTAAAAACCATATATATAGACTCCGTCAGCCAACATTCACTACAAGTGGTGGTCGCCCTTTTATTCGCCCGGCTGTTGTCAGCGTTCTTTCCGCCGTAGGGTACCCTGTTATTTGCAAACAGCAAAAAAAGCGGCAGCGCTTTACTTTTTTTTCGCTTTATGGTATAATGAAAGCATTGAAAATGTGTGCAGCTTCCCGGCACTGCCTGCATATCGTATATACCCGATGCAGGCAGCCATTGCGATCTTTTCAAACGCAGCCAATAATCCTTTTCCCGCACCAAGCTTTCTGTGCCGGGACATCAACGGAGGTACATTATGAACAGTTCGACCCTTTTATGGTATAACACACCGGCTGACGACTGGAACAAGGCTCTGCCGATAGGAAACGGCAGGATCGGTGCTATGGTGTTTTCTCAGCCGATAGACGAACATATCCAGCTCAACGAGGATTCCGTCTGGTCGGGCGGGCCGAGAAAGAGAAACAACAAAAGCGCTTATCCTAATCTTGAAAAGGTAAGAAACCTGCTTTTTGAGGAAAAGATAGAGCAGGCCGAGAAAATAGTAAACCAGAGCTTCTGCGGGACTCCTGTCAACGAGCGCCACTATATGCCGCTGGGCGACCTTAACATAAGCCACACCGACCACACCGAAGCGGAGTTTATCCGCCGCAGCCTCGACCTTGCGACGGCTGTGTGTCTGACCGAGTATAAGCTCGGGGACGTAAGGTTTGAGCGTGAGGTGTTTGTGTCTGAGCCGGACAGCGTTCTTGTTATGCGGATAAAGGGAGACAAGCCGGGCTCGGTCAATATGAAGATGACTCTTGACGGCAGGGACGATTATTTCGATGACAATTCCCCTGTCAGCGAGGATGACCTGCTGTTTTACGGCGGCTGCGGCAGCGAGGACGGCATAAGGTTCGCTGCATATCTGAAGGCCATACCCAGAGGCGGCAGGGTCTATGCAGACGGCAGCTTTCTGATGTCCGAGGGCTGTGACGAGCTTATGGTCATACTGGGGGCACAGACGAGCTTCCGCTTCGAGGATTATAAGGACAAGGCAGTGTATGACGTCACAGCAAGCGCTGACAAGAGCTTTGAGCAGCTCAGAGAAACACACATAAAGGACTACGGCTCTTACTTTGACAGGGCAAAGATCAGCCTGCCCGATAACAGCGGCGGCGCTTCCGAGCTGCCGACGAACGAAAGGCTCGAAAACATAAAACAGGGCGGCAAGGACAACAAGCTCATAGAGCTGTATCACAATTTCGGACGCTATCTGATGATCTCGGCCAGCCGTGAAGGCACGCTGCCGATGAATCTTCAGGGCATATGGAACAAGGATATGTGGCCTGCATGGGGCTGCCGCTTTACTATAAACATCAACACTGAGATGAACTACTGGTGTGCCGAGAACTGCAACCTTTCGGAGCTTCACACACCGCTGTTCGACCATATCGAGAGGATGAGGCCGAACGGACGTGAGACAGCACGCCTGATGTATCACTGCGGCGGCTTTACCTGTCACCACAATACCGACATATGGGGAGACTGTGCCCCTCAGGACCTGTGGATGCCTGCCACACAGTGGCCTATGGGTGCTGCCTGGCTGTGTCTGCATATATGGGAGCACTATCTGTTCACCCTTGACCGTGAGTTCCTGGAGGACAAATATGAAACGCTCAGAGAGGCGGCAGAATTCTTTGTGGACTTCCTTATCCCCGACAAGCAGGGACGTATGGTGACCTGTCCTTCTGTTTCTCCCGAGAACACCTATCTCACCGAGAGCGGCACAAAGGGCAGCCTCTGCATAGGACCTTCTATGGACAGTCAGATAATTTACAGGCTGTTCACTGCTGTTATCGAGTCCTCGAAGATACTGAACACCGACAAGGCATTTGCCGAAAAGCTTTACGACCTGCGAGGCAGGCTCCCTCAGCCCGAGATCGGCAAATACGGCCAGATAAAGGAATGGGCGATAGACTATGACGAGGTAGAGCCCGGACACAGACATATCTCTCAGCTGTTTGCGCTCTATCCCGATGATGCCATAAACACAAGAAAGGATACGGCTCTGACCGAGGCCGCAAAGGCTACCCTTGAAAGGCGCCTTTCTCACGGCGGCGGCCACACAGGCTGGTCGAGAGCATGGATAATAAACCACTGGGCAAGACTCTGCGAGGGAGAAAAGGTGTATGATAATATCATATCGCTCCTTTCGTCCTCGACCTCAGAGAATATGTTCGATATGCACCCGCCCTTCCAGATAGACGGAAACTTCGGCGGCACCGCAGGCATAACAGAAGCACTGCTTCAAAGTCAGAACGGCGAGATAAGACTGCTCCCTGCCCTGCCGAAGGAATGGTCGGAAGGCTCGTTCAGAGGGCTTTGCGCAAGAGGCGGCTTTGTTGTGGATGCCGAGTGGACGCAGGGCAGGCTCACCTCCTGCACCATAAGGGCAACAAAGGACGCAAGATGCGTTATCGCAATACCCGGGCTCAAGGTCCTTTGCGGCAAGGCAGCCCTTGAGACCGAGCAGGACGGCGAGACCACAGCCTTTATGGCAGCGGCCGGAAAAACATACAGAGTATTCTGACAGAGGGTGAAAAAACTTGGGTTTTAAATATGCTTTTGCCGCAGCTGCGATAGCCATGACAGCTGTGCTCTCGGCCTGCGGCAATGAGATAAAAAAGGCTGATGTCGATATCACAAGCTCATCTTCCGAAAGCTCCTCCGCAGCAATTGACAGTATGGGAGACATACAGGATGATGACAGCAGCACCGCCGAAAAGCAGGTCAAGGAATTTGACGAGACAGTGATCGTCCCCGAGCCTGTAAAATATGTGAAATTCTCGGCCACCGCCGAGGCCGAGGACGGAAAGCTCGGCGGAGCCACTGCGGTGCTCAGCGACCGCAAGGACTTTACAGGAAAAGGATATGTGACCGAGATAGCCAAGGCAGAGGACTGGTCTGTGGAGATAGAGCTCCCCGAGAGCCAGTTCTATAACGTGTCCGTGACCACACGCTCCGAGGTGCCCTGCAATAATGTGCTTATGGGCAACGGTGCAAAGCTTATGAATGTTGCCTCCGGCGGAAGCGGAGATTTTGAGACCACGATAATCAAGAACGTTTATCTTGAAAAGGGAACGCTGACTATAAACCTTGACCCCATAGACGCAGGGCTCGATATCGACAGGGTGAGCGTGGCTGCCAGCGCCGAGGTGTCTGTTTTCAAGCAGAGCCTTGACTCACCTGCTCTGTCAAATGCAAAGGCGAGCGACAGCACAAAGGCGCTTTACAGCCTGCTTTGCAGCACCTATGGAAAGAAGATACTGCTCGGACAATATGACACCGTGGGGACAAACGCCGAAACTGACGTTATCTATGACACAACGGGGAAGTATCCCGCTATACGGTTCGGAGACCTTATGTGTGTGACCGACGACGAGAGCACCAACAGCGCCGAGCTTGAATGTGCTAAACAGTGGCATGAAGACGGCGGCATCGTCGGCTATATGTGGCACTGGAAGTCGCCGAGCAAAAAGAGCAGCTTTCTGAGCAGCGAGTCCGACTTTGACATTATGAAGGCAAAGACCGCAGAGGATATCTCGATGATGAAGGCTGCCGATATCAAAAAGCTTGCGGATGAAAAAAAGATAAGCGCACAGTGTCTGGCGCTGGTAAACGACATAGACAAGGCTGCCGAGGCGCTGAAGGTGCTTCAGGCTGAGGATATCCCGGTCTTGTGGAGACCTCTGCATGAGGCCAGCAACGGGGCATTCTGGTGGGGCAAGGACAAGGACAGCTATATCTGGCTGTGGCAGCTTATGTATAAGCGAATGACAGCTTATCACGGGCTCGATAACCTTATATGGGTGTGGAGCGCTCAGAATGCCGATTGGTATGTTTCGGACAAGATGTGCGACATCGTTTCGGCAGACGTTTACTCGCAGAACAAGCGCTCGGGACAAATAATGATAATGCTGTTTTTGAACAGCATCTGCCAGACAAAGCCTATCGTTATGAGCGAGTGCGGAAGCTTCCCCGATATACAGAGCATAGCTGATGAGGGCGCTTACTGGGGCTATATAGGCCACTGGGGAGCCGACTATCTGCTGGACGAAAACGGCAGGCTCGACGAGAGCCACGACACAGCGGACGAGCTTGTAAGGATGTATAACAATAACTTTACCCTGACCCGTGACAAGCTGGAGGATCTTATGATCAAGCCAAAGGCTAAGGCCGAAGAAGATCCATCCTCCGCCGCACAGTGACAGAAAACGTTTTGCTTGACACAGGTGTTTATCTGTGTTATAATAGCTTTAAGTTCAAATATTTTATTGGAGTGGTTAATAATGCTTAATATCAACGTAGGAGATACAGTGAAGGACGCTCACGGAAAGACCTATAATGTCATCGAGGTCCATGAGCATAATGTGCTCATACTTGAAGAAGGAAAAGAGTATTGGGAGCGCATCTGTATGGGAAATTTTGATTTCAATGCTTATTTCAAGGAGATGTCTGAGGAAATGCCCGGTGGCGGAGAAGACATCGACGGTGACGAGAACGAAGAAGACGAAGAGGATTATTGATAAGACACGCCGCCCGTTTTCGGAGCGGCGTTGTTTGCAGATATAGGCGGTGAGACTGTGCGTAAACGGATCTTTCAGATCATGCAGATAAACAACAAGGACGATTTGCCGAGCATGATCTTTGATGTTGTGCTGGCAGCTACTATCATTCTCAATATCATCGCAATGTTTCTGGAGACCTTCTCCTCTCTGAGCGACTTCAGGTCGCTGTTCACCATAGTGGAGAACGTGACGGTCATCGTCTTTATTATCGAATATGTTCTGAGGATAGCTACGGCTGATCTGCTTTATCCCGAAACGGGCAAAGCAAAGGCGGTGCTAAGGTTCCTTGTTTCGTTCGACGGAGTAGTTGAGCTGCTGACGATACTTCCGTTTTTCTTTCTTTCGGGGTTCATCGTTTTCAGGATGCTGAGAGTTGTCAGGATATTCCACCTGTTCCGCATCAACACGCAGAGCGACTCGTTCAATGTTATCAAGAGCGTGCTTATGGAGAAATACAAGGCTATCGTTTCTTCGGTGTTCATTATCGCTATACTTATGCTGGCATCATCGCTGGGCATTTACAGCGCTGAGCACGCTGCCCAGCCCGAGGCTTTTAAAAACGCTTTTTCGGGCATATGGTGGAGCGTTTCAGCTATGCTCACGGTTGGCTACGGCGACATCTATCCCATAACTGTCGCAGGGCGGATAATGGCGATCATCATTGCATTTCTCGGAGTCGGAGCGGTGGCTATTCCCACGGGCATCATCAGCGCCGGGTTTGTGGAATACTATTCAAAAGAGCAGAATTCCGACAAGAAGCACCACGATATCAAAAGTGTCGGGGAGATAGTTGTTACTGCTGAGAGCGGCCTTTCGGGGCTGACGGTGAGCGAGATAAGAAAGGAGCACGATGCTTCGATATATCTTATCCTGCGCAACGAGCTGACGCTTGTGGCCACCGACACCACCCTGATCGCCGAGGGCGATATACTTATACTTGACTCAAAGAAGATGGTAAAAGAATAGCCAGTGAAATAAACATAAAAAAGCCCCCGACAAAGCGTCGGGGGCTTTATTAGTCAGATATTATACCAACTGGATGATAGCCATCTCAGCAGCGTCTCCCCTTCTGGGTCCGATCCTTACGATCTTGGTGTAGCCGCCGTTTCTGCCCTCATAAGAGGGTGCTATATCGTCGAAGAGCTTCTTTGCAACAGATTCCTTAGTTACATAAGCGAATACCTGTCTCTTGGAATGAAGGTCGCCTGCCTTGCCGAGTGTGATCATTTTCTCGGTCATAGCTGCAACTTCCTTTGCTCTTGTTACAGTTGTTTCAATCTTACCGTTTTCGAGAAGATAGGTGACCATTGCTCTGAGCATTGCCTTTCTCTGGTCACTGGTCCTTCCCAGCTTTCTTGTGCCTGGCATAGATTTTCACTCCTTATTACTAAATTCAGACTGGTGATAAACTTTCTTTAGTTGTCCTCTTCGGAATTGAGCTCGTAGCCCAGAGAATGAAGCTTCTCCTTGACCTCGTCAAACGACTTCTTGCCAAGGTTTCTTACCTTCATCATCTCTTCCGCAGACTTCTCGATAAGATCGTTTACCGTGTTTATTCCTGCACGCTTCAGGCAGTTGAACGAACGCAC
>DFEO01000116.1 GCA_002368715.1 Ruminococcus sp. UBA3800
CTTAGAAGCTTCTGTCTGTATAATGCAGAAGTTTAAAGTTGGTTAGGGGGGTAAAGAATATTTTTCTGAAATAATTATATCAGATATTTCGTGCATTGGCAATAGTAATGCGGCAAACCCACACAAAGCAGGTATGCCGCAAATAGTTTTATCAATTATATAATAGTATGTCCTGAATACTCAAATCAGCTATTTCAGCACATATCCTGCCTTAGTGAAAACATGGTCTCCTATCTCGAAACGTTTTCCCTCATACTTCCGAGTCAGCTCGCTGTACTCAATAAACTCCTCCGTAACAGTCACGAAAAACTGTGCAGTTTCGCTCTCGACAAGGTAAAACGCTGTATTTTTACTGCGCATCTGCTCGGCAGCCTCAAACGCTCCGAATGAGGGCATCACTGTCCATTCAAGCAACCTCTCAAAGCCTGAGATCTTTTTCTTTCTTATCAGAGGGTGTATCTGTACCGCCTGAGGAAACTTGTCAAGAACAGCTGCATCCTGCCTTGAACGGCACTTGCCGCTTTTTTTATAGTCATTAAGATCTATCCGCTCTCTGATCGACTGTACCGAAAAGCCCGTGTCCTCGTCTAAAAGATGATCGATAGAAACGTTCAGAAGCTGTGCCGAAGCCTTGAGATTTTCAATATCCGGCATACCCTTGTTTGTCTCCCACTTTGCGACTGCGCTCCTTGAAACGTGCAGCTTTTCGGATAACTGCTCCTGCGATAAGCCTGCCTTCTGCCTTGCTTCTCTTAATTTCTCACCAAATGTCATGATCGTTACCTCCAACTATTATTCAGCAGGTATCTCTTGCTGTGAGTACAGTGTAGCACGGGTTATCCGACAGGGTCAAGGGAGCAGCAGTAACAAGGGTGTTACGCTTCGTAACACTGCGTATCTGCGTGGTTTCAGACTGATTTTGTTACTTCCGGGTGGGCTAGGACGATCGGAAAAGGTACAGATAATAAAGTTATCTCAGTCCCGGGTGCGCTTTTTTCTTAGCATTTTCAGCATTACCGACAGCACACCACGATGCTTCGTAAGTGCCCTGAAGCAGCGCACCACAACTCCTGCAGGGTACAGCAGAGGGCATTTTCCTACAAATTTCACCGAGTGCTTCATGTGGCTCATAGACGGGAAAATGTTGTGGATAATGTATGGGATCTTATGCTGCTTTGCGATCCTTCTGGAAACACTGGTCTGTAAAGTACCATAGGTACCTAGGAGCAAAAACTGCATAAGCAGATTCTCTTCATTTTCGGTGAGGTCGGGGAAAACAGGGTGAGAGAATATCTTCATCGCCAGCTTTCTTCGAGAGCGTTCATATCCGGCAATACCCAACTGTTCAAGCTCTTTGGTGATGTACTTCCAGTCAAGAGAGCTGCCCAGAGCCTTGCAGTAAACATAGCAGTCCAGCAAAGAGCGTAAACCTGTTCCGCCGTCACTGAAATGCTTGTACTCATGGGCAGTGATGTAAACATATTGATCTTCGTTGCTAAAATGATAGCCGTATTTTTTACCCTCATCACGCTGCATGAGGCGTTTAACTTTACAATAGTAGTCAAAAAGCTGTTTTCCCTCGCTTTTGCCAAAGAGAGCCGTATGCAGTTCAAAGATCAGCACAGGGGGCTTGTGATAAACATCATGATGCTCTCCGCCAAAGCTCTCCACTGAATAGCCGTGGGCCACCATGACTTCTCTGGCTTCCTGCTGCTTTTCTTTGTTATATAGTATATCATTGTCCGACATTTCACGCATACCGTTTTCGGGGTACATATCCTTGATGACCGAGCCTTTCAGAGGCATATACCAGATACCCTGCTTTTCAAAATCATCAAGAATAGCAGTACGCTCCATATCGAGATAGATATTCTTGCGGATAGCCTTTTTTTGCGCCTGATCAAAGTGCTGATCCACAACACCTGCTTTCTCCAGTGAGAAGCACAGTGCTGCCCTAAGGCTGTGGAACTTTGCCAGCTTATACAGCTGATGGATATCCATAGCAGCGACTCTTTCGGCATTGGGTGAGCAACTGTTTACAGCGCAGTGCAGCAGATAGATCAGATCCTTGTAAACACTTTTCATTCTTCAAGTGCTCCTATCGAGCGCAGCTTGGCGATGATGCTTTTTACATCTCCAAGCACGGTCTGCCTGTCGGCGCCGCTGTATTTTGTCAGCAGCTTATCGGTGATCTCGTCTTCGGTGGTATCGGTTTTCAGGCACTCCACTATAAAAGCAGCAGTCTCATTGCTTTTTATCAAGCCCTTGAATCTCGAATCGCCTGTTGAGATGACGTAATGCTCTCCCCTGGTTGTATGGGTGAGAAGATCCTTGCTTAGTTTCATATTATCCCTCCGTTCTGATTTATTATAACACATTTTTTTGCTTTTTGCAACAAGAAAAAAGCCGCCCTAAAGTGCGGCTTTAATCTCTTTGTATTCAATTAACATTTGTCTTTCTTCTTCATTACAACAATCGCTGCGGCTGCGAGAGCTGCTGCGCTTACTCCTGCTGCGCCTGCGCCGTTATCTCATTGCCCTAACAGGTCAAGCTCTGTTATAAGATTACCACGATGAATTGACAGTGCCGTAAAATAATGGTATACTATGTCTGTAATTGATAATACGAAAAAGGAGGAGCACTGTGCCGTGGCCGATGCTGTCAAGGTCATCGACTCAGCTGCGATAAAAGATATGAAGTACGAACACACCGAAAAAGCAGTTGCTCTATTCACGCAGGGGTATAACTGTGCTCAGTCGATATTTGTTGCATTCAGCGATGTTACAGGCATAGACGAGGAGCTGGCAAAACGGATCTCCTCGTCATTTGGCGGAGGAATGGGACGGCTGCGTGAGGTCTGCGGGACCTGCACAAGTATGTTTATGATCGCAGGGATACTTTACGGCGAGGCAACGGAAACAGACCATACTATAAAGACGGAGCATTACAGGCGGATACAGTATCTGGCAGAAGAATTTCGCAAGCGTCACGATACTATCATCTGCCGTGAGCTTCTCAAAGGGCTTGCAGTGACCAGCACACCTGTTCCCGAAAAGAGAACGGAGCAATACTATAAAGTGCGTCCCTGCGTAAAGTTTGTAAGGACAGCCGCAGAGATACTTGACCGCTATCTTGAAGAAAATCCTCCGGTGAGGTGAACAAAAAACATTTTAATGATAAACACATTTATTTCGAGCCGTGATACTAAAAGCAGACAGTGTCACGGCTTTGTTAAGTTTGACGAATCGCTCAGGATGTGGTATAATAATGATATTGAATATATTTCTAAAACCGGGTGCATAAGCTGAAAAACATAATGTTTATCCTGCTCTTTGTCGGGACCGTGTCTATGTGCAGGATGTCATTTCAGGCTAGGGGCAAACCTGTCTACACATTCTGCATAACGCTGGTGCGGCAGCTGATACAGTATATCCCGCTGCTGCTTGTGCTGAACTCTCTGTAAGGCTTTGGTGGGATGCTGAAAGCCCAGCCTGTCACCGAGGCAGTTATGATGACAGTTTCGCTCATTTTACTGTACAGGTTCATAACAGTGAGGGAGCAGGAGAAAAACAGAACTGAAAGGGATCAAAAATATGAAACTATACAAAGACCAAACATTTGACCGTGAACGTGCGTTATACGCAAGCAGTGGTGTGACCGTGGAGGGCTGCCGCTTTGAAGGACCTGCCGACGGCGAGAGCGCTCTTAAAGAGAGCCGGGAGATCAATGCGGTGAACTGTTATTTTGATCTTCGCTATCCGTTCTGGCACGACACTCATGTAAAGATCTCGGGCTGCGAAATGACTCAGCTCTGCCGTGCCGCACTGTGGTATTCAGAGGATGTTGAGATCAAGGACACAAAAATGCTGGGTATCAAGGCAGTGAGAGAATGCAGAGATATCCGCATAAGCGGCTGCGAGATAGTTTCACCCGAGTTCGGCTGGTTCAACTCAGGTGTCACAATGCAGGACAGCACGGCAGAGAGCGAATATTTTATGATGCGCTCGGAAAGACTTACTTTCCGGAATGTAAGATTCAAAGGCAAGTATTCCTTTCAGTACATCACCGATTCAACGTTTGAAAACTGCGAATTTGATACAAAGGATGCCTTCTGGCACGCAAAGAACGTAACAGTTAAAAACTGCCTTGTCAAGGGCGAATACCTTGCATGGTACTGTGAGGACGTTACCTTTGAGAACTGTACAATTATTGGGACACAACCGCTTTGCTACTGCAAGGGACTGAGGCTCATAAACTGCAAGATGCTTGACACCGACCTTGCGTTCGAGAAGTCTGATGTTCAGGCAGATATCACGACCGAGGTCATCAGCATAAAGAACCCGAAGTCAGGCACTATCAGGGTGCCGAACGTCGGGGAGATCATTATGGATGACCCCGAAGCGAAGGGACAGATCATTCAGAACGGAGCAGAGCTATGAAAAAGGTGATCCTAAAAAACGGCATTGCCGTTCCTGCTGTCGGTCAGGGGACCTGGAAGACAGGCGACATTCCCGACAGACGAGAGCAGGAGATAGCCGCACTCAGAACAGGTATTGAACAGGGAATGACGCTTATCGACACTGCGGAGATGTACGGCAGCGGCAAAAGTGAGTCGCTGGTGGGTGAGGCGATAGCGCCTTATGACCGTGAGAGGCTGTTTATCGTATCAAAAGTCTTGCCGCAAAATGCAGGACGGAAAGCTATGCGGCGTTCATGCGAGGAGAGCCTTAAACGCCTTAAAACCGAATACTTAGATCTGTATCTGTATCATTGGCGTGGCAACATCCCGCTTTCCGAGACCGTTGAGTGTATGCAAGAACTGAAAAACAGCGGACTTATCCGTGAGTGGGGAGTATCTAACTTCACAACAGACGATATGCATGAGCTTGAAGCTCTTGCATACAGCGAAAACTGCACAGCTGTGCAGAATCTGTATCATATCGGTTCTCGTGGAGCGGAATTCAGCCTGAAGCCCTATCTTAAAACAAGAGGTACTGCTTTTATGGCGTACTGTCCGCTTGCAGTGAACGGTTCGCTGAGAAGCGGGATAACCGAAAACACGGTTCTGATGCAGATAGCAGAAGCCCACAGCGCAACCGTACAGCAGATAATGCTGGCGTGGGCGATCCGTGACGGGAATACTATCGCCATACCGAAAAGCTCATCACAAAAGCACACTGTCGAAAACGCTCTTGCGGCGGAGATAACTCTTTCTGATGAAGAGCTGAGGATGATAGACAGCGAGTTTCCGACGCCGGACAGAGAGTTGCCGCTGGATGTTGAGTAAGTAACAAAGAAAACAAGCCATGATACTGTATAAGACAGTACCACGGCTTGTTTTTTTATGCAAAGATATGAATAATCAGTGCGCTAAAAGCTTTGATACCGGTTTTATGAGTATTATGTATGAAACACGACTTAGATACCCAGCTGAGCCGATATGTAAAAAAGCTCGCAATGGCCCTGCTTTCGGACATTTGAGCGCCTCAGGCACCATTGTTGTTCTGTACTCATCATATTGACCATCTGACCGCCTACGGAACCTACCTCACGGGCTGTAAGGTCACCATTGTAACCCTGCTTGAGGTTTACACCGACCTCGTTTGCTGCTTCCATCTTGAATCTGTTCAGGGTCTCTCTGCCCTGCTGTGATGTGATACCTTTCATTTTTGTATCTCCTTTGTTTATTTCATCCGGGTTTGCACTAGTATTATATGAAAGCATTTTTCATTTATTATCGGCAAATTCATCCAAATCTTTTTTGTGGTGAAATATATAAAAGGTGAAAAGAAAACGTCTGTTTATTATTTTGAAACTATAATAAAGATCTACAATCACTGTATAAAAGCAGTCTTATCATTTTTGTTGTATCCTGCCTGTTCATAAAAAAAGAGAAGATACTATGATCCCGTTTCCTTCAGCCACTATAATATGATGGTTTCTATTATTCAGTATGCTGTCCCCAAAAAAGCTATCTATGCTGTGATCGAGCTTCCTTCTGCGATAATATAGACAAAAACAGCATTTCCCGTTGACTTTATCTGTCAAAAATGGTATAATAATTGAAAACAATGCTGTTTGGAGGTATGTTATATGCAGGAACTCTTTGCCCGCAGACAGGGTCTTCACAGAAAGATACTGATCGTTGATGATGAATTCATCGAAAGAGAGATGCTGGGAAATATGCTTAGCGATCTCTATGAGATCGTTTATGCCGAAAACGGTATGGATGCACTTGAGATCATACGAAGTGAACATATCACGCTCTCGCTCGTTGTGCTTGACATACATATGCCGGAGCTTGACGGATACAGCCTGCTGAAGATCATGCACGCCGACAGTGAGCTCAGACGGATACCTGTAATTGTTCTTACTGCCGAGGAAGGCGCAGAGGTCAAGAGTTTGCAGCTGGGAGCAGCGGATTTTATCAGCAAACCCTATGATATGCCCGATGTTATCCGTGCAAGGGTAAGCCGTTCGATAGAGCTTGCCGAGGACAGCGTTATTATCCACGAGACCGAACGTGACAGCCTTACGGGGCTTTTTAACAAGGAGTTTTTCTTTGAATACGGAAAGCTTCTCGACAGACAGAACAGTGATCCGCCTATGGATGCTATCGTGCTGGATATAAACCGCTTTCGTATCGTCAACGAGCTTTACGGCAAAAGCTATGGTGATCTTGTGCTCAAAAGACTGGGCGGAAGCATACACGACATTGTAAAGATCCATGGGGGACTTGCCTGCCGCAGTGACAGTAATTGCTTCTGCGTTTATGTGCCTCACATTGATGATCTTAAAGAAAAGCTGCCCGGCTACCTTTCGGAAATAACCGAAAGTGTGGGGGACAGCAAGATCAGCATAAGAATGGGAGTTTACTGTGACGACGGCAGCGGACTTGATATGGAGCATCGCTTTGACCGGGCAAAGCTTGCCTGCCGCAAGCTCCGCAATACATATCAGACAAGGTGCGAATTTTATAATGCCGAGATACACAGCCGGGAGCTTCACGCTGAAAGGCTGATAAATGATATGGACAAGGCTCTTGAAGAAAAACAGTTCAAGGTCTTCTATCAGCCAAAGTATTCCGTTTTGGGTGAAAAGCCTGTTCTTTCCAGTGCCGAAGCTCTGGTAAGGTGGTTCCACCCGGAATTCGGGATGGTGAGCCCGGGAGAATTCATTTCACTGTTTGAAAACAACGGACTGATACAGAAGCTGGACCGATATGTCTGGAATGAGACAGCTGCACAGATAGCACGCTGGAAGAAGGAATATGACATAACCGTTCCTGTTTCGGTGAATGTTTCGAGGGTAGATGTTTTCGATCCCATGCTTGGCGATATTCTCTGTGATATAGCTAAAAATAACGGTCTTACACCGGACAAGCTCTTGCTGGAGATAACAGAATCGGCATATACTGACGATTCAAACCAGATCATTGAAACAGTGAACGTCCTTAGAAATAAAGGCTTCAGGATAGAGATGGACGATTTCGGCAGCGGGTATTCTTCACTGAATATGCTGACATCTTTGCCGATAGATGCTTTGAAGCTGGATATGAAGTTTATAAGAAATATATGCTCTGACAGTAAAGCCTGCCGGCTTGTCGAGATCATGATAGAGATCGCAAGACTGCTTGAAGTCCCGGTTATTGCGGAGGGTGTAGAAACCAAAGAGCAGATGGAGGTTTTAAAGGGCATCGGCTGCAATATCATCCAGGGCTATTATTTCTCAAAGCCCCTGCCGCCCGAGGAATTCACAGAGCTTATAAAGAGTGAATGCAAGGAGGAGGAGTATGCTCACAATTGATAGATTGAAAGACTTTGGTGCAAATACGGCCGAGGGTCTTGGGCGCTGTATGAACATGGAGGATTTTTATCTTTCCCTTGTGAAAAAGGCGACAGCAGACAACAAGACCGAGAAGCTCCGCTTGCAGCTTTATGACAGAGATATAAATGCAGCTTTTGAGACAGCCCACGCATTAAAAGGGATGTTTGCAAATCTTTCACTCGACCCGCTGACAAGACCGATCAGCGAGCTGACAGAGCTTCTTCGCGGAGGTGACGCAGATGTGGATGAATGCACTGCCCTGCTGAAGGAAGCCGAAAAACAGCTTGAGGCTCTTCGCAGTCTTTGCGTTGACTGAGTTGGAGGCAATTCAATGAACAACAGAAAAAGGACTACGATCATCACTGTGTTCGGCGGCATTGTTGTATTTGTGATACTTGTGTTCGGAACGATATGGATGGGGCACAAAGCTAAAAGCGATACCGACGATGCAGTCCGCTCGGTCAGCAAGCTTTATCTTGATGAGCTTGCAGGTCGAAGAGAGCAGGTGGTTTCGGCAAACCTGCAAAATAAAATAGATGTTATTGAAACTGCGCTGGATATGATGACTGAGGATGATCTGAGCGATATGGAGCATTTGCAGTCATATCAGAAAAAGATGAAGCAGCTTTTTACTCTTGAAAGGTTTGCTTTTGTCGGCGAGAGCGGCAGCATCTATACATCGACAGGGATACAGAATGATATAGATCAGTATGATTTTGACCACATATCACTAAAAAGTGCCGAAATATCTGTAAAAAATCTTGACAGCCCCGATAAAAAGGTTATAATTGCTGTTCCGGTTGATATCTCGTTCGGCGATGAAAAGCTGGTCGTCTGCTTTATGGAGATAGATATGAAGGAAATGCTCAACGGTGTTTCAATGACGGCACAGGAGAACGGAGCCACCTTCTGCAATATCTATACTAATGACGGTATAGCTCTTAGCAACACTGTTCTTGGCGGTCTTGCAGTTGAGGATAATCTGCTTGAAGCTATGAAGAATGCAGACTTTGACAAGGGGTATTCATATAAAGCTACGGCGGATGACTTTGCAAACGCAAAGAAAGGCGTTGTATGCTTTACCTATAAAGGAGTCAATGAAACGCTTTGCTATGTTCCGATCGAAGGGACAAACTGGTTTTTGACATATCTCATTCGTGAGAGCGTTATAAGCGAGAATATAAGCTCGGTATCGGACGATATGCTCCGAAGGAGTATGTTTCAATCCGTACTGACCGTTACCGTGCTTGCGGCACTGTTTTTGTATATCATTTTCCAGAACAGAAAGTCTACACGACTTATGATAGCAAAGCAAAGCGCCGATATCAAGCAGGCAGACCTTGAACAGCGTATCGCACTTCAGGAGGAGCTTCTGGAGCAAAAAGCAAGACAGGATCAACAGGAAAAAATGATAACTGCTCTGGCCTCGGATTATCGGAGTGTGTACTATCTGGAGCTTGATAATGACAAGGGCGTTTGCTATCAGTCCAGGAGCGATATACACGGATTTAAGACAGGCGAGCGTTTCAGATACCTCGAAGCAGTCACCAACTACTGCAATACCTATGTTTGCGAGCCTTACCGTGAGGAGTTCATGCGCTTCATACAGCCTGAGTCTATCCGCAGGGGGCTTAAAGAGAGCCTTGTTATCGGATACAGGTATATGATAAATGTTGACGGGAACGAGTCTTATGAAATGGTGCGCTTTGCAGGCGTGCGCCATCCCGAGGACAGAGATGACGGGGTCGTACATAATGTGGGAGCCTGCTTTACCGATATCGATGCCGAAACAAAGCGTACAGTGGAACAGCAGCAGATGCTCACAAACGCTCTGGAGGCGGCTGAACAGGCAAGCAAGGCAAAGACCGCTTTCCTTTCAAATATGAGCCACGAGATACGAACACCGATGAATGCTATCATTGGCTTGAACAATATAGCTATGAATGACCCTTCGGCTTCAGAAAAGATAAAAGATTATCTTGATAGAATGGGCGCATCGGCACAGCATCTGCTCGGAATAATAAATGATATACTCGATATGAGCCGTATCGAATCAGGACGTATGGTAATAAAGAAGGAGGAATTCTCCTTTGCCAAGAGCCTTGAACAGGTCAATTCCATAATCAGCGGCCAGTGCCGTGACAAGGGGATAGAATATGAATGCCGCACCGAAGGAAGGATAGATGATTTCTATGTCGGAGATGCGATAAAGCTCAGACAGATAATGATAAATATCCTCGGTAATTCCGTAAAATTCACTCCAAAAGGAGGAAAGGTAAGCTTTATCATCCAGGAGGGACGGCGTTTTGACGGAAAGGCTGTCCTGACACTGGTATTCAAAGATACAGGCATAGGAATGAGCAAGGATTATCTGCCGCTTTTGTTTGAACCATTCAGCCAGGAAGATTCATCCTCTACAAACAAATATGGCAGCACCGGACTTGGTATGCCTATAACAAAGAGCATAATCGAGCTTATGAACGGGCATATCGAAGTTGAAAGCGAAAAGGGCAAAGGAACAGTATTCACTGTAACCGTGACGCTCGAAGAGTCCGGGAAAATGAAGACCGAGACCGGTGACGGAGAGATCGATCCGCACGATATGAGTGTTCTTGTCATAGACGATGACAGTATAGCCATTGAACACGCTGAAATCATCCTTGGGCAGATAGGTATAAGCTGTGAAACAGCCGCTTCCGGTCAGGAAGGTATCGACAAGGTAAGAGTACGTCATGGACGAAGAGAGGATTACGATCTTATCCTTGTAGACTGGCAGATGCCCGGGATCGACGGAGTGGAAACGACACGCAGGATAAGAGAGATCGTCGGAAACAATACTCCGATCATCATACTCACTTCATTCAACTGGGACGAGATCGAGGAAGAAGCAAGAAAAGCAGGTGTTGACAGCTTCGTTCCAAAGCCGCTCTTTGCCGGAAACGTTATGGACGAGTTCAGAGAAGCGTTCAGGAGAAAGAACAAGGTATTGGATAAAAAGACCGCAGAGCTTAACGGACGCAGAGTGCTGCTGGCTGAGGACGTGGATATTAACGCCGAGATAATGGTGATGGTGCTGTCTATGAAGGAGATAGATGTAGAGCTTGCTTCAAACGGCCGTGAGGCTGTTGATATGTTTGCTTCTCACGAGCCCGGCTATTATGACGCTATCCTAATGGATATGCGTATGCCGGTCATGGACGGTCTTGAAGCGACAAGGACTATCCGTGCTATGAACAGACATGATGCCTCAGAGATACCTATCGTTGCGCTAACAGCGAACGCTTTTGATGAGGACGTTCAGCGAAGTATGCAGGCAGGTCTTAATGCTCATCTAAGCAAGCCCGTTCAGCCTGAGGAGCTTTTTGAAACACTTGAAGGACTTCTGAGTGAGAAGCAATGACCTTTCCCGGGACACGGCACGCTAAATAATGATATGAAAGGAACAGCTCAATGACCGAAAAAGAAAAAATGCTTTCGGGACAGTATTATGACCCGACCGATAAGGAGCTCACAGAGCTCAGAGTGAAGGCTCACAGACTCTCGATGGAATATAATAACACCACTGAAACAGAGCTTACAAAACGAAAAGAGATACTTGATGAGCTTCTCCCGAACAGAGGCGAGGGCACATATTTACAGGGGCCGATACAGTTTGATTACGGTGTTTTTACATCTGTGGGCAAGAACTTTTATGCAAATTTCAACTTCACTGTTCTTGACACCTGCCCCGTAACTATCGGTGACAACGTGTTCTTCGGGCCGAACTGTACAGTAGCTACTGCCCTTCACGATCTTGACCCGATCGGCCGAAGAATGAAAAAACGTCCTGACGGTTCATTATATGACCTTGAATATGGGAAGCCTGTAACGATAGGGAATGACTGCTGGATAGCAAGCAATGTGGTCATCTGTGCAGGTGTAACTATCGGGAACAATGTTGTTGTGGGGGCAGGCTCTGTTGTTACAAGAGATATCCCTGACAACTGTGTTGTCGGCGGTGTGCCCGCACGAAAGATAAAGGATAACCCTCCGGGAAATAAATGACACGACACGAAAACTATATGCAAAATAAAAGCCACCTTTAGCGGGTGGCTTTTGTCTGTATATCCAGCTCCCAGAAGTATTTCCTGCTGCAAACAGGAAAATCATCCAGAATGCCGTGTTCAGGGTCGTAGAAAACTCCTTCACTGTATAGCGACCAGTGCCAGCAGCGTGGAGTTTCAAGGCTGAGAAGAGCAAGCGGCGGAAGATCTTCTTTTGCATGCGCCTGCCTGCGCTCATCATTTATGCTTACACCGTGAGAACGTAAATAAGCTTTCATTTCTTTAAGCGTGGTCTCACAGTCATTCTCAAGCTCACCCGTGACCTGCTCAACAGGCATCCCGAGCACCATAGCAAGCACTGCCTGTCCGCACTGAAGATCGGTAGGCTCGTGTATATATTCAATAGTCAAATCATTCTCCCCTTTTACGCAAGCCTTACGACAAGCGTTATCCTGAATTCGCCGTCCTTTATCTCGGCGTAAACATCTCCATTCATAAGCATCATCAGACGCTTGCAGATAAACAGACCCAGACCATTACCGCCGATCCCCTGCGAATTGCTGCCACGTTGGAAGCTGTCGAATATCTGAACGAGCTCCTTATTTTCAAGAGTGCATCCTGAATTTGAAACCGTGATGAGCTCACAGCCGTCCATATTGTCAAAGCTAAGAGCTATCCTTTTCCCGTCGCCGTATTTTATGGCATTTTCTATCAGGTTCTGTATACATTCTCCGAGCCTTTCTTCGTCACAGGATAAAAGGCAGTTGTTGAACCTGCCTATCTCAAAAGCCGTTGCCCTGAGCTCCAGCTGAGGAGCATATCTTGCATTTATCTTTGATACTATATCGCTGAGGAACACCTCTCCGATGCTGACCTCAAAAGTCATAAAGTCCTCACTGGCAGCCCTCGTTATATCGCTCACAAAGGCTTCGATCTCATCAGCTCGCTTGTTTATGCTCTCTGCTGCCGCACGGCGCTTTTGCTCGTCCTGATAAAGTCCCTTGGCAAGAGCCTTGGAGTTAAGTTTGATAGCGGACAGTGGGGTCTTGATATCGTGCGATAAGGACAAAAGCAGAAGCTTTTTCTCACGAAGAAGCCTAAGCTCCTGCTTACGGCTCCCCTCCAGGCTGTCTCTCAGCATATTGATGCCCCAGGTAAATCTGCCGAAAAACCTGCTCTTCTCCTCGGGTATCTCTACTGCCAGGTTTCCTTTGGCAAGCTCCCTCGGGACACTGTTAAGGCGCCCAAACGGCACGATTATCTTTGCCCTGATATAGAAAAGAAGCCCCATTACAAGCAAAAACATCGCTGCCAGCAAGCTGTTCATAAGCAAAAGCAAATGATCTTGCGGCTGCTGCTTGTATTCGACCCTATAAAGCTCTCCTCCTGCACTAATTATCAGATAACTGTTCTCGCTCTCATATAAGGGTCCGTCATCGGAAGAAAACACTCCCGTAAGGTGCGGATACTTGGAAAGGTCATAGCTGCCGTGGTCTTCGATATCATCTGCAAGACGCTTCGCTTCGATACGGTATTCGCCCTCAGTTATTTCATCATTCTTTATAAGAACAGTATTCAAGATCACCGCCAAAATGACAAACACAGAGAGCACGGCGATAAAGATGCGTCTGAAACCTTTCATATAAACTTATACCCCACACCCCAGACCGTAAGCAGACGCTTTGCGTTCTTCGGGTCATCTCCAAGCTTCTGACGAAGACGGTTGATATGAACATGGAGCGTTTGCAGCTCCGAGTCGCTGTCGCTGCCCCAGACTGTATTGAACAGATACTCCTTTTTCATCGCCTTACCCTGGTTTTCTATAAGCATAGCCAGCAGGTCAAATTCCTTGGCAGGAAGCTCAACGGCCTTGCCGTCTATCTCGGCTGTCCTGTCAGCAAGGTTCAGTACCACACCGTCGGCAGAGATAAGGTTTCGCTGATAGCGGCGCTTGAAGATGCCTTTTATCTTAGCTATCAGGATATCTATATCATAAGGCTTCTCGATATAGTCATCAGCTCCGAAGCCAAGACCGCTGAGCTTATCCTCTTTGTCGGTCCTTGCGCTGACGATAAATATAGGTGTATCCGCCTTTTCTCTGAGCTTTGAGCATACGGCAAAGCCGTTTATATCGGGAAGGTTAATATCCAGCACTACGAGCCTTGCACCGTATCTTTCAAAAAGCTGCAAGCCTTTTTCTCCGCTTTCCACAGCTGACACGGTGTATCCTTCGGCACGAAGAAAATCAGTAAGTAGCGACGCAAGCTCTTTGTCATCCTCGACTATAAGTATATCTGTCATATTATCACCACCTGATAATAGTTTATCATATTTTTTACAATATAGCAAGAGGTCAGAACGAAACTGACCTCTTGGGATAAATGTTTTTACCAGCCCTGTTCGAGAAGCCAGTTGTTGAGCTCTCTTTCTCTGTCACGAATGGAGCTTTTGTTCTCGTCATAGTGTCCGAGCTGTTTTTCACCTACTATCGAACCATCGACCAGATAGAGTATCCTGCTGCATTTTGCGGCAACTTTTGGGTCGTGAGTTACGCACATAACTGTTGTGCCGCCGCTGTTTAGCTTCAGGAGCTCGTTCATCACTTCATCCGAGCTGGAACGGTTGAGTGAACCTGTTGGTTCGTCTGCAAATATCATCTTAGGAGAATTTATCATACTGCGGCAGATGCAGGCTCTCTGGAGCTGACCGCCGGAGACTTCGTTGATATCATTATCACCTATCTCTTCGATGCCAAGCTTTCGCATCAGCTCTCTTCCCTTTTCCACCGACTGTGAACGGCTGAGGTGGTTCTTCTTTGATTTGACCGACGGCAGGATTATATTGTCCAGCACAGACAGATTCTTCATCATATACATCTGCTGGAAGATAAAGCCCATATCGTCAAGCCTTAGTCTTGCGAGCTGTTTATCGTTTAGCTTTGAAATGTCCTTACTGTCAAAGAAGATATCTCCGGCAGTTGATCTGTCCATTCCCGATACGCAGTAAAGCAGTGTGCTCTTGCCGGAGCCCGACGGCCCCATGACCGCAACCATCTCGCCCTCATCAACACTGAGGTCTATGTTTTTGAGAACATTGTTCTGACGTTTGTTCACGATGTATGTTTTGCAAAGCCCTTTTGCCTGTAAAACCGTATTCATTGCATTTCCTCCTATTCGATAGATGCTGTATCGGATGATCTGATGGTCTTGGTATAAAGAGCTGTCAAAAATGAACCGATAGCTGCTGCTCCTAAAAGTATTGCCGGGCAGATAACAAACACGTCCAAAGCATCACGGTCACATTCGAGCGAAGATATATCTCCTATCTGATTGACTACCCAGATCATTATGCTGTTGGATATCGGCATAAGAACGATCGACGATATTATGCCTGCAAGCACAGCAACAATAATAAAGCGCAGCGAATGCTGGAAGATGATGCTCATGTCAGGGATACCGACCGCTTTCATTAGTGCTATCTCACTTTTCTCCTTTGATATGAATGATCTCTCCATAAGGACGATCAGCATAACCGTAAGCACAATTGTTATTAGCATCATCATATACTTCAAGGCATTCATAGTGTCGGACATTGATGTGGCAAATTTTATCATTTCCTCTGTATTATACACCTTATCGGTATTGAGCATTTGCTTTATTTTATCCACTCTGTCGTTAATGGTGTCCATGTCCGGATCATCCTTGAATGTTACCTGCATACCCATTGTTCCGAGATTTCTTTTGGTCGCAAGGTCAAATCCGGAATGAACACGGGCTGCCATACCGTTTGCGAAGAAGGTCGAGAATTTTCCCGTTACCCAAAACTGCACGATGCTATCGCCCATTTCGACCTTTATCTTATCACCTATTTTTACGCCAAGAGCCTTCATAGCCTTTCCGGTAAGCATAATCTCATCGTTTTTTTGAGGCGCGCTGCCCTCATCACATTCAGGAACAAAGTCATTGTTTCCTTTAGTAACTATATAAAACAGTTTTTCCATCTTGTTTTTGTGAGAAGTGTTGTATGGAGCGCCGAAGGTTATCGAACATTTTGAATCCATTCCCTTATCCTTAAGGCGCTTTTCCACATCCTCGATCACCTCGTTATACTTCCCGAAATCATCAAGTATTTCAGCGTAAGCAGAAGTGTCAGCTATATGGACATCAGCGGGATTAACACCAAACAGAGGATATATCTTCTCACTTTTAAGTGTAAGAGCAAAGTTTGACATCGTCGTCATAAGAAGCATACAGCAGGTAAATACGATCGTTATTATCGAAAACTGCTTTGGTGCGCTGAAAATATCATTGAGTGCAAAAAAGAAAGTCGATGGCAGCTTTGATCTGCCAAGATGAAGAACGCTCCTTTTCTTAAAACGCTCGCCGGTCTGTCCGCTCCTTACGGCATCTATTGCCGACAGCTTTTTTATCCTTCGTGTGCAGAAATAGCAGAATGCAACTATCACGAACACTACAATGACCGAGCTTGTAAAGCCAAGCACCAGACTGTTGTCGCTTTCAAGCACCATATTTCCGGAAACTGTTTTAAGCATCGTGTCAGTGAGCGGTATAGATGCAAGAAACCCTATAACAGCTCCTATAACAGCTATCCCAAGGTATTTGGTGATGTAAAGGCGTCTGATGCCTGAATTGTCGATACCGACCGCCTTCATAACGCCTATCTCTCTGAATTCCTCGCTTATCGTAAACCTTATCGTGAAGCGAAGGACGACAAATGCCGTACCCATAAGAACGGCACTAACTGCCATCATAATATACGCTACAAGCAGATCATATATATAATTGGACTTGAATTCCTCTCTGCTTGAATAGGATACATCATCATATTTCTTTGAAAGCTCTTTGAGTCCGCTGTCATCAGAAGCGTTGACATAAAGCAGCCTTTCCATATACGAATGGGATCGTTTTTCAAGGCTGAGCTTCTTATAATCCCTATAATCAAACACCAGGAACGGTGCTGACTGCTCATCATTTCCGAATACTGCATTTTTGATGCGGCCTTTATATCTAAGCTCAAGGACTGTGTTTCCCACTTTCAGAGTAAAACTATCGCCTTCTTTGAACTCCATGTCGGCTGAAAACGGTGCCGTCGCATAAAACCAACCCTCTTCAACATCTTCAACGACCTCGTTGTCGGTATCATAAAGCTTGATCGGCATCTCCTTGTCTGTGCCTACCATTGCAGGGTTTATAAAGTTATTCATTGCCTTGCCCTTGAAAGTGAAATACCTTGGTCCCAGGACACAATACAACGTCTGTTCCTTTGCGTCTGTGACCTCGGGCATTGCCCTGATATCGTCGGCTATATCCCTCATTCCGATATCCACGATATACTTTGATACTCCTGCCATACTGAAATACTTCTCTATGCCGCTTGTCACTGCCGAAATGTTGTTAAGACTTGCAGATGTGAACATTGAGCAGATTATAACAAACAGCAAAAGGATAAAATTCATTGTTTTCTTTCTCTTGATATCCTTTTTTAAGATCCTGAAAAACACAGCACACACCTCTCTTCCATACGATCATCTTCCGTGACTATATGATATCACAGGATTTCTTAACAAGTCTTTAACTATTATTTCTTTTCAAAAAAGAAAAACACCGCACTAAGGCGGTGCTGTATCAGATATAATACATATAGTTCTTATTGTCTTCGGAGTTTGTACTGCATTCATTGATAAGGTCCGAAAGAGTCATCTGCTCGGCGCAGCGGCGCATATAGCCGTTGAATTTTTCCCAAAGGCAGGTGTTCATTGATGAACGGATGATGTTCGGGTTTTGTTCGTCCTCGTCATAGGTGTCTGCAAGTATAGTATTGTCTAGAGCGTTGAGTATCTCCGAAAGGTATATTTTTGAAGCACTTCTTGAAAGTGTATAACCGCCCTTTGAACCCTTCTGGCCTCTGACAAAGCCGCCTTGCCTGAGACCCATTATTATCTGTTCAAGATACTTCTGGGATATCCCCTGTCTTGAAGCTATGTCGGCGGATGACACTGTCTTGCCGTCCTTGCAGTTGATAGCGATATCGGCAAGAGCTATCAGCCCGTATTCGACTCGTGTTGAGATCTTCATCATACACCCCTTTCAGACATTTTCGTTCAGCAGCTTTTCCAGAGTTTTCCAGCCGAGAGTCGCACATTTGACCCTCGCAGGCATCTTTGCTATGCTCTGGAGCGCTCCTGCTTCCTCAAGCTCGTCAAGCTCATCATCCGTTATGCTGTCGGTTATCATTTTTAAAAACAGACCGACAAGGTGTTTACCCTCCTCCACCGATCTGCCTATCACAAGATCAAGCATTATATCAGTGGATGCGTGAGAGATCGCACAGCCGACACCGGTGAATGAACCGTCGGTTATGATACCGTTATCTATCACAAGGTTAAGCGTAAGCTGATCTCCGCAGGTAGGGTTCAAGCCATCGTTTGAACAGGTCGCACATGACAGCTCGTGCATATGTGCAGGGTGAAGATTATGATCTATAAGCACTTCGTTATAAATATTCTCAGCCAATTCCCATTCTCCCCCTTACTGTTTCAAGCGTTTGTAAAAATCTGTCAACGTCTGTTTCGTCGTTATAAAATGCAAGGCTCATTCTGGCAGAGGACTGGACCCCAAGATATTTATGCAGAGGCTGTGCGCAGTGGTGGCCTGCACGGATATCTATCCCATCAGCATCAAAAACAGCCGCCGCATCGTGTGGGTGTACCCCATCTATCGTGAATGAGATTATACCGTGGTGGTCTTTTGCCTTATCAGAGCCAAGGATATGAACATAAGGAAGGCTCTTCATTTTTTCAAAGGCTCTTTCTGTAAGCTCGTCCTCACGGCTCATTATAGTTTCAAAACCAATTTTCCGGATATACTCGATGGCTGCATGAAGTCCGACTGCACCGCCTACGTTCACCGTGCCTGCTTCAAACTTATGCGGGAGCTCGGCATAGGTGGCGTTCTCTCTGGTCACAAGCTCTATCATCTCGCCGCCGTAAAGAAAAGGCGGCATTTTTTCAAGAAGCTCTTCCCTTCCGTAAAGAACACCTATACCCATTGGGGCATACATCTTATGGCCCGAAAACGCCAAGAAATCCACTCCAAGATCCCTGACATTTACCGGCGTGTGCGCTACGCTCTGTGCTGCATCACAGACTATCAGCGTTCCGTTGGCATGACAGATTTCAGCAAACTCCTTTATCGGATTTATGCGCCCGAAAATGTTTGACACCTGAGCGATAGCAAACAGCTTCGTTTTTGAAGTCAATGCCTGCTTCAGCTGTTCTTCGGTGTAAGCACCGGATCCGTCACACTCCAGAAACCTCAGCACTGCACCTGTTTGTCTTGCAAGATCCTGCCACGGCAAAAGATTTGAATGGTGCTCAGAGATAGTAACGAGTATCTCATCGCCGGACTTTATGTTTGCCCTGCCATAGCTGTACGAGATCAGGTTCAGGCTCTCGGTGGCATTTCGGGTAAAAACTATCTCTCTTGTGCTTTCGGCTCCGATAAAATCTTTTACAGATTTCCTTGCGTTCTCATAGGCTTCGGTCGCCATAACGCTCAGGTCATATAGTCCTCTCAGAGGGTTTGCGTTTTGTTCAAAATAATACTTTTGTATCGCTTCTATAACCTGACGGGGCTTTTGGGTAGTAGCTGAATTGTCGAGATACACAAGCTCCTTGTATGCGTCAAACACAGCAAAATCCTGTTTGAAATCTCTGTTACTCATCCTCATCACCCCACCCGAGAGCATTATATATCCTGCTCTTTGTTTGTTCGTCATCTGTTTTCACGATAGCCTGTTTCAGCTTTGAACGAGCCATAAGCTCATATATCTTTTCTTCATCTATACCCCTTGAGCGAAGGTAAAAAACATGGCTCTCGTCAAGTCTTCCGACAGTTGCTCCGTGGTTTCCTTCAACATCTTCCTCTGCACAAAGAATGACTGGGACTGTCTTGCTCTCCACATTCTCGTTCAAAAGAAGCGTATCCTCATGCTCCGAGCCCTTTGCGCCGACTGCACCCTCTTTAAAATCGATAGTGCCTTTAAAGGTCTTCTTAGCCTCGCCTCCAAGAACGGCTCCGAGCTTTATTTCAGACACAGTCTTTTTACCATACTGCTCTGACACAAGGTTAAGGTCCAGCCTGTCAGTGCCGTCAAGCTTCATAGCTATGTCTGCATTAAACACAGCTTTTCTGCCATCAAGCTTTGCTGCGATATCACTGACAGTGTCGCTTCCGCCGATATATATCTGCACAAGATCAAAGCGGGCATTTTCGCCAAGGTTTACAGAGAGTTTTGACACCAGCGGCTTTTGTCTTTCAAACACCTGCACGAGCTTTACCGCCGAACCGCTCCCGACATTGATATCAAGTGCTGTAAATGGCAGGCTGTCATTATCAGCATATCTGATGATCTTTCGCTGTTCGTTATCGCCGATCTTTATGATCTCAGGCCCTGACACTTCGATATCACGGTCAACATAGTTTACCCCAAGACTTGAAAATGTAGGGACAGGCAGGATATTCAGTTTTACGTTTTCCATACTATCCTCCTAACCCACGCTTCCGTGCATTTCAAGGCCTATAAGATTGTTCATCTCCACTGCATATTCCAGAGGCAGTTCCTTTGAAACATTGTCAGCAAAGCCACGGACTATCATTGCTCTTGCTTCCTCTTCCGAAAGTCCCCTTGATGTCAGATAAAATATCGCTTCGTCACTTATGCGGCCGATCTTCGCTTCGTGACCGACATCGCATTTATCGGTTTTTACATCAATGACAGGAACTGTATCCGACCTTGATTCACGGTCAAGCATAAGCGACTCACAGTTGACTGAACTTTTGGAGCCGATTGCATTTTTATTGACAATGACAGCACTCCTGAATGTACTCTTGCCGCCTGATTTGCTTATGGACTTAGTGTTCATATATGATGATGTGTCTGGAGCATTGTGAACGATCTTGGCGCCTGTATCAAGGTCCTGACCCTCACCTGCAAAGGTTATTCCTGTAAACTCGGCGCTTGCACCTCTGCCGTTTAAAATGCTCATTGGATATAGATACGAAACATGAGAGCCGAAGCTTCCGGACACCCATTCTATCTTTCCGCCCTCTTCAACTATTGCTCGCTTGGTGTTGAGGTTATACATATTCTTTGACCAGT
>DFEO01000060.1 GCA_002368715.1 Ruminococcus sp. UBA3800
AGGTGCTGCCGATATACATGCCCGGGCGCTTGCGGACCGCTTCCAGCCCCTCCAGCACCTGTATGGAATTTTCGTCGTAACTTTCTGTCACGGGTACGTTGATGTCGTCGTTCATATGGGTCTCCTTTTGTAGCACGGCGCCTTGCGCCGTTTTCAGGGAGTAGGGAGTAGCGGCACCTCAGTGCCGCTATTGACGAAAACAACATCATCACTGGATCTTTGAATGGAGACATCTCTCGGTTTTTGCGGAAACATGAAACAGAAAGAACCAAAAAAGTAACATTACCCAACAGCGGCACTGAGGTGCCGCGCTACAGGGTTACTTTGCTTTGGTTGTGTGCCAGATATCGCGGGCGTAGTCGTTGATGGCTCTGTCCGCGGCGAAGCGGCCGGCGCCGGCGACGTTATACAGGGACATGCGGTTGAAGGTCTGCTTGTCGCAGAACAGCTCTTCGGCGCGTTTCTGGGCCAGGCGGTAATCCGCGTAGTCCGCCAGCACCATATAGGGGTCGTGGTGCTTGATGGTCTCGCCGATCTCCGGGAAGGACTTCCCGTCCACCGTGTGGCTGTTGAGCCAGTCCAGCGTCCTGCGGATGTCCGGGTTGTTCTGGTAATAGCTGCCGGGGAAATAACCGTTGCGCTTCAGCGTTTCCACCTCGGGGGTGCTCATGCCGAAGATGATGATGTTGTCCTTGCCCACGGCGTCGAAGATCTCCACGTTTGCGCCGTCCATGGTGCCCAGCGTAATCGCGCCGTTAATCATCAGCTTCATATTGCCGGTGCCGCTGGCCTCGGTGCCTGCTGTGGATATCTGCTCGGAGATATCAGCTGCCGTCACAAGCTTCTCGGCATAGGAAACATTATAGTTTGAAACGAATACCACCTTCAGCTTGTCACGGGTGTCGGGGTCGTTGTTCACAAGCTTTGCTGTCTCGCCTATAAACTTGATTATCGCCTTTGCTCTGCGGTAGCCGGGTGCCGACTTTGCGCCAAAGATATATGTCGTGGGCGTAAAGTCAGTTATCGTGCCGTCCTTGATGCCGTTATAGATGCAGAGGATAGACAGAGCATTGAGCAGCTGCCTTTTATATTCGTGCAGGCGTTTTATCTGGATATCAAACACCGAATCCGGGTCGATATCGGTGCCGTCATGCTCCTTGATAAACTGTGCCAGCTGATATTTTTTTGCTTCCTTAACAGCCATAAATTCTTTGAGCACAGCCTCGTCGTCGGCAAATCTCTCCAGCCCCCTCAGCAGAGATGCGTCCCTGACCCAGTCGGCAGAGCCGAGGAGCTTTGTGATGAGCGCTGAGAGCTCGGGGTTGCAAAGAGCCAGCCAGCGGCGCTGGGTTATGCCGTTTGTCTTGTTCTGGAAGCGCTCGGGATAAAGCTCGTACCAGTCCTTCAGAGCGTCGTTTTTCAGTATCTCGGTGTGTATGGCGGCAACGCCGTTTACAAAGCTTGAAACATAGATAGCCATAAACGCCATCCTCACCGAGCCGTCGGCAACAGGCGAGAGCCTTGCGATAAAGTCCCTGTCCTTGCCCAGAGCATACATATCCTTGATAAAGCGCTCGTTTATCATAAGGATGATGCCGTATACCTCGGGCAGCAGGCTCTCCACCATCCGGCACTGCCACTTTTCAAGAGCCTCCGCCATTATCGTGTGGTTGGTATAGTTGAACACTCTTCGTGCAGTGTCCAGCGCCTTGTCAAAGTCAAAGCCGTGGTCGGCTGTCAGCTGTCTTATCAGCTCGGGAACAGCGATGACCGGATGAGTGTCATTCAGCTGTATGGTCACAAAGTCAGCCAGCGTATCGAGAGAGCCGTGTTCACGGATGTGCTTTCTGATAATGTCGCTGACAGATGCTGCCGAAAAGAAATACTCCTGTCTCAGCCTTAATATCTTGCCCTCGTTTGTGTTGTCATTGGGGTAGAGCACCTTCGAGATATTCTCGGCGTCGTTCTTTGCCTTTACTGCGCCGTCATAGTTGCCCCTGTCAAATTCAAGGAAGTCAAACCCTGCATCGCTCTCAGCCTGCCAGAGTCTCAGTGTTCCCACATTCTTTGTCCCGAAGCCGATTATCGGCATATCGTAAGGCACAGCCTTAACCGTCATATCGGAGTATCTGACCTCCACTGTCTCGGCGTCGTTCCTTACCGACCAGGGGTCTCCGTGGGCTGTCCAGTCATCGGCCTCCTCTCTCTGGAAGCCGTCAACTATCCTCTGCTTGAAAAGACCGTATTTATATCTTATGCCATAGCCGTCCAGCGGCAGGTCAAGTGTAGCCGCAGAGTCGAGGAAGCAGGCCGCAAGTCTTCCGAGACCGCCGTTTCCAAGCGCCGCATCCTCTATTTCCTCCAGCTCCGAAAGGCTCCTGCCGTGCGCCTTCAGGGCCTTGTCAACTGTTTCGGTCAGCCCAAGACAGAGAAGATTGTTATGCACAGCTCTTCCCATCAGAAACTCCATCGAAAGATAGCAGGCTCTCCTTGCCGAAAGGTGCTTTGCCCTGCTGTCATCCCAATCCTTAGCGATATAGCTCATCACAAGATCCGAAACTGCCGAATGCAGCTCATAGACCGTTGCAGTCTCGGGTGTCTTTCTGTATCCTTTTTTCAAAGCAGCCGAAAGCTGCTGTTCAAAATAGCTCTGATCCATCTTATGTCCCCCTATTTCTTGTTCACTCGGCCGTATGTCCTTGTCAGCTCATAAAGCCTTGTTATCAGTTCGTCGTCAAGAACGTCCAGCGACTCCATCCTCCACGCCCAGTTTCCGCCGAGAGTCGAGGGTGTGTTCATCCTTGCCTCGCTTCCAAGGCAGAGAAAGTCCTGCATCTGTGCGATAGCGGTATCGCTGATGCTCGACCAGCAAAGCCTTATCAGCGCCCACGGAACATACTTGTCGTTTTTCAGTCCCAGATACTGTTTGCAGAAAGCTGCTGTTTTGGCATCACAGCTCTTTATCCAGCCTGCCGCTGTTTCGTTGTCGTGGGTGCCTGTATAGCATACGCTGTTGGCGGACTTGAAATTGTGCGGAAGATACCCGTTCGAGGGGTCGCCGTCAAAGGCAAACTCCAGCACCTTCATCCCGGGATAGCCGCTGGCCTCCAGCATCTTGACCACCTTTTTCGTAAGAAAGCCAAGATCCTCGGCAATGATGCTTATATCTCCCAACTGCTTTTTCACTTCCTTGAAAAGCTTCATATCAGGCCCCTTGCGCCAGCTGCCCTTTCTTGCGTTCTTAGCGCCGTAAGGGATACAGTAGTAGCTCTCAAAACCTCTGAAATGGTCTATCCTGATAACGTCATACACCTTAGATGCAGCTTTGATACGCTTTATCCACCAGGCATAGCGCTCTCTTGCCATAACATCCCAGCGGTAAAGCGGGTTGCCCCACAGCTGGCCGTCTGCCGAAAAAACATCAGGCGGACAACCTGCCACTTCGTTCGGGCGCTTCTGTTTGTCAAGGTCAAAATACTGCGGTGTCAGCCATACCTCGACGCTGTCGTAGGAAACATATATCGGTATATCACCGATCACCTCTATGCCGTTTTCATTGGCATATTTTTTCAGCCTTCTGAACTGCTGGAAATACTTGAACTGGACAAAGCACCAGAAATCAATGTCGTTTGAATACTGCTTTCTTGCGCTTTTTAAAGCCTTCGGCTTACAGAACCTGAGAGGTTCCTCCCACTCATACCATGCCTTTGCTCCATGAGCCATTTTCAGCGACATAAAAAGCGCATAGTCATAAATCCAGTTCTTGTTTTCCAGAACGAACTTGACATAAGCCTTTTCAGAGGTCTTGCGAAAACGCTTGTGAGCTTTTTTCAGCACCTTGAAGCATTCGTTGTATATCTTCTCATAATCGACCTTTGTTCTGTCGTTTCCCCAGTCTATGCCCTTATAGTCTTCGGCCTTCAGATACCCTTCCTTTTCCAGAGTCTCAAAGTCGATGAAATAAGGGTTGCCCGCAAAGATCGAAAAGCTCTGATAGGGCGAATCGCCGTAGCTTGTGGGTGATATGGGCAGTATCTGCCAGCAGGACTGGCCGGAGCGCTTGAGAAAGTCCACAAATGCAAAGGCTTCTTTTCCCATCTTTCCAATGCCGTAATCATTCGGCAGAGACGATATGTGCATAAGTATTCCGCTTTTTCGCATAAAGATCTGTCCTTTCGGTGTGTCGTTTTCAGGGTGGTAATATATATTACTCAGGTTTGCATAAAACTTTTTTCTTTTCCCAGATGATCAATATCAGGAGCGCTCCCAGCGCACCGAGGATGCCGCCGCAGCTGTCTATCAGAACATCTCTGAGCTCGCACGATCTGCCGTCCGAAAAAAGCTGGTGTACCTCGTCGGTCACGGAATAAATAGAGGCGAGCACCGCCGCCAGAGAGGTCCGCAGCCTTTTGTCCTCCGTCTTGTAAAGGCACCAGAACACCAGAGCTCCCAGCACCAGATATTCGGCAAAGTGAGCCGACTTGCGAACAACAAAGCTGACGGTATCGCTTATCTGCTCCTGCCTCTGATCGCTCAGGCTGTCATAGTCGGGTATGAATATCTCTATCACTGTCCTGACTATCCTTCCGCTCTGCTTGCTTGATGTGTCGGCGCTGTTGGCCGAAAACATAAATATCATAAGGCACCACAGTCCCGTTATGATAAAGCGCAGCGCCTTACTTTTCAGTATTTTTTTCAATATAGCTCATAAGCTCCTTTTTGTCATTTGCACACTCTCCGTCGATAACAGCGTCCAGTGCCGTTTGGAGAGCTATGCCTATCTGTCTGCCGTCAAGGCCTGCCTCCAGAAGGTCATGACCGTTTATCGCAAGCTGCCTCAGCGACAGCACAGGGCGCTCGTCGAGTATCTGCTCATAAAGCTCCCTGAAACGATCCAGCTCCTCCAGCTTCTGCTCGATATTATAATTCGACTGTGCATTCGTGTCAGCATATCTGACATCAAGATAGTCCTCGAAAAAGCCCGTGCTGTGCTTCGAGATATACCTCATCACAGACCTTTTCGTGCAGGCTATGCGGTTGTCGTGGTTTCTCACAAGCTCGCATATCCGCTCTCTCGAGGCGGTATCCGTTTTCAGCCGCCTGAGCACTGCATCCGCCATCTCACCGCCCTTGACAGGGTGCCCCTTGAAGTGATCCGTACCGTTTTCGTCCGTGGTCCTGCAAAGAGGCTTTGCTATGTCGTGGAGCAGCATAGTCATCCTCAGCGCAGGTTCTTTTCTTATGTTCCCAACGCTGCGGCAAATATGCTCATACACCGTATAACAATGGTGGGGGTTGTGCTGGGCAAAGCCCACACAAGGCTCCAGCTCTGGGATCAGCACGCACATCACCTCCGAGAACTCCAGCAGCACGTCCGTCGCTCTGTCTCCGCACAAAAGCTTGAAAAGCTCCTGTGCAATGCGCTCAGCCGATATGCTTTTAAGCAGAAAGCGGTTTCTCATTACCGATGCCGCTGTTTCGTCCTCTATCTCAAAGCCCAGCATCGAAGAAAAGCGCATAGCCCTCAGTATCCTCAGTGCATCCTCATCAAAGCGCCTGTCGGGATCGCCCACACATCTTATTATCCTTTTGTTCAGGTCATCCCTGCCGCCGAACACATCAACAAGCCCTGTGCGGTCGGAATAGGCCATAGCATTCACCGTGAAATCCCGCCGTGAGAGATCCTCCTCCAGCGTTCTTGAAAAGGTCACCTGCTTCGGGTGGCGGTGGTCCTCATATTCGCCGTCGCTGCGAAACGTAGTCATCTCCACGGGCTTGTGGTCCACCATAGCGGTCACTGTGCCGTGCTTTATCCCCGTGTCGATAAGGTGAAGCCCCGAGAGCGCTTTTTTCATCTGCCCGGGCGTTGCATCGGTACACACATCGAAATCGTGGGGCTCGCTGCCAAGCAGCTGGTCTCTCACACAGCCGCCCACGATATAGGCTTCATATCCCGAAAGCTCCAGCAGAGCGATCACCTTGTTGACATAGGACGGGATCCTAATCTTTTCTTTCATATATTTATTTCAAAAAGTCTCGCTGTACACGGCCTGTCAAAGCGCACAGTCAGCCTTCCGCTTGCCGGTGAGAACTCAAAGGGATATTCATTGAAATCCGGATAAAGGCATCCTACCTTTACATCCTTACCTTTAAGAAACTCCAGCGGCAGCTCGCAGGTGTCCTTGCCCGAGCGTCTCCACACCGCAAGATAAGCCTTGCTCTCTGTTCTCAGCCCAAGGCACACCCAGTCGTCCGTAAAGTCTGAAAGACCCAGCGGCCAGAAAGGTACAGCCTCTCTTATATCCTTTCTTATCCTCTTGTATATGTCAAGCCCCTGCTTGACCAGCGCCAGTCTGCCGTCGTCGATGTTTGCAAGGTGTCCGCTCTGGTGTATGCGCATAAGCATCGCATTTATCATATTGAACACGGTCTCCTCACGGTCGCCCTGACTCATCGGATAGCACCACACAGCCGACTGCTCGGGGCAGACGGCAAGCGGAGAATTTGCGGCGATAGTGCAGTATTTCTTATAGTCGTCCTGATCGGAGGTAGACTGTATGGAATAGCGTGAGAGCATAGCATAGTCCATTCTGAGTCCGCCGCTGGAGCAGTTTTCTATGACAAGCTCCGGATATCTTTCAAACACGCCGTCCAGCCATTCAAGATAAGCCCTCTGGTGTCCCAGCAGGCCGTCTCCGAAGCTGTCGGCATCTCTCTCTGTGCCTATGCCCGGCTCGATGTTGTAGTCCATTTTTATATAGCCTATGCCGTACTCATTTACCAGCCTGTCGATAACACCGTCGGCAAATGACCTTACCTTTTCATTTCTGAAATCCAGCTGATAGCGGCTGCGGTCAAACACCCTTTTCCCGTGGCGTGTAAAGAACCAGCTGTCGTCTGCCTTTTTGTCCACCAGCGGACAGTTAATGCCCATGACCTCGATCTCGAGCCACACGCCGGGTATCATACCATTTTGCCTGATATAATCGGTAACGGGCTTGAGCCCCTCGGGGAAGCGCTTTAAGCTTACCTCCCACTCGCCGACCTCGTCCCACCAGCCGCCGTCGGCATACCAGCCTGCGTCGATAACGAAATACTCGCAGCCCGCCTTCTTTGCGGCATCTATCAGAGGATATTCCTTGTCTGCCGTGGGGTCGCCCCAGAGACAGTTCATATAGTCGTTGAAAATAACAGGCAGGCGCTTGTTGTCATCGTTCTTGCGCCTTATCTTCCTGCGGTACTTTGTAAGCTCGCCCACGGCCTCTTCAAGGCCGCCCCTGACAACGCCCACCGCACATTTAACGCTCTCAAAGCGCTCACCGGGAGCCAGATCCTTCGACCAGTGAGACTCTATCTCGGAGGGCCCGGAAAGCTGGAGATAAAGGCTTCCCTCCTGGTCGCTTATCTCCCAGTGCCAGGAGCCGTTGTGCTCTATCTGCCATATCATAGCGGTGCCTGTCTCGGTATTTCTCAGAGAGCCCATGGGGATGAATTCCTTTGCCGACCAGTTGCCCACATTGGTAACGCCGAACACCTTCGACGAGTGCTGCCAGGTGTAGGGCTGCGCCATAGCAAGCCCTGCATCCGAAAGGGTATACTCTCTCCACTGGACCTCACGCTGCCAGGAATTGTGACAGACACCTATCATAAGCTTGTCGTCCTGACAAAGCAGCCCTTCCTTTTCGATACCTGTCAGGGCAAATGACGAAACGTATTCAAGAGTCTGGGTGTTATCGCCCTCGTTTATGACCTCCGTCCAGCACCTTACGACGCTGGTGCCTGTATAAAACTGAAAATGCGACACCGCACAAAGCCCCGTCTGTTCATCAAACGAGGTTATCTCAAGCTTTCTGCCGAGGTCATTGTTAGTGTCGCTGAAGCTTCTGAATTTCATCCTGTAACCGGGTGCGGTCACGATGTATTTGTTTCCGTGTCTTTCGCCGGGGCGGTCATAGCCGCTGACCTGCAGCTCAAGCAGGCGAAACGCAAGCTTGCCTGCACGCTCATGCACCTTGCTCTCATCAAAGGGCACAGCCCCGAAGTGCATGAGCTTCGGCTCATTGTCGTCTGTCACATCAAGAACAAAGTATATCCCGTTTTCGTAAATATCATATCTTTTCATTTCAAGAGCTCCCATTGACCGTCATTTTTTCACACTGTAAGCTTCAAAGGCCTCCTCAACAGTGCCGTCCACCTCGACCTTGCCGTTTTTAAGAAAGATAGCTCTTTTGCAGGTCTCCTCTATCGCCTGACGTGAATGTGACACGAACAGTACGGTAACGCCTGCTTCGATGACCTCATTTATCTTGTCACGGCATTTCTTCTGAAAGTCCGCATCACCAACGCTCAGCGCCTCGTCCACAACAAGGATATCAGGATGGATATTTATGTTTATCGCAAAGCCCAGCCTCATTTTCATACCGCTGGAATATGTCCTTACAGGCTGGTCTATATATTCTCCCAGATCTGCAAAGTCGATAATGTCCTGCTCTATCTCCTTTATCTGAGCATCATTGAGCCCGAGAAGATAGCCCTTGAGATAGATATTCTCTATCCCCGTCATATCGGGAGAAAACCCTGCTGTCAGCTCCAGAAGAGCCGCCACCTTGCCATTGACGGTTATCTCGCCGCTGGTGGGAAAGCTTACCCCCGTTATCATTTTGAGTATAGTGGACTTTCCTGCGCCGTTCTTGCCTATGATGCCCACCGACTCGCCCTGATATATCTTAAAGCTCACGCCCTTCAGCGCAGGGTGCTTCTTGACGCCTCTGTTCTTGGTGAAGATAGCCTTGAAGCGAGCCTTTTCATTCTTGTAAAGAAAGTATTCTTTCTTTACGTCCTTAAATTCTATGATAGGTTCTCTTTCCATGTCATTCTCCTGAGCCCGACATCAAAGCACATCGGGCAGTATCTTTCTGAATTTCTTATAGGTGTGGCCGCCGAGAAGTATCAAAAACAGAAGCTCTGCAAAAAAGAACACTGTCTCGGTGGTATAGTTGCTGTCAAAGGCGAGCGTATGCGTAAGGAAGCATTTACGGTAGCCGTTGACAAAGTAGTTTATAGGGTTGACATACATCAGTCTTTTTACCCAGAGCGGCTCGATGTCATAGGTGTTCCACAGTGTTCCCGACAGCCAGAACAGACCTGTGATTATAGAGTTTATCAGGTTCTCAAAGTCCTTGCTGAAAGCACTCAGCGGAGCTGTTGTCCACGAAAGCACAAGGAAGAACACATACATCATAAAAGCATAATAGATGAACTGGAGATTGTATATGCTGGGGCCAAAGCCGCTGAGCCAGAGCACAGCATACATTATGGCGCACAGCAGGATATGTATGTAAAGACCCGAGAGCGAAGTGAACGTCATTATGTTCGACACAGGGAACGAAAGCTTTGTGACGAACTGCTTGTTCTGTCTTATCGAGCGTGAACCTCCGATGATGCACTCGGAGATATAGAACCACGGCACATATCCCGTGAGCAGAAATATAAAGGTGGGATACTTGTCGTTGATAAAGTGGATGCCGCCGTTTCTTCTAAGGCCCACATCAAAAGCGAACCACAGGATAAACAGCGTGAACGAGGGCTTGATAAGAGCCCACAGCGGTCCCAGCGCCGCACCCTTATACTTTTTGATAAGCTCATTGACCGAAAGCATCCTTATCTGCTTGCCCTTGCCCTTATGCTCGATAAAGATCTGCCTGAGTCCGAAAACATCGTGTTTTTCTTCCATATTTCAACCTTCCTCTATATGATAGCCGACCGATCACGGCGGCGTAAAAGCTTTTTTATCGCCCGCAGATCATTGCAGGCATTTCCTGACGGTATCTGCATCAGCCCCTCAGAAGCTTTTTATACACAACACCCGTAAGCTTTGCAGGCATGATAAAAATAAACAGCTGCAATGCGCACGGAAGTGCAAAATCTGCAAATGACGAATAGCCGCTCCTGAAAAGACGCCACCTGACCTTGAAAAAGGCCTTTGTGTTTGCCCAGTTACGACGTCTTTCGTAGTTGCCTTTTGTTATTCGGTAGCGCACGAGAACACGCCCTATATTCACTCCATAGGCTCCCTCTCTGAGCATATTTACCACGAACTCATAATCCTCGCAGCGCTTTATCGTGCTGTATCCGCCGGCCTTTTTTGCCATGGACTTTTTATACACCAGAGTCTGATTATTGAAAGGGTTGCGCCTTTTTGAATACTTGTGTATCTCGGAATTGCGAAGGGGCGTTTTCTTCACAGCCAGGCTCTCGCCCGTATCAGAGTCAAACTCCTCGATATATGCGCCAAGCATATCTATCTCCGGGTGCCTTGCCATCGCCCTGACAGAGCGCTCGCAGCGTTCGGGCACAGCAACATCGTCCGAGTCCATCTTCACGATTATCTCGTGCCTGCATTTTTCTATCCCGAAATTAGCGCAGGCTCCCGTTCCCGATCTCTGCTCCATCCTGTAAACGTGAAGCGCTTCGCTCTCGGCACACAGCTCCTCTATGGCCGCATCCAGCTCATCGGTAAGCTCGCCGTCACACACCAGCACAAAGTCATCCGTCGGCAGTGTCTGTGCAAGCATACTGCGGACGCTCTCTTTAAAAAACTCGGCCTTTTCTCCGTCATACACCGACATCAGCACACTGTAAGGGGGCAGTTTATCCACAGCAGCTCACTCCTTTCCACGCATCCCGTTATTCCGTATTATTATACCATTTCTGCCCGGATTTGTCAATTGAAAAGGCCTTGTGTTTATATCGAATTTAGCCGAAGAGCGACACGGCTTTTTATCTATAACAGACAATAAAAACGAGCACTGCTTTTGCGGCAATGCCCGTTTTGTTTGTTTGTCAGTGTTTTCAGCTCCCGCCGCCGGCTCCTGTCGGGAACCTGTCGGCAAACTTTCTCCTGTATACCACGACACAGAAGACCGAGAATATCGAAGCGGAGATGGCTCCGTATAAAACATCTGTCGGATAATGCACCCCGACATAGAGTCTTGAAAACGAGATAAGAAAAGCCAGCACGATCGCAGCTATGCCGATCTTTCTCGGCATAAGCATAAATATCACGACGGATGCCGCAAATGCCGCCGAAGCATGGCCCGACGGGAAAGAATACTGGCTCTGCCTGCCTATAAGGCTTGTCAGCCCCTCGATAGTTTCATAGGGTCTTGCCCTTTCAAACAGGTGCTTTATCGCAATGATATTGACCAGAAGCGCCCCTGTCAGCGATATCAGACACAGCACACCGGCAGGTCTGTATTTTTTCCAAGCTATGAGCCCCATACTTACGACCAGCCAGAACCAGCCGTACTCTCCGAGATAGGTTATAACCTTCATTATCGGTGTCAGCCAGGCCGCCCTCAGGTCGTCCTGTATCCACAAAAGGACCTCGCCCTCCTTGGAGTCCAATCTGTCAAACATTTATGTCACTCCTCACCAATGTCTTGCGAAAACGTTTTATAAATATTTCCAGTTTCTGACAGAAAAACTGTTGCGGATGTAAAATATCCCGGCCTTGTCTTATGTAAAATCCCCTGATTTCATATTTTCTTAAAAACGTATTATAATCGGTTCAAAAAAGTCTCCACATAAAGTGATGAACAAATGTTAAACATTTTAAAGAATTAACTTTCAGGGCCTTACGGGCAGGAATAAAAAAGAGCGATAAAAAAGCATCACCCTCTGTAAAAAGAGGGTCGATGCTTTTATTCGGGTCAAATCTTATCTTCTGTTGCCCTGGATCTTTGCCAGCAGGCGAAGGATCTTGAGATAGAGGTAGATAACGCCTACAACGAGAGAGTAGCTTGCATACCACTCATACTCCTCGGGCAGTCCGTTCTCCACGGTCTCGGTAACAGTGTCAAAATCGCACATAAGAAGCACAGCAGCTATGAACACGCCGATAAAAGCGAACACGATGCCTATGGGGCCGTTGTTGATAGTGTTGATGCTTGTGATTATCGGGGAATTGGGGGCAAGGATGCTGACGAGCGCATAGATGCCGCCTCCGACGATTGAAACCATAAGAGCTGTTATGCAGGCAGTCTTGAGCCTTCCGCCGACTCTTACGCCCTTTGAATAGAGCAGGGTAAGACAGCCGACTGTCAGTATGGTAAGAACAAGAGCCTCAACGATGATGCCCTTGAACTCTCTTGCATAAAGCATAGATACCAGCGACAGACAGAAGCCCATACCGCCGGCATATATCGAACCCGTGACAGGCACGCTCTTAGGGACGAACGCCGCTATCAGGCTCGCTATCAGGGTAACGAACAGCAGTGTATAGAACACCACAGCCTCCATTTCGAGCGCAGCCTCCGCGCCGTTTCTCGAGGTATAGAACGCATCCATATAAAAGAACGCTGCTATTCCCGCACACATAACCAGTACGAAATAAACTGTCTTCATAGCCACGCCCTTATAAGTCGCAGCATAGTTGATATCCACAGGCTGAACGAAGCTTCTGAGCTTTCTGGATCTGGGGTTGCCTGCGTTTTCAAAAAAGTTATTGGCCATTTGATACTCTCCTTCCAAAACGTCATTACAACTATTATACCCTATTTTGTGAAAATGTCAAGTAAAATATTCGCCAAGCTCTGCCGCAAAGCTGTTTATGGCAAGCGTCAGGTTGCAGCTGGCATCCGAAGCCCTGACATATGAGCACACCAGCTCATACAGCGAAAGCGCCTTTTGTTCGCCAAAAAGCGAGCTCATCCTGCGTGCGGCCTCCTCGTCGCAGCCGACGGTGACGGCTGCCCTGCCCTCGAGCCGTATACGCATACTGTCTCTTATTATCTCTGAAAACAGCACCGCACATTCGTGGAACAGCGCTCTTGAGCTGTCTGTCTGCCCAAGCGCCATAAGTATATCATATTCTCTCCTGCCGAGCGCTGCCCTTGCAAGAGCACGGGCACAGTCGGCGCCGTTTTTAAAAAGGCCTCCCGAAAGATACTCGATACAGCGTCCTATATTTCCCCTTCCTGCCCTGACTGCCTCGGCAGCGCTCGCAGGATCGGTGTTCTCATACATCTCCAGATACTCCGCACTCTGGGCATCCGTCACAGGCAGCGCTGCCAGCGAGATGACACGGGAAAGTATCGTTTCAAGAAACACCTCTCTGCTTGCCGCCGTAAGGATGACAGCCGTATGGTCGGGCGGCTCCTCGATAAGCTTCAGCAGGATATTCTGTATCTGCACCGCAGTTATCACCGAGCGGTCAAGGTCGGGGATGATGTATACCTTCATCCGCCCTTCGGTCGGAAGGATCACTGCGTCCGAAACTATCGGTCTTATCTCATCCACCATATAGTTTCCCTTTTCGCCCGACCTGGCGGTCACGACATCAGGGTGTGTTCCCTCGGCTATAAGACGGCAGTTCTTGCAGCTGCCGCAGGGCTCGCCGCCGCCCTGCTCGCAAAGGAGCGCCGCTGCCGTCCACAGAGCAAGCTTTTTCTTTCCGAGCCCCTTATCTCCGTGGATGATGACAGAGTGCGGTTCACGGGAGCGCCTTATCATATTGGATATAAGGGTCTTCGAGCCCTCATTGCCGTATATCTTGTAATTCATCACTTTTTCCTGTTCTGTCATACCTGCTCAAAACGGTTGATGTCGGTCACAAAGATCGTCGCACCGCCTATATTGACCTCAACGGGATACGGACCTCCCAGATCCCCCTCTGTCACTGCCGAGGACGGCACATACTGCTTTCTTTTTTTGCAATACTCCTTGCAGGTGTCGATAACGGTATCCACCATTTCATCCTGACAGCAGATAAGGAAAGTAGTATTTCCCGACATAAGAAAGCCGCCTGTCGAAGCAAGTTTGGTGGCTCTTATGCTTTTTTTGCGAAACGCCTTGTTCACCGCATAAACATCATCGTTATTAACTATCGCATACACCAGTTTCATATTTGTTCTCCTTTCGGTCTGTTATTTTTCATCACACTGATCCTGTCTATTGCATAAGCCTTTAAAACGCTCACACAGTCCTTGTTTATTATCTCACCGCACACAGCCACAGGCACAGCAGGCTGACAGCCGCTTATGCTCCTTGCACATATGCGCCCCAGCGCCTCGTCGGGGCTTACATCCTCACACGGCGAGAACGCCGCCTCTCTGATGCTCACCGCTCTTTCACAGGGCGAAAGCACAGGCATCGGTCCGGGCTCTGCCGCCGCTTTTTTCGGTATCCCGTCAAGCGCCGATACGAGCTGTTCAAACTCATCCTGCTCTGTCATAGCCGAAGGCATCAGCACAAGGTATTCCCTGTCACTGTACTCACACTCTATCCCTCGGCATCTCAGCTCCTGCGCAAGCTCCTTGCCCGAAAGGCCGCAGCAGGACGGCCGTATCGTTATCTTCAAAGGCTCGCTGCCCACAGTCTCAAAGCCAAGAGCGCCTATCCTGTCCCTTGTTTTTTTCACGGCTCTCTCTGCGTCCTTTATCCTGTCCGTCAGGCCGCCGCAGGCAAGCATATCCGAAACGATGTCCAGGCTCCTGAGCAGAAGATATGACGGACTTGTCGAGCCGAACATCGACATTATCCTTTTGGCGTCATAGCCGAGCTCCTCGTGCCCTGCGGCTATATGCAGCATAGCCGTTCCCGTCAGACACGGCAGCGTCTTATGAGCCGAATCGCAGCACATTGAAGCACCAAGCGACAGCGGGTGAAGATCACGCTCGGTAAAGCGAAGATAAGCTCCGTGAGCATTATCCACAAGAAGCGGCACCCCATACTCTCTGCACACATCGGCACAGGCTCTGATATCCGCCATAAAGCCCAGATAATCCGGAGAGGTAAGGTATACGCAGTCAAAGCTGCCGCACTCGAGCCCACGTCTTATATCCTCGGCTGTTATAAAGGATGAACACACCGAGCATGAAGCTTTTTCGGGATATATCCAGCTGACATCCGCATCCAGAAGCGCACATCCGTCTATAAAAGCCTTGTGACAGTTCCTTCCTGCAAGGACACGCAGGCTCTGCTTTTTCATTTTTATTATCCCCAGCATCGTCTTTATGCAAAGGCTGGAGCCCTCGGTGCTGTAAAGCGTTGCCGCCGAGCCGTAGACCTGTGACATCTGCTCTTCGCTCTTTTTTATGATGCCCTGCGGCTCGAACAGATAATCAGCACCGCTTATCTCGGTGATATCAAACGCCTCGCAGCCTGTGACAGGTCTGCCCTTGTGGCCGGGCATATGAAAACGCCGTACTGCGCTTTTGTTATAGGATGTCACAAAATCATCTATATATCTCATTCATCTTCCTCATCATCGTCGTCCGTCGGTGTAAGCAGCCTTCTGAGCACCGCCTGACTGACGCCGCCCGCTATCCTTTTTCTCGCAAGGGCTATGGTGCGTGAAACGCTGGAACGGTTGACACCGCATACCTCTGCTATCTCCTGCATCGTCATACCCTTTACATAATACATTATTATATAACATTTCTGCTTTTTAGTCAAATTCATATCCATCGCTTCACGGATGAGCCTGTTTTTCACAGGCGTATCCTCGGCGGTGGGGTCTGTTCGCCGGTCACTTATGTAATTGTCTATAAGGTCATATGAGAGCTTTCTCATTGCTAAGGAACATCTCGCTTTCTTCAGTATATTAAATTTTTATGAATATTTCGTGTCCGTTAGAGCCACTATATATTGGGGGCAAAAAATTGGACAAACACAATTTTGAATTTTTTTGGTTATATTGAGGGAATTCTATCGGACAGTTTGTGCAAAATGCCGTTGCATTTTACGGAATTATGTGTTATAATACGAATGTTAAATCCCGAAAAGGGCGATTATTCGGACAACTCAGAGAACACCAAAGAAAAAAACAAGGGTTCTGCGAGGATATAAAAAGACAAAAAATCCGGGAGTCGTTTTTTCAGGACTTAAAAGCGGTATTGTGTAAGCCGTGATAGCCTTGCGTACAGGGTACAAAAAAACAACCTGACGCAAAAGGAGTCGTGTAAAAATTTATGGAGAAAGAAAAGCTTAACCGATTGTCATTGGAAGAGCTTACAGGCAGGATCAACAGATTCTCTGCGCTCTCGAGAGAGAGGGAGCTTAGCCCTGAGGAGGTTTCCGAAAGGGAGGGGCTTCGTATGGAATACCGCAGGAGATTTCGTGCGAATCTGACTGCACAGCTTGAGCATACGACGATCGTCGAGCCTGACGGTTCGAGAATTAAGGTTTCGGATATGAAACGCAGCGGGGAGGATAATACGAAGTGACAGGACTATCAAGACAGAAGCAGAAGCTGTTGTTTATGAAGCAGCTTTTTGAGCGCAGGACCGATGACAAGCACACACTTACAGGAAACAGGCTCATCGAGATCCTGGGAGAAAACGGCATAAAGGCCGAAAGAAAGACCATTTACGACGATATAAAAACGCTGTGTGACAGCGGTATGGATATAGAAACGACCAAGGACGGTCATTCTAATGCTTACTATCTTGCGGACAGGCTTTTCCAGGATGAAGAGCTCTATGTCCTGGCTGACGCTGTCGCTTCGAGCAGGTTTTTGACACAGAAGAAGTCGAAGGACCTGATAAAGAAGCTTCAGCAGCTGACCTCGGATTATAAGGCAAAGGATCTGAGAAGAGTGGTCTATGTCGAAAACAGGACAAAGACCTTCAACGAGCAGATCTACTATGCTATAAATAAGATACAGGAGGGTATCTTCACCCAGTCTCAGATACGGTTCAAATATTTTGAGTATACCGTTGAGAAGAAAAAGCAGCTAAAGCACGGCGGTGAAGTTTACAGTGTGTCGCCCTATGCACTTGTGTGGGAGAACGACAACTACTATCTTGTATGTTACAGCGAGAAGCACGACAACATCTCACGCTTCAGGGTGGACAGGATGACCCAGGTGGATATCACCGAGCTTCCTGCGAGAGACCTTTCCGACGAAGAGCAGGAAATGGTCAACAATCTTCAGAGCATTTACGGGATGTACGGCGGAGAGCTGATGGAGCTCAAGCTCCAGTTTGACAACTCGCTTATAAATGTCGTTATGGACAGGTTCGGCGAAAAGACCATCTGCCACAAAAATTCCGAAAGCACGTTCTACATAAACCGAGAGGTACAGATAGCGCCGACATTCTGGGGCTGGCTGTTCCAGTTCGGTGACAAGGCAAAGATACTCGAGCCTGCAAGCGCTGTCGAGCTTGCAAAGCAGCAGCTTTCAAAGATCTCCTCAAATTACTGATATACGCAGACCGGAGAGCATCATCGCTCTTCGGTCTTTTTGTCGTCAAAACGCCTGAATATGCCTGCCAGCACAGCGCCCGAGATATTATGCCATACCGAGAAGATCGCTCCGGGGACAGTTGCCATGGCAAGCTTCGGAAAAGCCCCTGCCGCAAGGCTGGTGGCCAGGCCGCTGTTCTGCATACCGATCTCGATGGAGAGAGCCTTGCTCTTTGACATATCGAGCCTGAGCACCCTTGCGAGCAAAAAGCCGCAGACATAGCCGAGAATATTGTGAAGGATGACCACAGCAAACACTACTATGCCCGTTTCAAATATCCTTTCGCTGTTGTGAGAAACGACACAGGCAACTATAAGACAGATAGCCGTAACGGATACGACAGGCAGACAGGTCTTGACCGTTTTGCGAACGTGCTTGCCAAGGAACCTGTTTATGATAAAGCCTGCCGCAAGAGGTATTATCACGACCTGGATTATCGACAGGAACATCGCCCAGACATCCACCTTTACAGTGGTCCTCAGCAGAACATAGCTGATAAGCGGTGTCAGAAACGGCGCAAGCAGAGTGTTGACGGATGTCATCCCCACAGAAAGAGCGACATCGCCCTTTGAAAGATAGGTCATAACGTTGCTGGCCGTTCCGCCCGGACAGGTACCCACAAGTATAACGCCTGCTGTCAGCGCTGTTCCAAGCCCGAACCCTTTGCTGAGGCCGAAAGCCAGCAGCGGCATTATCGTAAACTGTGCAAGACAGCCGACAAGGATGTCCTTAGGTCTTGTGAACACCAGCCTGAAATCGTTAAGATCAAGGGTCAGTCCCATTCCGAGCATAACTATCATAAGAAGATAGTTTATCCAGGATGTGTCTATCCACAGCGCAGACTTAGGAACAAAAAGTGCCAGCGCCGCCACAGCCACCACTACAAACGCCATATACTTTCCTATCACCGCCGAGATCTTTTCAAGCATCTTTAAGCATCCCCTTGTCAGTTAATATTTGAAAGCGCCTGCTTTATCGACCTTACGGGTATCACCTGCATATTGAAAGCATCAAGATCGAGCCCCCTCACCGACTGGGCAGGCACTATACATTTCTCAAAGCCCATCCGTTCGCATTCGCTGAGCCTTCTCCGGCAGTCTGTTATGCCCCGAAGCTCTCCTGCAAGCCCTATCTCGCCCATAGCGATGAGCTTGTCATCTATGACCTTGTCGGTAAGGGTGGAATAAAGCGCCATAAGAACAGACAGGTCAGCGGCCGTATCATCGAGCCTTATGCCGCCGACAATGTTTATGTAAACATCAAGCCCGCCCACATAATAGCCGAGCCTTTTTTCCATAACAGCTATCAGCATCGACATACGGTAATAGTCAAAGCCGTTGGCTGTCCTTTTGGGAACTGCCGCTGCGCTCTTTGCAGCCAGCGCCTGCACCTCTGCCATTATGGGACGTGTGCCCTCCATTATGCAGCACACACAGGTGCCGGAAACATTTGTTGGCCTGCCCTCAAGAAATATCATCGAAGGATTATCCACCTCAACGAGCCCCTTGTCCGCCATTTCAAACATACCTATCTCGTTTGTCGAGCCGAAACGGTTCTTCACTGCCCTGAGGATGCGATAGCTCAGACTTCTCTGCCCCTCAAAATAGAGCACGCAGTCCACGATATGCTCCATCACCTTCGGTCCTGCGATAGCGCCGTCCTTGTTTACATGGCCGACTATAAAAAACGGTATCTCCTCGCCCTTGGCGGTCCTCATAAAAAGGTTCGTACATTCTCTCACCTGAGAAACGCTGCCCTGCGCCGAGCTTATCGAGGATATGCTCATTGTCTGTATCGAGTCGATGATAACTATCTCGGGCTTTTCCTTTGCCGCCACCGAGCATATCTCCTCGGCATCGCTGCAGGCGAGCAGATAGAGATTGGGCGTCTTCACACCAAGCCTGTCGGCTCTTAGCTTTATCTGCCTTACAGACTCCTCTCCCGAGACATAGAGTATAGTATGATCCTTCCCGAGATACTCGCATATCTGCAAAAGGATCGTCGATTTTCCTATCCCGGGTTCTCCGCCCAGAAGCACCAGCGACCCCTTTACCAGACCGCCGCCAAGCACCCTGTCAAGTTCTCCCAGCCCTGTCATGAACCTGACTTCTCTGTTTTTGGCATCAACATCTCCCAGCACGGTTATCCGGTCGGAAACGTCCTTTATCTGGGCCTTTGCAGAGGTCTTTGACGACTTTACCTTAACGGCCTCCACCTCGTCAAAGGTGTTCCACTCTCCGCACTCGGGGCATTTTCCGTTCCATTTTGAAGTTTCAAATCCGCAGCTGCGGCAGACATAGGATATATTTTTAGCCATAGATACGCTCCTTTTCAAAGAATGAAACTGTCTTGCCCGATATCACGAGTCTAGTTCTTTTCAAACACAGCCTTGACATTAAGGTCGGCAGATACGGTGATCTCTGCCTGCTTGTCCGTGCCGTCTATGCCCTCCCAGTGGTCAAAATGCCAGCCGTCCCGGGCTTTTGCAGTCAGGGTAAAGGCGCATCCGTCATAATACTCCTGGATCTGCGCTTCGCCTATCGGGGTGCGGTCGATATATATCTCGCCCTCGCCCTTTGTTTCAAAGATAATAGTTCGCTTTTTACCAAGGTCAAACTGCTGCTCGACAGCGCTGCAAACGAGCTTCATCCTTCTTTTGAAGAAAGAATCCATCCTCTCCAGCATCAGGTCACAGGCATTTGCCTTGTTTGCCCAGGTGTGAAAGCGTTTATAATAGTTGTCCAGCTCCGCATAGTAGTCTTCCTTGAAGCTGCCAAGCGTTCTCACATAGTTTTCATAGCTGTAATTCATATTCCCAAGCTTCATAAGCTCGGTCACAAGCTTCATTGAAAACTCTTTATTCTCTATTAGCGCTGTTATCAGCGGCTCTATCCCCTCTCCGCTGCGCTCATATAAATAGGTAAAAATGCTCTTTCGTGTGTTCTTGTTATTATAGTGGTCGCAGGACGACTCGGTGTCAAACAGATAGAAGCGCCACCTTCCGTCCGAGAAGGTGCCCTCCTTGCCTATCTTTCTTGTGCGCCAGCAGGCATAGTTATTCTGGGGCCAGTCTGTGTTGAAGATATACATCTGTGTCGCACAATACTGGGCGAAATTGTCCATATCCAGCATCATGGATGCTTTTTTATAGTTTGCATCGTCGCTCATCGGATTGCCGGTGATAAAGTCGGTCATCTGCTCGAATTCAGCCATATCCGACTCCAGCCCGATATCGACCTCTCCGCTCTTGATGCAGACCACATCGTCCTCGTCAACGCCGTATTTGTCGGCAAAATAGTCCTCACTGTAATCCTGTGTCAGAGAATACAGCCCCCAGTATTCGCCGTCGATAAACAAAACGCAGGCGTGTGTCTGCTGGGTGTCCGGCAGACGTTCGCTGACCATCGACTGGAGCATGGGGTCTTTGAATTTCGAGTAGTTGGTATCGTTGCCGCCATTTCTGAGCACAAGTGTGTCAAACTCTTTTATAAGCTTGCCGTCGGCTCCTAAGGCACCTGCAAACAGCGGAGCCTCAAAGGTCTTGGCGCCGTAGCTGCTCCTTGCGTAAAAACGCAGCGACTTCTGATATTCGGCTCTTGACCAGCCGCCCTGGATCCTCATACCGCAGTCCTGTGAAAGGAGCCTGCTGCCATTTTCGGCATAAAGCTCGATATGGCATTCTCTCTCCCATTCTCTGCCCCGCTGATTATAGTTTGCAGGAACAGAGCCGTTTTTCGGCACACTTTCGTGGGTGGAGCTGTACTGGTCGAACACCTTGCCAAGCGTATATATGCCCGTGTCATAGTCAAACAGATCCTCAGGGTCGGTGACGACGGAAACAACAGGCAGACCGTTGTGGTTTTTCAGAACATCTCCCACAAAATAGGTTGCAGTAACTGTCCTGCCGAATTTTCCCGAGGAGCCCTTTGCACAGGCACGGATGACCGTTGCCTTGTCCACATCATCATCCTTCGGAAAGAACACCTTGCCCTCGTTATAATCGTTCGTGATAAGCTGGGGGTCTATTGCCGAAAGAACGTTTTTATCGCCTTTGCGGTCGGTTATCTTTATGGGCTTTTTATACTGCTTCCTTGTGTCAGAGGTCTCGGGGTCGGTGCCGTCGGTGGTATAGTAAATGGTCTGTCCCTTTGCGGCGGAAAGCTTGAGCGAGAACTCTTTTTCATAATAGCCGCCCTGCTTTGAAAAACGGACCGTGTCACCGACCGTCTCTTTTTTGTTTTTCTCTGCCGGTGTGGGCTCGCTTACAAAAAAGCTTCCGTTTTCGTCCCGTGAATAGCTCACATGGCTGTCAAGCTGCGGCAGCTCCACCGTGCATACCTCGCTGCCGTTATAAAGCAGGGTTATCTTGTCCTCGCCGCTCTTGGATATATTGAAGTCGGCATGGGCGCCGTCAAAGCCTTTGTCAAAGCCAGCCTTCGAGCAGTAGACCACCAGATATTCCCCTGCCTCTATGCTCACACCGTCAAGAGAAGCAGTCTCAGAGCCGTTTTTGCAAAGAGAGAAGCCGTCCAGCGACTGTTTTTTGTCATCGGCATTATAAAGCTCTATCCAATCACAGGTATCCCCCGTGAGATCTGTTACAGCAGCAGCCTTATCACCTGCCGCATTTGAAGGCGATATCTCGTTTATATAAACATCGGGGTGCCAGAGCCACAGCCAGAGCACGAACCCCAGCAGCCCTGCCAGCGCTGCGCTCAGCCCGACGATAATAGCGATCTTGTGTTTTTTCCTATGCTTCAGCACTGACACCCCCCATAAAAGCATTCATAGCCTTTGTGATTATACCACATTATTCGAAAAAAGTAAAGAGGAAGCTGCTGTTCTCTGCAAAGATCCCGATACGAGGAAGCCGGCATTTATAAAGCACACAGACTGAATACTGCACAGCTGCTTATAAAAACCGATCATCATAGGGTGTAAGCATAGGCTGACGTCTTTGTGACAGTTTGGGGTTTATAATATGTTTACTTTGTGTTAATTGCGTATTCATTGCTAGGTGGTAAAGTAATATGATATAATAGTATGCTTATAATGGAATATTGTGTCGGAATGCTCTGAAAAACAGCCGGGGCACACACGAAAACCGGCTGCATGAGCATACACAATACATTTAGGAGGATATAAAAATGCCTGTGCTTAAACGAAGCCCGAAGCCCAAAGCAGGTCTTGACATCATTGTCGTAGGCTGCGGAAAGGTCGGGAGAACGCTTGTTGAGCAGCTTTCTGCCGAGGGCCACGACATAACGGTCATCGACCAGAACGCTCAGCGTGTGGCAGATGTGGCCGCTGCTTATGATGTTATGGGCGTGACCGGCAACGGTGCCAGCTTCAGCACCCTTATGGAAGCAGGGATAGAACGAGCAGATGTTATTATTGCCGTTACACAGACTGACGAGCTCAATCTGCTTTGCTGCACGGTAGCAAAGCGTGTTGCAAAGTGTTCGGCAATAGCAAGAGTAAGAAACCCCGACTATGGCAATGAGCTTTCTTATCTGCGTGAAAAGCTCGAGCTTGCAATGATAATGAACCCCGAGCTTGAAGCCGCAAGAGAAGCCGCAAGGATACTCTTCCTTCCCACAGCCCTCGAGGTAAACGCCTTTGCAAACGGACAGGCAGAGCTTATAACGTTCAAGCTCCCTGCCGACAATATTCTGGACGGCAAGGATCTGATGTCGCTCAGCAAGGTCACTCAGGCAAGCGTGCTCATCTGCGCTATCGAGCGTGGCGGCGAGGTCATGATTCCATCGGGTAGCTTTACTATCTGCGGCGGCGACACCGTTACCTTTGCGGCATCAAGAAGAGCTGCGGTAAAGTTTTTCTCGGATATCGGCATAAAGACACATTCGGCCAAGAGCACGATGATAATAGGCGGCGGAAAGGCTGCATATTATCTTGCACAGAAGCTCATTGAGGGCGGTACCTCTGTCAAGATAATCGAGCTCGACAGGCAGCGCTGCGAGGAGCTGAGCATCCTGCTGCCGAAGGCTGTTATCATCAACGGCGACGGCACCGATGTTGACCTTCTGAAGGAAGAGGGCATAGAATATGTCGAGTCCTTTGTTCCTCTGACAGGTATCGACGAGGAGAACGTGCTGCTCACGCTCCATGCAAGACAGATATCCGACGCAAAGGTCATAACAAAGATAAACCGCATCAACTTCAAGGACGTTATCAGCGGCCTTGATCTTGGGAGCGTCATATATCCGAGATACATAACCTCGGAGGCGATCATCGGCTATGTGAGAGCCAAGACCGAATCGGGTGACAGCAATATCGAAACGCTGTATCACCTTTTCGACCACAGAGCCGAGGCTATCGAGTTCAAGGTCTATGAGGACTCGGAGGTGACAGACACTCCGCTCATGGAGCTGGACCTCAGAAAGCACCTGCTGGTGGCCTTTATTAACCGAAAGGGCAAGATCATCATCCCCTCGGGTCAGGACTGTATAAAACGGGGCGACACGGTGATGATAGTTACCACTCACACAGGCTTTAACGATATTACAGATATACTCAGCGAGCACTGACCAAGGAGCATTATTTTATATGAACAGATCCATTATCAAGTATGTCTTGGGGCACGTTCTTATGACAGAAGCTCTGCTTATGCTGCTGCCCTGCGCCGTATCTCTTTTCTATGGTGAAAAGGTGGGTATCTATTATCTTGCGGTGGCAGCCGTGGCTTTGGGTATAGGAGCTCTGGCAACAAGAAAAAAGCCTAAGAACACTGTATTCTATCTGAAGGAAGGCTGCTTGTCTACCGCAGCCAGCTGGATAATTCTGAGTTTCTTCGGCGCTCTTCCCTTCTGGCTGAGCGGCGAGATACCCAGCCTTACCGATGCGCTGTTCGAGACTGTCTCGGGCTTTACAACAACGGGAGCCAGCATCCTTTCGGATGTCGAGAGCCTTTCTCATGCGGCTCTTTTCTGGCGCAGCTTTACACACTGGATAGGCGGCATGGGCGTTCTGGTCTTCCTGCTGGCGATCATCCCTCTCAGCAGCGGCGGCTCGAATATGAACCTTATGAAGGCAGAGAGCCCGGGGCCCTCTGTCGGCAAGCTGTTACCAAAGATAAAAGCGACCGCAAGACTTTTGTATCTTATTTATCTGGGAATGACCATTCTCGAATTCATCTTTCTGCTGTTCGGCAGGATGAACGTGTTCGAGTCACTGTGTACAGCGTTCGGAACGGCCGGGACCGGCGGCTTCGGCTTCAGGAATGACAGCTTTGCAAGCTTCTCGCCTTATATACAGTGGGTCGTGACCGTGTTTATGATACTGTTCGGAGTAAATTTCAATTTTTTCTATTATCTCCTTTTCAGACAGTTCAAAAAAGCATTCACAATGGAAGAGGTCCGCACCTATTTCATTATAATCTTTCTGACCGTGGCCGTTATCTTTGCAAATATCCTGGATATGACCGCAGGCATCGCAGATGCATTAAGGCAGTCGTCCTTCCAGGTGGCTTCGATAATAACCACAACGGGCTTCTCGACGGCGGACTTCAATATGTGGCCGTCACTGAGCAAGGCGCTTCTGGTGCTGATAATGTTTATCGGTGCCTGTGCCGGAAGCACCGGCGGCGGTATGAAGGTCTCGAGATTTATCATCCTGTTCAAATCTGTAAGGAAGGAGCTCAACTCCTACATCCACCCGAAGAGCATTCAGAAGATAAAGATGGACAAAAAACCCGTCGAGCACGAGGTGGTAAGAGCGACGAACGCCTTTGTTGTGGCGTATCTGATAGTTTATGTGGTGTCGCTCGTTATCATAGCGCTTGAAGGACGTGACCTGATAACGACATTCACATCCGTTGCGGCAACGATAAATAACATAGGCCCGGGCCTTGAACTTGTCGGCCCCGCAAGCAACTTCGGTTTCTTCTCGATACCGTCAAAGCTTGTGCTTATGTTCGATATGCTGGCAGGAAGGCTCGAGATCTTCCCGATGCTTCTTCTGTTCTATCCTGGCGCCTGGAAGGATCTTTGCAGCAGGCGAAAGGAAAAGCAGGCAAAGGCTGAATAAAATGCAAGACCCGAAAGCATAGATCGCTTTCGGGTCTTTTGTTTTATTCTTTTTCGCAGCAGCCGTTTATCAGCTTTTGGAGCATGACGCACAGCTGCCGTGCTTCCTCGGGAGAAAGGTCTATCGTGCAAGCGATCTTTGCCGGCACATCGAGCGCTTTATCCCTGAGCGCCATTCCCTCCCCGGTCACGGAAACGTTCAGGACTCTCTCGTCCTCCGTATCCCTCTGACGCTTTATAAAGCCCTTCTGCTCCAGCTTTTTGAGCACGGGCGTCAGCGTTCCCGAGTCAAGATACAGAAGTGCGCCCATATCCTTGACACTTATGCTCTCGTGCTCCCACATCACCATCATAGTGATGTACTGGGTATAGGTCAGACCTATCTCGTCAAGCACAGGCTTGTATCGCCTCACTATCTCCTTTGATGCCGCATAAAGCGGAAAACACATCTGATTTGAAAGCTTCAGCGCTTCATATTTTTTCTCCATCGTTTCTCAGCCTTATTTCTTTGAAAGTATGAACGCCTTCATTGCGTCCTTGGGGCGGAAGCCAACTGCCATATCAACAAGCTGTCCATTCTTGAATATGCCTACCGCAGGTATGCTCTGTATGCCGTTTTGTGCTGCAAGCTCGCTGTTCTCATCCACATCGCAGGCAAAGAACTCGACCTCGTCAAGCTCCTGCGCAAGCTCCTCCAGAACAGGTGCCAGCATCCTGCACGGACCGCACCAGGTAGCATTGAAATCCACCACTGCATATTCACTTGCATTTACTGCCGAAAAATCATCGTTTTCAATTATCTTTATCATTTTTATCCTCCTAAAAATTTTTTTGATATCATTTCAGTCCGTTAAGATACGTCACCGCCGAGAGCGCCGCTACATTTCCCTGACCGGCTGCCTTTACATACTGATAAGGCTTACCGGCTATATCTCCGCAGGCAAAAAGCCCCGGAAGGTTCGTCTTCATCATCAGATCGACCTTTATGTGCGCTCCCTCAGTCTCTACGCCCGGGATGAGCTTGTCGGGTGCCACAGCGTCCCTCAGAACAAAAACGCAGGACACCTCTCTCTCGCCGCCGTCCGTCACAAGAGCGCTGACGCTCTTATCGCCTGTTATCCTTACAGGCTTTGCGTTTAATATCTCGATATTATCTCTTTTCCCGGGCAGCTGCTTGTTCATCGGTACATATATGACCTTTTCAACTATCTCCGACAAAAACTCCGCTTCCTCCGGCGCATCATCGCTGTATCCCAGTACAGCCACCGTTTTGCCTTTATAAAGCCTTGCGTCGCAGGTCGCACAGTAGCTGACACCACGTCCGAGAAACCTATCCTCACCGTCAAGAGCCTTTGCATTGACCACGCCCGTCGCTGCTATAACGCATCTGGCGTCTATCATATCCTCGCCTGCCTGAAGCGTGAAGCGGTCTCCCATAGAGTAAACGGCACTGACCTGCTTTGGCGTTATCGCTATCCCAAGATCCTTCAGCTGGTTTTTCAGCCTGTTCGCAAAATCCTTACCGCTTATCTGAGAAAGCCCGGGATAATTATCTATCCTGTGAGCCTTTGAAAGCTTTGCGCTCAGATCATCACTTCCCAGCAGCACGATATCCTTGTTTCTTATCTTCGCCGTTATCGCCGCCGAGATGCCTGCCGGCCCCGTGCCTATTATCGCAATATCGTACATCCTATCACCTATCCGATCAGCTCGGCCACAAGCTTTTCAAGCTCCTTCATATCGCTTGTCGGCTCAAACCTTGCAACTACCTTTCCCACTCTGTCAACAACGAACTTTGTAAAGTTCCACTTGATATCGGGATTGTTCTTATAATCCTTGTCCTTGGCTTTGCACATTGCAGACATCATCACTGCCTTCGGACCCTTGCCAAAGCCCTCAAAGCCCTTCTGCGATTTGAGGAACCTGAACAGCTCGATCTCGTTGTCGCCATTCACATCTGCCTTCTTCATCTGCTCAAACTGAGTGTTGTATTTGAGCGTGCAGAACTCGTGTATCTCCTCGTCCGTTCCCGGAGCCTGTCCCGCAAACTGGTTGCAGGGCACGT
>DFEO01000172.1 GCA_002368715.1 Ruminococcus sp. UBA3800
GTCTAACAAAAGGGGAGCATTTCACTTGCGCTAGGGTGTTTTTTTGTTTAAAAATCTGTGTGATGTCATTCGGGGCTGTCGTTGTCAGTGCTGCGCTTTTTGTTTTCAACGGCAAGGCGGGTGAGCAAAGCCGTGAAAGAAAGCAAAAACAGGTCGAGAAAGAAAAAGAAGACCACATAGACCGAGTATTTTGAAAAATAATTGATGGTGCCGAACAGCAGTATATCAAACAGAGAGCCTGCTGCCACCACAAGCAGACAGTTCCTGCGGTCGCCGTGGATGCCGAAATACCTAAACTGAACGAATAGCAGTATCATTATTATTGAAATGCCAAGCTCGAATGCCGAGGTTATCAGAATGAACGCAAGAGAAAAGGCTCTCACGGTGTCGCTTGAATGTCTTAGCCCCGAGAAAAGCCTGAAAATGTCGTAAACAGCAAGGGCTGTCGGGGAACAAAATGCAAGAGCGGCAAATGTGTTCAGGGCTTTTTTCATGACTCTCTACCCCCAAGATAATCCCTCACTTCGGTCAGGCTCTTTTTATAAACGTCAACGAGCGCCAGGATATCCTCGTCAGGCTCCAGCAGATCGGGCACCATTATCACTCCGAGCCCTGCCCTGTGGCCGGATATCACTCCGTTGAAGCTGTCCTCGATACAGGCAGCACGTTTTGGCTCGGCGCACAGCTTTTCACACGCCAGCAGGTAAATGTCGGGCTCGGGCTTTGAATGCTCTATCATATCTCCGCCGACAATAACGCTGAAATAGTCCACAAGACCTGCCTGCGTCAGCTCCTCCCTGACAACGGACTGCTTGGTCGAAGACGCAAGCCCTATCTTTATCCCCTGCTCTTTAAGAAAGCCAAGAAGCTCGGCCACGCCCTCTTTAAGAGGAAGGCCCTCGGTTTTGATGATGTTTTGCATCACCTGCTTGCCCTGCTCATAAAGCTCGGCTATGCTGACACGGCTGCCGTATGCCTCCTCAAAGATCTTCATAGTGTCGGCGGTGTTTCTGCCTATACACTTGTTTGCGGTCTCGGTCACATCGCCAAGTCCGTTTCGGTCGGCAACGACCTGCCAGCTGCGAAGTGCCAGCCTTTCGGTATCAAATATCACACCGTCCATATCAAAAACGACGGCGTCCAGCTTTTCAAGTTTTATTTCCATCTTTTCACCCTACCTGAAATACATATAAAGATCGCACTTTATCATCCCGTTATAAAGCTTGCGCTTTTTGTCGGCCTTTTTGCCGAAAAATTTCTCGAACTCCTCGTGGGGCGAGATTATATAGCAGGGGTTCCTGGCATCGGGTCTCAGCACCTGACCCAGCTTTTTATAAAGCTCCTCCGCCTGCCTTATCTCCAGCAGCCTTTCACCGTACGGCGGATTGACCAGCGTTATCGCACCCTCTATCGGCTTGTGGTCTGCTATGTCACGTCTTGCTATCTCACACCTTGAAGACACGCCTGCCTTTTTCGCATTCGCAGCGCTGAGAGCGCAGGCGTCTCTGTCTATATCAAAGCCGTAGGCCTTGAATTTAGTGTCCCTGATTATCTCGTCCATAGCCTGGGTCCTTGCCTGCTGCCATACCTTTTCGTCTATCTGGCTCCAACGCTGGGCTTCAAAGCTGCGCCTTAGTCCCGGGGCGATCCTGTGAGCCTTATAGGCGGACTCGATAAGCAGCGTTCCCGAACCGCACATCGGGTCACAGACAATGCTGTCGGCTCTCACCCTCGCGATGTCAACTATCCCTGCTGCCAGAGTCTCCTTTATCGGAGCAGCATTTGAATTGCGGCGGTAGCCACGCTTGTGGAGCCCCTCGCCCGAGGTATCAAGGCTGACCGTAACCTTGTCCTTATGGATAGAAAAACGTATCCTGTGTCTTGGGCCTGTTTCCTCAAATTGCCTTATCCCGTAGACCGAAGAAAGCCTTGTAACTATGGCTTTTTTTATTATGCTCTGACAATCAGGGACCGAATGGAGCTTTGAATCCAGACTGTGACCGACCACGGGGAACTCGTCATTCTTTGCGATAAAGCGCTCCCATTCAAGAGCCCTTACGTTTTCAAAAAGCTCCTCAAAGCTTCTCGCTTCAAACTCGCCCACATCCACAAGCACTCTTTCACCTGTGGCTATATTTATATTCGCCCTGGCAAGCGTCAGCGCATCTCCCTCAAAGCTGCCCCTGCCGTTATTGACGCTTATGTTTTCTCCTCCCAGCCTTCTCACTTCAAAAGACAGGATGCTTTCCAGCCCGAAATGGCAGGGAACGCTCATTTTCAGATGATCCATACTTTATCCTTTCAAAAAAAGGCTGCGGCAAAAGTGCGGCAGCCTTTTTATATCGTTTAGTGGTATCCGCTGCAGAACTCGGGCTCGTTAGACTTTTTGTAATAGCCCTCGGCGGTGTTCGAGCAGCCTGCACCTGCAAGAAGTCCTGTTGCCTTGCAGTACCTCAGCTTCTCAACAGAATCGGGCATCTCAAAGGTCTGGTCAAACGACTTGTGAGCTTCACTTTCTGCGATGTCACCGAAAATGTTCTTCCAGATCTGGCCGATATTCTGATAATCATTTGTCGGGATCTTTGAGGGATTCTCGTAACCGATCCATACTCCCGAAACATAGTCAGGTGTGCAGCCCACAAAGGTAAGGTCGTTCCAGTCGGACGATGTACCCGTCTTACCGATAAGGTCGGTGTTCGACAGCTTTGCATAGCGTCCTGTACCGTCAGCCTCAGTGATGACGTGCTGCATCATTCTGTTCATTACATAAGAGGTCGATTCGGAGATCGCCTGCTTATATCCGTCGGTCTTTTCATAGATAACGTTGCCGTCGATATCCTCGATCTTGGAAACGTAAGAAACGTCATATTTCTTTCCGCCGTTGCCAAAGATCATATATGCACCCACAAGCTCTTCCAGCTTTGTACCGTTGGTAAAGCCTCCGACCGTTACAGGCGCATAGCTTGCGTCGGCTTCGGTGAGCGTTGACAGATCGAGCTTGTCCTTCAGGAAGCTGTATGAATAAGCCGGAGTCATCTTTTCGATCAGCTGTGCCGGCAATGTGTTCAGCGAGCGCTGGAGCATCTCGGTGGTCGTTATATTCTTATACGACCAGTTGCCGTCGTCACCGTACTCGGAGTAGTTGACAGGCCACTGCTGTTTTGAGCCGTCTATCTCTATCTCGATAGGCTTATCGTTGAACAGTGTCGAGCAGGTCATAAGGTCCTGATCGAGCGCCGGAGCATAGGAAGCGATCGGCTTGATACACGAACCGGGCGAACGAGTCGCATCGGTCACAGTGCTGTAAATTCGTGATTCCTTCTTTTCGTTTCGGCTTCCGACCACCGCTTTGACATTGCCCAGATAGTCCATAGCTATAAAGCCCGACCACAGTGTATCGTCCTCGGGGTCCATATAATAGGTGGTAAAGTTAGATGCGTCGAGCATCTCCTCCTGCACCTTTTCCTGCATCCTGATATCGACCGTCGTGTAAACGGTGAATCCACCATCACGGAGCCTTTCGGCTGCTTCCTCTGTGGTAATTCCCACAGCGTCAGCTATCCTCTGCTCTGTCTCATTGAGCGCCGCATCCATAAACCACGAGGTAGGACCGAAATCTCTGTCCTCATCGTCATAAACGGCCGCACTCGAGAACGAGAGGTCGCCGGTGATGACCAGTTCTTCATTAACTGCCTGCTTATACTCCTCCTCGGAGATAGCGCCGTTTGAAAGCATATGGTCAAGGCAGTAGATACGTCTTTGCTTATTGCCCTTGGGGTTGTCATAGGGATTGTTAAGACCCGGCATATTGGTCATACCTGCAAGCGAAGCTGCCTCTGCCAGATCAAGTTCGGAAACGTCCTTTCCGAAGTAGAAGTTTGCGGCCGCCTGAACGCCCACGATATCGTAAGCCTGAGTATTCATCGGAACTATATTCAGGTAGCTTTGCAGGATATCGTCCTTGGTATAGGTCTTCTCGACATTGATAGACCTGAATATCTCTCGTATCTTACGCTCCATACCCTTGATGCTGTCTCTCGAATCATCACCGGTTATGAGCTTTATCGTCTGCTGGGTTATGGTGGAACCACCTATCTGTCTGCCGCCGTATATCGGGATAAAGACGTTGACAAAAGCTGCAAATGTTCGCTTGAAGTCCACACCGTCGTGAGAATAGAAACGCTCGTCCTCTGTATAAACGAATGCGTCCTGAACTGTCTGGGGTATATTCTCTATATCCACCCAGGCAACATGACGGTTCGTATTTCTTATCGCATAATACAGCTCATACTCTTTTGAATCGGGGTCTTCCTCATCATAATTCGGGTTTTCATAAAGAAAACGGGAAATATTGCTGGTCTCGGTCTTGTCAAGGCTGACAGTTGTCGTTGTGTCCGCAAAATTGAGGACATAAATTGTCATTACCGTTGCAAATATCGAGCCTGTTATAACAATGATGAGAAACAGCGACAGCATAAAAATGCCAAAGCCCTTGATTATCTTTACGGGCATACTGGTCTGCTTTTTTTTCTTTTTCTTTTTTCCGGCATCCCTTGCGGGTCTTGCCGGCGTTTTGTCCGCACCTCTTGTGCTTTTTACATCATCCATAAAGCTATCCTTTCATCTGTTTTTTTCTTCACCCTCGGGTGAAATGAAATAAACAAACAGGGGCGATCGCTCGCCCCCTGATAGATCGTAAATTTTCAGCCTGGGAAGAGCGCTTTATTCTTCTGTCTCTGCTTCTGTCTCTGCAGGCTCTTCAACAGCATCCTCTGCGACATCCTCATCCTCGGGCAGCAGAGCTCTGATAGAGAGGCTGATCCTCTTCTTGTCAGCGTCGATCTCTGTGATCTTGCACTCGACCTCCTGGCCGACAGAAAGTATATCTGCCACGTTGTTCACTCTCTGATTTGCTATCTGAGAAATGTGGATAAGGCCGTCGATACCGTCGATGATCTGTGCAAAAGCACCAAAGGATGTGATCGATACGACAGTTGCCTTGACTGTCTGGCCGACCTCATAATTTGCAGTAAATATCTCCCAGGGATTCTCAGAATCCTTCTTATAAATGAGCGATACCTTCTTTGTCTCGTCATCTATATCCTTGATCTTGACAGTGATCTTATCACCTACCGAAACAACATCCGAAGGATGCTTGATCCTCTTCCAGGAAAGATCCATTCTTCTGATAAGTCCGTCAACTCCGCCGAGGTCAACAAACACGCCGTAATCTGTGATAGACTTTACTACTCCCTCTACCTCGGAGCCTATCTGTGCTGTCTCGAAGAAAGCTGCCTGAGCTGCTGCTCTTTCCTCTCTCTCAACTGCACGGATAGATCCTACTGCTCTCTGCTTTGCCTCATTTACCTCGAGCACCTTGAACTTAACAGGCTTCTTAAGCAGCTCGTTAAGATCGAAATCTCTTCTGGGTGCAGCCTGTGAAGCAGGTACGAAAACCTTTACACCGTTGCTCGAAACCAGAACACCGCCCTTGACAACGTTTGTAACTGTTCCCTCGAGAACTGCATCTGCCTCCTTGGCCTCCATCACCTTCTCAAAGCCCAGGAATGCGTCTACCTTCTTCTTGGAAAGGGTAACGATACCCTCCTGATCGTTTGTCTTGAGCACGATAAGGTTAAGTGTGTCTCCGACCTTTACTACATCCTCAGGCTTTACCGAAGGATCGTCCGAAAACTCGCTCGAAGGGATATAGCCTGTGTGCTTCGTTCCGATGTCCACAGCTACCTCGCCGTTATTTATGTCAGTAACGACGCCTTCGACCTTCATACCGATATGTATTTTCTTGAGGGTCTTCTCAAGTTCCTCCTCAAAGTTAAATTCCTCGTCAACATTGTTCAACATTTCACTCATGGTCTGTTGTACCTCCTTGATTATATAAGCAGGAGTTGAAGCCCCCGCAGAGATCCCGATAATATGTGCGCCGCTTAAGTCTATACCGCACTCTCTCAGCCCTTTAGCATCCTCGACATGATAACACCTGCCGCAGATGCTCTCGCAGACCGCTTTAAGTTTAAGGGTGTTTGAACTGTGAAGTCCGCCGACGATCACCATCACATCAGCCTTTGCCGCCATCTCGGCAGCCTCTCTCTGGCGCTCCTGCGTCGCATTGCAGATAGTGTCATACACCGTTGCCTGCGGCAGGAGCCTGTTAAACAGCTCTAAGCAGTCACACCACACGTTCCTGTTAAAGGTCGTCTGCGCCATAATGGATGCCCCGGCCGAAAAGTCGTGGCTCCTTACAAGCTCCTCAAACTCTTGCGCCGTCGAGAAAACGAAGCTCTCTCCCCTGCAATGCCCCCTTATCCCGACTACCTCGGGATGCTCGGCATCACCGGCGATAAGCACCGCCTGTCCCTTATCATAGCTCTCACTTGCTATCCTGTGTATGCGGCTGACGAAAGGACAGGTAGCATCAACGATATCCGCTCCCTTTTCCTTCAGCTGTTCATACACCTGCGCTGCCACTCCGTGTGACCTTATGACTGCCGTATCGCCCTTTTTCACCTCTGAAATGTCCTTCGGGTACACGCCCCTGGCCTTCAGATCTGAAACAACATTAGGATTGTGAATGATCGGACCTAACGTTACAACATTATTTCGGCTATCTAACATATTATACACTATTTTTACGGCTCTGTCTACACCAAAACAAAATCCCGCAGTTTTAGCAACAGAAATTTTACAATTAGTTAACATTTAGCGCACCAGACCAATGATATTTTCCATTATCTCATTCTTGATCTTTTTAAGATCTCTTGGAGAAGTTCCAGTTATTCCCATTTTTACGGGTTCGATTGGCTTGCCGTATCTTACGACAACACGCTTTCTGAACTTGAGCCTGCCTTCAAAATTGATGCCCACGGGTATCACCTTTGTCTGTGCAACTGCTGCAACGAGCGCCACTCCTGTTTTTCCCTTGCCGACCTTTCCGTCCTTGCTTCTTGTGCCCTCGGGAAAGATAACGAGGTTCCTTCCCTTTTCAAGCTTTTCCACCGAGGTATCTATAACAGTGGTGTCGCCGGAGCCCCTGACAACAGGGAACGCACCGAACGCCTTGATAAGGGCTGTAAAGAACACGTTCTGCTTGAACAGCTCCTCCTTGGCCATATAGGAGATCGGCACTCTTGTATGGAGCGCTATGAACACGGGGTCCTGATAACTGCGGTGGTTTGAAGCAAAGATGTTACCGCCGTCCTTCGGAACATTCTCGGTGCCCTCATAGGAGATATTATAAAACAGGTGATAAAGACCGAGGACTATGTATCTGAGAAGATTGTAGAAGAAAACGTGGAAGAAGCCCAGCTTGTGCTTTTTGCTTATCGGGCGAACGGGCATAAGCTCACGGTCCCGTGAAGAAGGCTTTTTTTCAGAAGGCTCTGTCTTCTCCTGCTTAAGTGTTTTATTTACAACGGTATTATAAACAGCGTCTATCGACTCCTCGAGAGTAAGCTCGGATGTATCCACAAGGATAGCATCCTCTGCCTGCTTCAGGGGGGCTGTCTCACGGTTCATATCCTGCTCGTCACGCTTCTTTATGTCCTCGAGCACCTCCTCAAAGGATATGCTCTCGCCCTTTTCAACGAGCTCCTTATGGCGTCTTTCGGCTCTCTTTTCGGCCGAGGCCGTAAGGAAGATCTTTATCTGAGCATCAGGCAGGATGACCGTTCCTATGTCTCTTCCGTCCATTATTATGTCATTGCTTTTTGCTATATCCTTTTGCAGACCGAGCAAAAACTCTCTCACCTCGGGATAGGAGGATGTCTTTGAGGCTGCCATGGACACAGCCGAAGTCCTTATCCTTTCGGAAACGTCCTCGCCGTTTAAAATGACACGCTGCTCGCCGTTTTCATAGGCAAGGTCTATCTTCACCTTCGGCAAAAGCGCCGTTACGACCTCCTTGTCCTCGGGGTCGATGCCGTTATCGAGCATAAACAGTGCCACAGAGCGGTACATTGCTCCCGTGTCAACATAAACATAGCCAAGCTTTCTTGCGGCAGCTCTGGCGATAGTGGACTTTCCTGCTCCCGAAGGGCCGTCAAGCGCAACATTTATTGTCATAGATATCTCCTCTTTCGTAATGATGATAAAAGACATTCTCCTGAATTATCCTGCTATGCTCTGAGCTGCTGCATAGGCTGTGGAGAATGCTATCTGCAGATTAAAGCCGCCCGTATAGGCATCGACATCGAGTACCTCACCGATAAAATAGGCACCCTCACAAAGCTTTGAGGCCATCGACGAGGGATCTATCTCCCTGACGCTTACGCCTCCCCTTGTGATTATCGCTTCATCGACAGGCCGAAGCCTTGTTATATCAAAGCGCAGCTCCTTCATAGTTTCGAGCAGCCTTCGGCGCTGCTCCTTCGTGATGCTGTTCGGCTTCATCTGAGGGTCAAGACCTGCCCTGCCGATCACCATAGGTATTATCTTCTGAGGGAGCATCCCTCTGAGGGCATTGGCAAGGTCCTTGTTCGCATCCTCGGTAAAGTCACGCAGTATACGCTTGTCAAGCGTCTGCTCATCAAGGGCCGGCTTCAGGTCTATAACAACAGTATAACTGTATTTGTCGATATTGTCAATATGAGCCGAGGCCGACAGCACAAGCGGACCGCTAAGCCCGAAATGGGTAAACAGCATCTCACCGAGCTCTTTGTATACCGGTTTTTTCTTTCCCTCTTTATAAAGGGAGAGCGTGCAGTTTTTGAGTGACAGCCCCATAGCTTCTGCGCATTCATCCGCCTGAGCGCAAACCATAGGGCAAAGCGACGGCATTATGGCAGTAACCGTGTGGCCGAGGCTTTTTGCAAGCGCATAGCCCGAGCCGTCTGAGCCTGTCTTCGGATAGGATCTGCCGCCGCAGGCTATGACGACGTTATCGGCATAAAGGGTCTGCCCTTTGCATTTCAGGCCCGAAGCTTTAGCGTTTTCGGTAAGTATGCCGATCACCTCGTCCCTTATGAAAACGACCCCCAGCCGCCTGCACTCGCCTACCAGCGCATCGACGATATCCCGGGCTCTGTCGCTGACGGGAAACACACGGCTGCCCCTTTCGGTTTTAAGCTCGACCCCGAGACTCTCAAAATATGCCATAGTGTCTGCCGGCGCAAACCTTTGCAGGCACGAGAACATGAACCTCGGGTTTCTCGGGATGTTTTTCATAACGGTGTCGGCATCACAGTTGTTGGTGACATTGCATCTGCCCTTGCCTGTTATGGAAAGCTTGAGCCCCGGACGTTCGTTCTTCTCGACTATCGCACAGCGGAGCCCACGCTTTGCGCACTGTGCCGCACAGAACAGCCCCGAGGCGCCTGCGCCTGCTATAAGGACGTCAAAACTCTCCGTTTTTTTCATAAACGTCATATTCCTCCCAGACCTTTTCGAGCCGTTCAAAGGTCTTGTAAGTTTTGTCAAGGTTTCTTCTGGACGCTGCGATTATCAGCGCATTTATAAGGCTGAGCGGAGCCACCAGTGAATCGACAAAGGATGCCATATCGCTCCTTGCGATGAGCAGGCTGTCGGCATAACGGGCGATAGGCGAATTGGGAGAATCCGTGATAGCTATAACATTGGCACCGTTATCCTTGGCATATCTGAGCGCCTGAACGGTCTGCTTTGAATAGCGTGGGAAGGAGATCCCGATCATCGTATCTTTTTCGTCTATACGCATTATCCGCTCAAAAAGCTCGGAGGTGGTTGCCGAGACAACAAGCTTTACTCTCGGGAACAGAAGCCCGAGATAATAGCTCAGAAAGGATGCTATCGACGCTGCGCTCCTTGTGCCGATTATGTATATGGTGTCGGCGCCGACTATCTTATCGACAGCCGAATCAAAGTCCTTGGGGGAGGTCTCCTCCATAGTGCGTCTTATCCTTTCGATATCAAGGCTAAGGACACGCTCGAGCACATTGTCGGAGTCGATGACCTCTGAGGTCGCCTCCATTCTCTGAACGGAGGTGAGCTTGTTTCTCACAAGGTCTTTCAGCGCCTTCTGAAGCTCAGGATAACCCTCGAAACCAAGCTCTGCCGCAAAACGAACGGTCGTTGATTCACTGACACCGACTGTCTTTCCCAGCTTCTGAGCTGTCATAAAGGCAGCCTTGTCATAGTGGGAAAGGATAAAGTTCGCAATAAGCTTATGACCCTTTGAAAGGCTGTGCATACGCTCATTTATCAGAGTAAACAGATCCCTGCTCTGTTCGGTCATTTGTTTCCCTCCGATCTTTTTCCGGCGTTTTTTGTTCTGGCGCTGAGCCTGCGGCGTCTGTCGTCGGTTTTTTTCTTATCAAGCTTTGGTGCGGCACCGCTGATATTCAGAGCATCTCCCGGGGCTATGTCCTTCGGGAGCATAGCAAGAGAAAAGTCCCTCTTTTCGCCGCTCTCGGAATATGCCACGGCAAAGCCGCCCTCTATCCTGTCGATAATAAAAGTTTCATCCGGTCTTTTCATTAAAATCAGCTTCTTTTCTTACATCCAGCCCCTCGCCGTCGGAATAGAAGACCACAGTGCCGCAGGTCGAGGTGCAGAATATCTTATTCGTATATTTTCTCAGGCGCTTCAATGTCGTCTGCTCGGGATGTCCGTAGTCATTGTCCACCGAGCAGGAGATAACACAGTATCTTGGCGATACCAGCGAAAGAAACCTCTCTCCCGAGGCAGTGGCGCTGCCATGGTGGCCGACACGCAGCACCTTTGCCGAAAGGTCGCATCCACGCTCTGCAAGCTCCTTCTCCTCGGCAAAGCTGCAGTCGCCTGTGACAAGAAAGGTGTTTGCTCCGTCCTCGATCCTTACGACAGCGGAATAGTTGTTCAGGTCGTCATACTCTCCCCTTGCCGCATAAAGCTGCACCTTGCAGCTGCCAAGCACAAAGCTCTTGCCGTCAGGGTCAAGTATAGCCAATCCCTTTTTATCGAGAGCATCGAGCATACTCTCATAGCAATAGGTGGTGGGTGTGAGCTCCTCGGGGAAGGACGGCATATAAAAGCTGCCCACCTCAAAGCGCTCCAGTATATCGCTCATCTCGCCCATATGGTCGGAGTGAGGGTGTGTGACGATCACTGCATCCAGCTTTCTTACTCCGTGGTCAAGAAGATACTGCATCACCTTGTCGGTGCGGTCCATATCGCCGCTGTCGATAAGCATAGCCTTTCCCTGTGAAAGCACAAGGGTGCAGTCAGCCTGACCAACATCGATGAAATGTATCTCCGTCTCGGCATTGACAGCAGGCTTGTCCGCAAGGCCGAGCTTTATGAGCACATCATCGACGGACAAAAGCCCTGCCGCCTGCAAGAGTGTGAGAACTATCGCCAGAAGGTCTATGAACAGCAGAACTGCTATCCTTTTGCGGTCGGCCTTTGTTTTTGCTGCATTCATCTTCTTTCCTGCATCTGCGCCCATTCTTCCTGAGTTATCAGGATCTTTCTGGGCTTCGAGCCCTCCTGTGGTCCGATTATACCCATCTCCTCGATCTCGTCCATTATCCTTGCGGCTCTCGGGAAGCCGAGCTTGAGCTTTCGCTGGAGATATGCGGTCGATGCGTTCTGAGTCTGGAGAATGATCGACACTGCCTGATTTACAAGATCATCATCGGGATTAACCATTATATTCTCATCGGAAACGCCCTTCTGCTCCTTGGGGACAGGAGTGTTCTCATCGACCTCGTCGATTATCTCCTGGCTGTATTCGGCAGAATGATCCTTCTTCAGAAAGTCAACTACATTGCTTATCTCTCTTGCCGAAGCAAAGCCGCTCTGGATACGGAAAGGCTTTCTTACGCCGATAGGCTTATAAAGCAGGTCGCCGTTTCCGAGAAGCTTCTCGGCTCCGCTCTCGTCAAGGATGACACGGGAGTCGATGTTGCTGGCAACGCTCAGGGAAACTCTCGACGGGATGTTTGACTTGATAAGGCCTGTCAGGACGTCCGTTCTTGGTGACTGTGTTGCTATTATCATATGTATGCCTGCGGCTCTGGCAAGCTGAGCGAGCTTTAGCACCGAGTCCTCGACCTCGCTCTTTGCCGCCATCATAAGGTCAGCAAACTCGTCGATGACTATAACTATCTGCGGCAGAGGCGAAAGCTTTGCCTTCATCTCGTCACGCTCCTGCTCGGGTTTTTGCTTCTCTTCGGCAAGCATATCGTTGAAGTCTTTAAGGTTCTTTACGCTGTTTGCTTCAAACATAAGATAGCGCTTGTTCATCTCGTTCACAGCCCAGCCCAGAGCGCCTGCGGCTTTGAGCGGCTCGGTGACAACGGGTATGAGCAGGTGCGGTATCTTGTTGTATATCGGGAACTCGACCTTTTTCGGGTCGATAAGAATAAGCTTTACCTCTTCCGGCGATGCGTGATAGAGGATAGACAGGATTATCGAGTTTGTGAACACCGACTTACCGGAGCCTGTGGTACCGGCAACAAGGACATGGGGCATTTTTGAGATGTCGCCCATAACTATCTTGCCCTCGATGTCCTTACCGACAGCAAAGGTGAGCTTGCCCTTTGATCTGCGGTATTCATCGCTGTCTATAAGCTCACGCAGAGAAACGGTGTCACGCTTCGAGTTCGGTATCTCGATACCGATGCAGGCCTTGCCCGGGACAGGCGCTTCGATACGCACGCTGGTCGCCGCAAGGCTCAGTGCTATGTCATCCGAAAGCTGGGTTATCTTCGAGACCCTGACTCCTGCCGCCGGCTGGAGCTCGTATCGTGTTACCGAGGGACCTCTGTAAATGCCCACTATCCTTGTCTTTGCGCCATAGGTCTCCAGCGTTTCAACGAGCTTCTGGCTCTTGTCGGCTATCTCCTGCTGAACGAGCTCGCTGTCGACAGTGTTCTTTGAAAACTGGAGCAGATCGACAGGCGGCGTCACATAAGCCGCTATCTGCTCGTCACGCTCAAAGAGCGTGGTCTGGCCGTTTTTCTCAACGTTTATCTTCATCGGCTCGGAAGCCTTTTCGGGTTCGGGCTTCGGCTTTGAGGGAGCTCTTTTGCGCTTTGAAACGACGCCGTTTATAAGCTGTGCCAGTTCCTCCTCCTCGGTCATACCGTTTGCCGCCGTATCCTCCGCAACAGGCTCGGTCTCGGGCACGGGAGCCGCAGCATCCGCAGTAACAGCCGGTTTTTCTTCCTCGGCGGCAGCTGCCCTGCTGCTGTCCCAGAATTCATAAAGGTCCTTGTCCTTTTCAAGCCGGACCTCACCGTCATAATACTTTGCGATATCCACCTTGGCCTTCTGCCTTGCTTGTTTCTTGGCTGCCTTATCGGCACGGATAGCTTCGAGCTCCTCGGGTGTCGGGGCGTTCTGCGCACGGCGAAGCCTGTCCTCATTGACAGCCTCATAGCCCTTTACAACAGGCTTTGCAAAGCCCTTGAGCAGCTGAGGCAGAGTTATGTTTGTGAGCAGCAGCACAAACAGCAGCGACACCAGGATTATAACTATCGCTGCACCCACACGCTTGAATGCCCACAAAAGCGGCCACCCTATAAATGCGCTCATAAAGCCGCCGCCTTTGAGCTGTTTGCCGCTGGTGTAAAGACCCTTTATCTTCAGCCAGAAGCTGTCTCCCGTAACGGAACCCACCTGGATTATCTGAACTATCCCCGACAAAAGCAGCATAAGGATAAGCCCCTCTACCACCTTTGCAGTAACGCTGTTGCGGCTGAGGTCTGAGGCTATCATCAGAGCCACCGCTATGACCATGGGAGCAAACAGGAAGCAGGCAGAGCCGAAAAGACCTCTGTTGAAGCAGTGGAGCCAGTTCCACAGGCCGCCCCCGGGGATAAAGGTCACGAACAGCTCGAACACCCCGAAGAAAAACAGTATGTACGACCAAAAACGCCTGCTCTCACGCTCGGCGGCAGCTGCCTTATCAGCCGATGCAGACGTTTTTTGCCCCTTTGAGGCAGTATTCGATTTTTTGCCGGCAGGCGCTTTTTGCTGAGGCTTTCTTGCGGCCGTGCTCTTTTTTGAAGGAGCAGAGCCGTTTCTTGCCTTTGCTGCGCCCGTTTTCTTTTCTGCCATTTAAAGCTTTCAATCCTTTCCTAAAACTCCAAAAAGTCTGAAACGGCATAATGCCCCGATTTCAGACTTTTCGCTGCCTGCACATTTGTCAGGCTCTATTATCTATTATGTATTAAACACGATCGGTCTGCCCATGCAAAGCTCGACAAAGCAAATGAGCAGAACAACTATACCAAGCACTGCGGTATAGTAGGCAAATATCCTGAAGCGGTCCTTTCGCACGAGCCATGTGACCATCTTGATAGCCACAAGACCCACAAAAGCCGAAACTATGAAGCCGACAAAGCACGCTCCCCAGGGTATAGCCGCCTCGGATGTCACAGCATCCTTGACCTCGATAAGGCAGCTCAGAAGTATAACAGGTATGCCAAGGATAAACGAATACTTGACCGCAAGCTCTCTTGTGAAGCCGTTGAAAAGGCCTGCGCTTATAGTCGAGCCCGACCTTGAAACGCCCGGCAGGAGTGCTACCGCCTGGAAAAGACCGACAGTGACAGCATCCTTCGGCTTTATGTTCTCGGCCGTCTTGTTTCCCTTTGCGCACCTGTCAGACATATAAAGGATCGCCGCAGTGTAAAGGAAGCATATGCCCTCGGCAAAAATGCTCTTGTCCTCGGCAATGGATTCAAACCAGTCCTTGACAAAGACAAACGGTGCCAGACACAGACAGGACAGTATCATCATCATTATCATCCTGCGCTCGACATTCATGTTTTTCAGCGTGAATCGGCGGTGAACGATATCGGAGCACATTACGCCCAGTTCCTTTACCATAGCGCATATCGTCTGTCTGTACGCTATGAACACGGCTACCAGCGTTCCGAGGTGAAGTATCGCCGAAAAGAAAAGCGCTCCCTCGCCGCTGTTGCCGGTGAAATGCTGGTAAAGAGATAAATGCCCCGAGCTGGATACCGGCAGAAATTCTGTAAGCCCCTGAATGACCGCCTGAAAGATCGCACTCAATATACCCATAATGTCCTCCCTGAATGTCTGTCTATGTAAACGGGCCGCTCAGCTGCTCTGCCCGTCTTCTATCATCCTGTAAAGCTCCTCCACTGCCTGAGAAAGGCCGCCAAGGCGGTCTATTATCCCCTCATCGACAGCCTGCTGACCCTCGACCACCGAGCCCACATCCATAACGAGCTGACCCGTTGCCATTATAAGCTCACGAAACCTCTGCTCGCTTATGCCGGAGTTGTCGGTGACAAAGCGGACTATCCTGTCCTGCATCTTCTCGAAATAAGAAAGCGTCTGCGGTATGCCCGGCACAAGGCCGTTCATCCTGACAGGATGGATGGTCATGGTGGCGCTGCGAACGATGAACGAACGCTTCGCACTTACTGCAAGAGGCACGCCTATCGAATGGCCGCCGCCCACCACCAGCGAGACCGTGGGCTTGCTCATCCCGGATATCAGCTCCGCTATCGCCAGCCCTGCCTCAACGTCGCCGCCGACAGTGTTCAGTATTATCAGCAGTCCCTCTATGCCCATATCCTGTTCGACAGAAACGAGCGTCGGGATGATATGCTCATACTTCGTTGTCTTGTTATCGGCCGGCAGCATATAATGCCCCTCTATCTGACCGATGATGTTAAGACAGTGGATGCTGTGTTTTGCATCCCGTATATCTATACTTCCGAGCCCTGCCGTGAACTGCTCTTCACAAGGCAGAGAACGAAGTATCTCTTCCTGTTCCTGCATAGCGTTACCTCCGTTTTGTTATAACGAAAGTATCTGCAAAAAACAGCCGAATATACAAGACATAATCCACCTTATAAATAATAACACAACAAAGCCCGGATGTCAATAGTTAAATATATTATATGTACAAAAAAATGGTCTTATCATTCCTTCTTTGCAGTTTTTCCCTTATATTCCTGCGAAAGCACCTGATCCACCCACAAAACGAGGTCTACAAAATCCTCCTTGTCGAGATAGGAGAAGTATTTATCGACCGCCTTTTCGCCGTCCGATAAGAGCACATCGGTAAAGCAGTAGCCGTCGGGAGAGAAGGTATACTGTGTGCGCTCGCTGCTGCCAAGGCCTGTTTCTATCTGTATAAAATCGAGCGAGTGATCCTTTGATGGTGACGACTGTCCGGAAGCAACACCGAAGCTGTCTATCATATTCACAAGCTCATAATAATCCTCGTAGCTGTTCACAGTACACTCGCCGTAAACATCACCGACTTTCAGGCGCACAGCTGCATAGGCTGTCTCGCAGACGGTGTAATTGTAAAGGGGATCAAAACAGATAAGATAATGCCTGTCGTCAAGCTCTGCTCTGACTGCTGCCTTGCAGTTTTCGATATCGGAATAAGTGCTGCTGTCCGCCCACACCGCAGAATCGAGCAGCAGTAAGCTTTCATCACCCATCCCCACAGAGGCGCCGTCAGGCAGATAGAGCGCTTTGAGCACCGCTCCTGCCTTGTCGGGGTCTTCCGAATAGGCATCGGAGATAAGGATATCCTCTTTGTCAAACTCGGGCGCCGTATAGTCGCTGAGCGAACCTCTGGAATCAAATCTTACATATTCTGAAGGCTCGCTGCTTTCGGCATCCTCATACAAAGCGAGGATCCTGTCCGCAGCAAGATCAATCTTTGTATATTCGGAAGCCTCGAGAACGACATCTCCGTTTTTGTCAAGGAGCCCGACTCTTCCGTTATCGCCGGCGAACATATACAGCGTGTCGTCTATAAGGCTCTTGCAGTCATAGCCCTGATAGGGCTGGTTATCCACCTTTTCGATATGCTTTGAAGGGTCAAAGCTGGAGTAGACCACGTTATAATAAGTGCCCTGGTCTTCCAGCTCTGTCAGAAATTCCGGAAAAGAGTACTCCTTAAGCTCCACCTTGCCTGTCACGGCGTTCGTGCTGTTTTTTATCGAAACATCATCCGAGGACGAATCCTGCTTGGGTTTGTCCTCGCAGCCCGTAAGCGAAAGCGAGACCAGTGCCACCAGCGCCGCCGAAAGAAAAGCTGCTGTTTTTTTCAGTTTCATCATATCACCTCTGCCAAGAGTTATCTGCATACACACATATTATAATACATTTTTCAAAAAAATTCAATACTGAATTTAAATTATCCTCAAAAATCAGTTTTCATGATCTGCTGTGCGTGATTTGGTCAATGATCTTTACAAAACAGTATGGATCTGTCAAGACCGAGCTCTGTGTAAAAGCTGATGCCGGGCCGGTCTTATATAGCTTTGTGCATTTGTCGCAGAGGGAGCGATGTGTAAATTATTTCTAAAATGTAAAAAGTGTCGGTTTGCTGTTTACACGGGGCTTTGATTGTGATATAATATATTGTGTTTGTTTAGTCGTATTAAGATTTGCTTTCGGGCAAGGAGGAATAATCAATGGTAAGTGCTATCGTAGGTGCGAACTGGGGAGACGAGGGCAAGGGCAAGATCACCGATATGCTCGCACAGGAATCCGATATCGTTATTCGCTTTCAGGGCGGTGCTAATGCCGGACACAGCATAGTAAACAACTACGGTGAGTTCGCTCTTCACACGCTTCCTTCGGGCGTTTTTTCGCCTAAGACCGTGAACATCGTGGGAAACGGTGTTGCGCTGGATATCCCGAAGCTTTTCAAGGAATATAACTCCGTTATCGAGCAGGGCGTTCCTGCCCCCAAGCTGCTCGTGTCGGACAGAGCTCAGATGGTCATGCCCTATCACGTTCTGTTTGACCAGTATGAGGAGGAGAGGCTCGGCAAGGCAAGCTTCGGTTCGACAAAGAGCGGTATCGCTCCTTTCTATTCCGATAAATATGCAAAGATCGGCTTCCAGGTTCAGGAGCTGTTCGATGAGGAAGCTCTCAAAGTCAAGATACACAGAGTGCTGGAGACAAAGAACATCCTTCTGAAGCACCTTTACAACAAGCCCGAGCTTGATGAGGGCGAGCTGTTCGATACGCTTATGGAATATAAGAAAATGATCGAGCCTTATGTCTGCGATGTTTCGGCTTATCTCTGGAACGCTGTGAAGCTTGACAAGAAGATCCTTCTTGAGGGTCAGCTGGGCTCGCTCAAGGACCCTGACCACGGTATCTATCCTATGGTAACATCCTCGTCCACGCTTGCGGCTTACGGCGCTATCGGTGCAGGACTTCCGCCCTATGAGATCAAGAAGATAGTGACCGTTGTAAAGGCTTATTCCTCGGCTGTCGGCGCCGGAGCTTTTGTTTCGGAGATCTTCGGTGAAGAGGCTGACGAGCTCAGAAAGAGGGGCGGCAACGGCGGCGAGTTCGGTGCCACAACAGGCAGACCCAGAAGAATGGGCTGGTTCGACTG